>BPIQ01000003.1:300000-597665 GCA_026004195.1 Candidatus Binatia bacterium
ACCGCCGCTCCTTTCTCCGGCTCTCGGCGTTCTCGGCGGCCATGCTCGCCGTCTCCCGGCTCGGACCGGTCGCTTCGTCTGTTTCGGCCGCGGACGTCGGCCGCGGACTGCGGGTCCTCGGACCCGAGGAAGCACGAATTTTCACGGCCATTGCCGAGCGGATCGTGGAGACGGGCGACCCCGAAATGCCGCGGTTCGGCGACACGCAAGCGCTCTCGACCGTCGATACGGCGCTCTACCAGCTCGACCCCGAACTCCGCCGCCAGTTCGGCTGGGCCCTTTGGCTTTTCGAGTACGGACCGATTCTCTTCGACTTCCGCTTCTCCCGTTTCACCTCGCTCGCGCCCGAAGAGCAGGACGCCCACATCGAGGGATGGAGAGAGAGCCGCTTTCTCTTCCGCCGGCTTGCCTACCAGGCCGTGCGCAACCTCGCCTTTCTCGGCTACTACGCCCAGGACGCCACGTGGAAGAAAATCCACTACACGGGCCCCTGGGTGCCGCGCCCGCGCAGGGTGGTGTGAGGGGGGGCGCCGGTGGGGTAAGCTGCGCCCCCCTGACCCCTTGCCGCCGCCCCGGGCTCCCCGTTACATCCCCGTCCTCGACCCGAGCCCGTGTCCGGGGAAGCTCTACGCTGAGCACTGTCCGCCCGGGTAAAGGGCACGGTGGCAGCGACCTCGGGCTGCGCCAAGCAGGCCGGTCGGTGCGGCCGCCCGCTTCTCAGCCGCCGGCAATCTGCGCGAAGAATTCCTCCACGCGGGGGGCGAGGTCCGGCAGGGCGGGGTGCGGCGGCGCGTCAGCGCGGGCTCCGCCCGACCTCGACACCGACAGCGTCCAACTACCGACCCACCGGGCTCGGCCGGGCCCCGGGCCCCTTCTTGCCCGCGCCAGGGGGCGCGTGTAAGGGAGAAACACCCCGCGTGTGCTTCCCTCTCACCGCGAACGGCCGGATCCCCTGCTACCGACGCGGAGGCGAGCCTCTCCATGATCGCCAGGACGGAGGAAATCCGCACCGACACGCTGCTCCGTGCCGAGGTGTGCGTGATCGGGTCGGGCGCGGGAGGCTGCCCGGTGGCCAAGGAGCTCGCGGAAGCGGGGCGGGACGTCGTTCTCCTCGAGCAGGGCGGCTACCACACGAAAGAAGACTTCACGCAGCGGGAAGACGAGATGCTGCCTCTCCTCTTCGAAGACATGGGGCAGCGGACGACCGTCGACGGCTCGGTCGTGATCCTGCAAGGCAAAACCGTGGGTGGCTCGACGGTACACAACCTCTGCTACTGCTTCCGGACGCCCCCGCCGATTCTCGAGAAGTGGCGCAGAGAAGAGGGGGTGCGCGAGCTTTCCTACGAAGACCTCGTCCCCTCGTTCGAGCGGGTCGAAAAGATGCTCAAGGTGAAGCCGATCGCCCCGCACGAGGTGAACAAGCTCAACGACAAGGTCCGCGAGGGATGCGAGAAGCTCGGCTACCACGGCTTCGTCGCGCACCACAACCGCGAGCACTGCACCCTCTCGGGCTTCTGCATCCTCGGCTGCCCCTTCGACGCCAAGCAGAGCATGCTCGTCACGTACGTCCCCGCGGCCGACCGTGCCGGGGTTCGGATCTACCCCTATTTCCGGGTCTCGCGGCTCGTGGCCGAAGGGAACCGCGTCCGGCGTGCGGAGGGGGAGATCGTCGACATCCTCGGCCGGCCTCGTCACTCCTTCCGCGTCGAGGCCGAAGTTTTCGTTCTCGCGGCAGGGGCGATCAACACACCGCTCCTTCTCCTGCGTAGCGGTCTCGGGAACTCGAGCGGCCAGGTCGGGCGCAACCTCCACCTCCATCCCGCCGTCGTTCTGAGCGGCATCTACGACGAGGACATCTACGGCTACCGCGGCATCCCCCAGAGCTACTACGTCGACGAGTTCATCGACCTCGAGAAAGACCCCGACAGCGGCTACATTCTGATGCCCATCTACGGCTTTCCCGTGATGACCGCCACGAACCTCCCGGGCTTCGGCCGCGAGCACTTCGAAATCATGCGCGAATACCACCGGATGGTGGGTCTTCTCGTCCTCATGCACGACCAGTCTTCGGGCCGGGTGCGGCCGGGACGTTCGGGACGTCCCGAGATCACGTACACGGTCGAAGAACACGAAAGGCGGCTTTTCGTCGAAGGCATGAAACACTGCGCCGAAATCCTTTTCGCCTCGGGCGCCAGGGAAGTGGTCGTCCCGTACGAGAAGCCGCTCCGGCTCCGCGAGCTTTCCGAGATCGAGGAAATCGACCGCCGCGGATTCCGGCAGGGCGAAATCCCCGTCGCGTCCACGCACCCCCAGAGCACGTGCCGGATGGGAGAAGACCCGAAGCGGCACGTCGTCGACTCCTACGGGCGAGCCCACGACCTTCGGAACCTGTTCGTGGCGGACATGAGCGTTTTCCCGTCCTCGCTCGGCGCGCCGCCGCAAATCACGACGGCCGCGCTCGGCGACCGCACGGGACGCTACATCGCGGCCAACTGGTCGAGTCTCCGGAGCTGACCTTCAAGCACCGAGGCGGTGCCGCGAGGGTCCCGGGCAGGTCACACCCTCCCAGCCTTCGCGGGCGAGCCACGGCACCATGAAGAGCGCGGCCACGGGGTCGGCCCACCACCAGCCGAGCCAGGCGTTCGCCGCCAGTCCCACGAGCAGCGTGAAGGAAAGGTACGAGCAGGCGAGCGTCTCGAGGGCTTCGGAGCGCAGCGCCGCGCTCCCGATTCTCCGCGCCGCGCGCAGCTTTCCCGCGGCCAGAAGGGGCATGACGACGACGGACGCCGCGGCCAGGAGCATCCCCGCCACGCTTTCCTCGGCCACGTGGCGTACCCAGAGAGCGTGGGCCGCCTGCACGACGACGTAGAGCGCCAGGAGAAGAAACGTGACGCCGATGAAGCGGTGGACGCGGTGTTCCGTCGAGGCCACCCGCTCGGGCTCGCCGCCCACGAGCTCCACCCAGACGCGCCAGAGCATGGCGGCGGCGGCGGCGCATTCGATGAGGCTGTCGAAACCGAAGCCCACGAGCGCCACGCTGTGCGCGTGGGCGCCGGCGAAGAGCGCGACGGCGGCCTCGAGAACGTTGTAGAAGAGCGTGGCCGCCACGAGCCAGAGCGCGTAGCGCTGCCAGCCCACGAGCTCCGCCGAAGCCCCGCCCACGAGCACTCGTTCGCTTCCCGTCATGCCCCACCGGAAACGGTCATTCACCCACGCCGGCGCTCGGAAGGCAAGACCCGACGAGATCGGCGTAGGAGGAGAGCACCACCCCTCGGCTTTCGAGCGCCTCGCGGACCCGGGGCGAGCACAGGGCACGGAGCTCCTCCTCCCGGTCGTAGGTCGGCGTCCAACGCCGGACCCCCTCGTCGGCGTACGCCGGATGGCCGTAAAGCTCCGTCACCCCTTCCGGGAGCCGCGTCGAGAGAAACAGCAGGTAGCGCTCGTCGACGCGCCCGCTCTGGTGCATACCGTAAACCCGGTCGGCAAAGAAAATCCCCGCACGCCGGAGTCGCCTGCGGGCGTAGGAGCCGAGCAGCCGGAACGTCGCCCCCTCCGCGAGCTTGCGCGGGAAGTCCCGGCGGTCGAAGCGCAACGCCTCGAGAAGGGGCTCGCGAGGCACGCGAACCGCCCGGATTCCGTAGCGCGGCGCGAGATCGCAGAGAACGTCGAGGACGACGGGGTGGAGGTGGATCGTGAGGTGCCCGTCCACGTGGGAAAGAGGAAGTCCCGTGGCCGAAAACGCCTCGAGCTGCGCGCGGATTTCGCGACGGAGGACGTCGCGGAGCGAGCGGCGGAAAAAATATCGGACTCCGGCGGCCACGGGGTTTTTCGGAAACTCCCCCGAGAAGTCCACGAGCGGCAGGGCCGCGTAGGGTGGAAGGGCGGACCGCCCCTGCACGAGAACGAGGTGAAGCCCCACGGCGAGCCCGGGCTCCCGGAGAGCCGCCGCGACGGCTTCCTCGGCCGCATCGCCGGCCACCATGAGACTCGCCTGTCGGAGGATCCCTTTGCGGTAAGCCTCCAGGATCCCCGCATTCGTACCCGGCGACATACCGAAATCGTCGCCCGATACGATCAACCGAATGCGACCGGACGCTCCCATGAGCCGGCGCCCATAAACCGCGCGGCTCGGCCGGCGTCAAGGAACATCCCTTGCGATTCGGGCCGGCGAGATTCGCCCCGAGGAGCCCGGAGCCTCCGGCACGTGTACCGCTCGGGCGCCCTCCGGATTCTCGCCGCAGCCTCGATGGCGCGCCGGGGAGAACTTGGTGGTGAGTCGAAGCGAAGGTAAAAAAGCGCCGCGATGCTTCCCAGGACCCTCGATCTCGGATGCGGCCCGAACAAGGAGCCCGGAAGCTTCGGGGTCGACCGCCGGCCCTGGCCCGGAGTCGACCTGCTCCACGACCTCGACCACGTCCCGTGGCCGCTCCCCGACGATACGTTCGAACGGGTCGTCTGTAGCCATATCGTCGAACACGTGGCCGACCTCGCGGCCTTCTTCCGGGAAGTCCATCGCGTCTCGAAGGACGGCGCCCGGGTGTGGGTCAGGACGCCGCACTTCTCGTCCCTCGAGTCCTGGCGGGATCCGGGCCACCGCCACCATCTTGCGCTCGGAAGCTTCGAGTTTTTCGCCGACCCCGAGGCCCTCGGAGGCCCCACGTTCCGCGTCGAGAGGGCCACGCTCACTTTCCGGAAGGCACTCACGAGCCGGCTCGGCTTCCTTCTCTACCGCCTCTGGCCCCGCGGCTACGAGCAGAACCTGGCCTTTCTCCTGCCGGCGCGCGACATCGAGGCCGTGCTGGTCGTGGAAAAGCGGGAGCGCGGGACCGAAAGTTCGCGGGACCGTTCCCTCACGAGAAAACCCGGATAGACGCGCCACCGGCAGAGGCTTCCCCGTGCCGCTGCGGGAACCCCGGAGCCCTGCGGTGCGAGAGGTTTCGCGAGCGCCGTATGTCCTCTCGCCCATGCGGCTTCGGTCGCACCCGGGGCACGGACCTCGCGTCTGGCCCGGTGTGCGGCGTCGCCGTCCGGCGCTCAGTCTTTCTCCGCACGTTCTCTCGCAGCCCCGCGCAACCCCAGCGTCCGCATCATCCGGGAGAAGTTCGAGCGCGACATGCCGAGAAGCCGTGCGGCGGCCGCCTGGTTTCCCCCGCTCGCCTCGAGCGCCTCGAGGAGGCGCCGTTTTTTCTCGTCGCGAATGGTTTCCCCGAAGCTCGTTCGCCTGTCGGGAGAAGAGACGAGTTCGGGGAGGTGCTCGGGTCCGATCGTGGGGTCGCGCGAGAGCAGGACGGCCCGCTCCACGACGTTGCGCAGCTCGCGGACGTTCCCGGGCCAACTCCACTGCCGCAGAAGCCGGACGGCGTCGGGGCGGAAGCCCCGGACCTCGCGGCCGTGCCTCCGGGCCGCTTCGTCGAGAAAGTGGGTGGCGAGCACGAGGATGTCGTCCCCCCGCGCCCGGAGCGGCGGCACGCGAATTTCCACGGCAGCGAGCCGGTAGAAAAGGTCTTCGCGGAAACGCCCGCGCACGACTTCTTCCCGAAGTTCGCGGTTGGTGGCGGCGACGAGCCGCACGTCGACACGCCTCGGCTTGCGGGCGCCCACGCGCTGGACTTCGCCTTCCTGCAGCACCCGCAAGAGCTTCGCCTGGATGGCCAGGGGAAGGTCTCCCACTTCGTCGAGAAAAAGCGTGCCGCCGTCGGCAAGCTCGAATTTTCCCGGCCGCGATTCGACGGCACCGGTGAAGGCTCCGCGCTCGTGGCCGAAAAGCTCGCTCTCGGCGAGCTCGCCCGGGATGGCCGGGCAGTTGACGCTCACGAGCGGCCCCGCGGCCCGCCGGCCGAGCTCGTGGATCGCGCGCGCGACGAGCTCCTTTCCCGTGCCCGTCTCGCCCGTCACGAGAACGGAAACGTCCGTCGGGGCCACGCGCTCGACGAGGGAGAGAACCTTGGCGAGCGCGGGGCTCCTCCCTACGATCCCGACCCGCTCGACGAACGCGAACACCTGCTCGCGCACCCCTTCCTCCCGCTCCCGCCAGCGCCTCTCCCAGTCCCGCAGGCGCTCCGACACCTGCTCTTTTTCCTCGCGGTAGCGCCGCGCCGCCCAGGCCAGCGCGAGATGTCCCGCGAGAAGCTCGACACCGCGCCTGAGCCGCTCGTCCCTCGGGCGCTCCGCGAGCACCACGCGACCGAGCTCTTCGCCCCAGACCGAAAGCGGGAGGACTTCCTTTCCCTCCCCTGCCCCCTCTCCGTCCCCGAGCTCGGCCGGGAAGCTCGCCGCGTTGCCACCGCGGAAAAAGCGGAGTCGGTAGCGGCCTTTCTCGGGCACGTAGACCGCCGCACCTCCGGTAACCCCGGCTTCTTCGAGGCCCGCGGTGAATCCCTCGGCAAGCCGGCTCCAGTCCGCTTCGGCTCCTCTCGTCACTTCGAAAAACCGCGCCAGGGCGCGCGCGAGCGGATCCGCTGCGGACGTGCGGCGCGAGACCGGCCCGGGTCGGAAGCGGAGGAAAAACGCCGCTCCAGCGAGCCAGACCTCGCCGAGTGCATCGCCGGCCCAGGAAGAAAACCATCCCCCGATCTCGACGCTCGTCATGTTCTTCTCCTCCGTGGCACAAGACCGAGCACGCCCTCCGTCCCGGAGGACCCGTGAACCCGCATCGCCTCCGGCGCACCCGGCTCTTAGGCGGACCTTGCGAGGTCTTCAATCCCGCACGGCCGTCGAAGCGGGGCATGTCCGCGCGGAGACCGTGCCGTGCTGCCCTTCTTGCAAGCACGGGTGGGTGCGGTTATACCCGAAGCCGCGCGCGTGCGGCGGGGGCGCCGCCTTTCCGGAGCGACGCACGCACGGCAAAGAGAGGGATTGCCGGTGTCCGAGAACCCCAGCAAAGCTCGCCTCCTGAGAGAGCGCCTTGCACGCCCGGGCCTCGTCCTTGCCGTCGGCGCTCACGACGCTCTTTCGGCGAAGCTCGTCGAGGAGGCCGGATTCGACGCCGTCTGGGCGAGCGGCTTCGGCATTTCGGCGGTGAGCGGCGTGCCGGACGCCAACATCCTGACGATGACGGAAAACCTCGACGCCGTAAAACGCATCGCCGAAGCCACGGCGCTTCCCGTCGTCGCCGACTGCGACACGGGATACGGGAACGCCATCAACGTTCTTCGCACCGTTCACGAGTACGAAAGAACGGGGGTCGCCGGCATCTGCCTCGAGGACAACGTGTTTCCCAAGCGTTGCAGTTTCTACGGCGGCGTCCGCCGCGAACTCGTACCCGTCGAAGAGCACGCGCAGAAGATCCAGGCGGCCAAAGAGCACCAGCGGGACCCCGATTTCTTCGTCGTGGCCCGCACCGAAGCGCTGATCGCGGGCTGGGGCGTGGAAGAGGCTCTGCGTCGCGCACACGCCTACGCCGACGCGGGAGCGGACGCGATCCTGGTCCACTCGAAAGCCTCGACTCTCGACGAGCTGCGGGAGTTCGCCCGCAGGTGGGGACGCGAGACGCCGCTCGTCGCCGTACCCACGACCTACCCCCACGTCCGTCCCGAGGAGCTTCTCCAAGCGGGCTTCCGCATGGCCATCTTCGCGAACCAGGCGCTGCGGGCCTCGATCCCCGCGATGCGGGAGGTGCTCCGCGCCATGCGGGAGGCCGGCTCGGCGGGTATCGTCGAGGGACGCATCGCGCCGCTCGAGGAAGTCTACCGGCTCGTGGGCGTGCCCGAGCTCGAGGAAAGCGAACGCCGCTACCTGCCGACGGCACGCCGCACGCGGGCCGTCGTGATCGCGGCGGGCTTCGACGAAAGCCTCATGCCGCTCGTGGCCGACCGGCCGAAAAGCTTGCTCGACGTCCGCGGCCGGACGATCCTCGAACGGCAGGTCCTCACCCTGCGGGCGGCCGGCGTCGACGACGTGAGCGTCGTCCGCGGCTACCGCAAGGAATCCTTCGACCTTCCGTCGGTCCGCTACTTCGACAACGATCGGTACGCCGAGACGGGCGAGGTCGCGTCGCTGTTCTCCGCGCGCGAGGTCCTCGACGACCGCTTCGTCGTCCTCTACGCGGACATCCTCTTCGACCGCTCCATCCTGGACCGGCTTCTGCGAGCCGACACGGATTTCGCCGTGGTCGTCGACCGCTCGTGGTACGACCTCGTGCGTTCGGGCGAGCCCCTTCCCGAGCGCGCCGACCTGGTGGTGACCTCGTCGGCGCCCGTTCCCCAAAGGCGGTTCGTCCCCGAAGAAGAGGGAAGCACGCTCGTCCGCATCGGGCAGAAGATCCCCCCGGAGCAAGCGCACGCGGAGTTCGTCGGCATGGCGCTCTTCTCGCAGCGCGGCGCGCGCATCCTGGCGGAGCTCCACGACGAGTTGACGAGAACCCACCGGGGCCCCTTCCACGAGGCCCTTTCGTACGAGCGAGCGAGTCTGCCCGACCTGCTGCAGGAACTCGTCGACCGCGGCCACACGGTGCGTTGCGTCGAGATCTACAAGGGCTGGATGGAAATCTCGAGCTTCGAGGACTACCGGCGCGCGTGGGCCGAGATCCGGGACTGAGGGCATGGAGCCTGCGGAGTTCGTCGCCTGTCTCCGGCGACACGGGTTCGATTTTTTCGTGGGCGTGCCGTGCTCTCTCGTCCGGGGGGTGATCGCCGAGCTCGAGCGCGGGGGAGAGTACGTCGCCGACACGCGCGAAGACGCTGCCCTGGGACTCGCCGCGGGAGCCTACCTCGGGGGCCGGAAGCCCGTCGTGCTCATGCAGAACTCGGGGCTCGGCGTCTCGCTGAACGCGCTCGCCTCCTTGCACCTCCTCTACCGCATCCCCTGCCTTCTCGTCGTCACCTGGCGCGGCTACGGCGGAAAGGACGCGCCCGAGCACCTTCTCCTCGGCACCCGCTGCGACGAGCTTCTCCGGTTTCTCGGCGTCCCGTACCGGGCGCCGGAACCGGACGAGGTCGAGGAAAGCGTATCCTGGGCGTCTCGGGTCCTCGACGAAGAACGCCTTCCCGCCGCACTTCTCGTCCGCCCCGGGGTTCTCGGATGACGCTGCGGGAAGCTCTCGAGGTCCTCGCCCCCGAGCTCGGGAACGAGCTCGTCGTCCACGCCAACGGCTTTCTCTCGCGCGAGTCTTTCGCCCTCGCCGACCGTCCCGCGAACTTCTACATGATCGGTTCCATGGGGCTCGCGTCCTCGATCGGGCTCGGGCTCGCCCTCTCCCGCCCGGACCGCCGGGTGTTCGTCTTCGACGGAGACGGAAACGTGCTCATGAACCTCGGGACGCTCGCTCTCGCGGGCGCCCTCGCGCCGAAAAACTTCTTCCACCTCTGCTTCGACAACGGAGCCTACGCGTCCACGGGCGCGCAGCCCACGATCTCCCGCTTCGTCCGGCTCGAGGGCGTGGCACGCGCCTGCGGATACCGGCTCGCCGCGCGTGTCGACGGGCCCGCCTCCCTGCGGGACACCTTCCGTAGCTGGCGTGCGAGCGAAGGTCCCGCCTTCCTTCTCGTCCGCATCGACCTCGACGCGGAACCGCGAAAGCTTCCCCGTGTCGAGCACGCACCGTCCTTTCTGGCCGAACGCTTTCGGAAAGAAGCGACCCGTACCTGAGTGGACCGTGCGGCTCGTTCTCCTCAACCCCGGCCCCGTCAACGTGTCCGACCGTGTCCGGGCGGCGCTCCTCGGGCCCGACGCCTGCCACCGAGAACCGGAATTTCTCGCGCTCGTGCGCAGGGTGCGGGAGCGGCTCGCCCGCCTTTTCGGGGGCGAAGGAGAGTACGAGGCCGTGCTGCTGACGGGCTCGGGGACGCTCGCCGTCGAGGCCATGCTTTCCTCGGGCGTGGGAAACGGCAAACTTCTCGTGGCGCACAACGGCGTCTACGGCCAGCGCCTTCTCGAGATCGCACGCACCCACGGGATCCCGACCGCGGAAGTCGTGGGTTCCGCGACGGAGCCGCTCGAGCCGGACCGCGTGAGGAGAGCCCTCGGGGAGGAAAGGGGAATCGAAGCTCTCGCCGTCGTCCACCACGAGACGAGCACGGGTGTGCTCAACCCGATCGCCGAGCTCGGCCGAATCGCCCGCCAGTACGGCGTCCGGTTCCTCGTGGACTCCGTGAGCGGGCTCGGCGGCGACGAGCTTTCGTGGGACGACGCGGGCCCCGACCTCTGCGCCGGCACGGCGAACAAGTGCCTGCAAGGCATCCCGGGCATTTCCTTCGTCCTCGTCCGGCGTCGGGTCTCCGACGAACTCGCCTCCTACCCGCGCCGCTCGCTTTCCCTCCATCTCCCCGCTCACCTCTCGGCCCAGCGTGCGGACTCCCTTCTCTTCACGATGGCCGTCCAGAGTCTCTACGCCTTCGACGCGGCGCTCGCCGAGCTCGAAGAAGAGACGGTCGCCGGGAGAATCGAGCGCTACCGGGAAGCCGCCGCGTTGCTCCGGCGGGGTTTCGAGGACCTGGGACTTTCCTTCCTCGTGGCCCCACCCCACCGCTCGAACTCCCTCACGGCCCTCTGGCTCCCGGCCGGGAAGACCTACGAAGAACTCCACGACCGCCTCAAAGACGAGGGGTTCGTCGTCTACGCGGGACAGGGAGACTTCGCGCGGCGGATCTTCCGGGTGGCGAACATGGGCGCGCTCGAGAGGCGCGACTTCGAGCGCTTTCTCGTCGCGCTCCGCAAGGTTCTCGGACGCCCATGACGGCCATCGTGCTCGGAGCCGGCGTGGGACGCCGCCTGCGGGAGCTCACGGGGGGACGCCCGAAATGTCTTCTCCGATTCGGGGGCCGTTCGCTGCTCCGCCGCCTTCTCGAGAGTCTCGGGCGAGCGGGCGTGGACCGCGCCGCCGTCGTGGTCGGCGCGGGAGCGGACGAGATCCGCGCCGAGCTCCGGGACTGGGCAGGCCCACCGCGGGTCTTTTTCGTCGAGAACCCCGACTACGAAAGGGGTGCGATCCTTTCTCTCTGGGCGGCCCGGGAGTTCTTCGACGACGCGATCCTCGTCATGGACGCGGACGTCCTCTGCCCCGTCGCCATGGTCCGGAGACTGGTCGAGTCTCCGCGCGAGAACTGCTTTCTCCTCGACGGGCGGGTCCGGAGCACGGGCGAGGAGCAGATGCTCATGGCGTCGGGGGGGCGCGTCCTCGACATCTCGCGCCGCCCCGAGCCGGGCTACGAAACCTACGGCGAGTCCGTCGGCTTCCTCAAGCTTTCCCGCGACGCGGCCCGGACGCTGCGTGCGGTCCTCGAAGACGAAATCGCACGAGGCCGGCTCGACATCGAACACGAAGAAGCGTACCCGCGCCTCCTCCGCGCCGTCCCGGTGGGCTACGAGCGCGTCGACGACCTCCCGTGGACCGAGATCGACTTCCCGGAAGACGTGCGCAGGGCGCGGGAGGAGATCCTACCCCTCGTCGAAGCTCTCGACGCACGAGAAAAGGCGTGAAACACTTCCTGTCTTCTGGGAACGACCGCCGCCGGAGAGCATGAAAGGACGAGATCACACCGCCGATCGCCGGGTCCGCCGGGCCGTCCTCTTCGCGGGCTCGGCACCCTCGCTTCGCGTGGGCGGACGCCCGCTGGTCGAGCGGGCGCTGATCGTTCTCTCCCGCGCCGGCGTCGAAGAGTGCTACGTCGTCGGACAGTCTCCGCCCGAACGGCGCAAAGTGGGATACCCGCGCACCATCCGCCGCATCGTCGACCACGGCCGGCGCGCCGTGGACGAGCTTCGGGCCGAAGGCGTGAAGCCCGAAGAGCCCGTCCTGTTCCTCCACACGAGCCTCCTGACCGAAGCGCCCGCGCTGCGCTCCTTCGTCCGCGGAACTTCCTTCCGCGGTTCTCTCGCCACGGCCGAGGGCGAGCCCCTGCCTCTCCTTTGCGCCACGACCGAGAAGATCCGCGAGCTCTGGGAGCCGCTACGCCGGGGCGACGGGGCTGCGCTGGCCCGCGGAGCAAGGGAAGCAGGATTCGAAGAGCGGCCGCTCGAAGGTTTCGCCGCTGTCGTGCGCACGCGGGAAGAAGCCGAGCGGGCGGTCACCCGACTCCTCCTCTCGCTCGAGAACCCGCGGGACGGCGTTCTCGACCGGTGGCTTCGCCGGAGGCTTTCGCGACCGCTGAGCCGGTTTTTCCTGCGCTTTCCTTTCCTCCGGCCCAACCACGTCACCGCTCTTTCCTTCCTGACCGCCGTCCTTTCGGCCTGGGCCTTCTCGAGGGGCAACTACGGCGCCGGAATCGCGGGAGCGCTTCTCTTCGAATTCTCTTCCGTCCTCGACTGCTCGGACGGCGAGGTGGCACGCGTGAAACTCGAGGAAAGCCGGTTCGGCGACCTTCTCGACATCACGCTCGACGCGGCGGGAAACCTGCTCGTGTTTCTGGGCATTGCCGCGGGAGTATGGCCGCGGCTTCCGTCGGCGGGCCTTCTCGGCGCGATCCTCGCCGCCGGTATCGCCGTCGCCTTTCCCGTCGTCTCCTACGTCGAGCGACGCCTTCCCGAGCGGGGGTCCCTACTCCCGCGCCGCGCACCGTCTCGTCGCCACCCTGAGCACGCGCGATTTCTCGGCCGTGATTTTCCTCGCCGCACTCACGGGCACGCTGCCGTGGCTTCTCTGGGGAGCCGCTTTCGGCTCGCACGCTTTCTCGGTCTCGCTCGGGGCACTTCTCCTCCTGGCCCGCGCCCGCGAAAGGCACGACGAGGAAAAACCCCGGGAGGCTCCGGACCGGGCGACTCACGCCTTCGAGGGAAGGGAGAGCCCGACGGCGAGCCTTTCCCAGCCCGGGCAATCGGCGTAGGAGGACCCGCTTTCCGACCGCCGATGCCGAGGGCACGCGTCGTCGCTGCCCCGGCGCGATCCGAGGCAGAGGGGGTGCTCGTCGTTTTCCTCCGGGCGACAAGCCGGGCGGTGCTAGCCCGGAAAGTTCCGCGACTTTTCGGCGCAAGCCGAGACACCGGCGTTTTTCGGGCAGCGGCGCTTGACGCCGGGCTCGCTCCGACCTAGGCGGCTCGGAAGTGAGGCGGGAGTGCCGGCAGGAAACCCGGACGGGAGGAGCAACGGTCGGGGCCGCTTGCCTCCTCGCTCTCGCCGCGGCCGCCGTACGCTGGGTGCTCGTCCGCACCTCCTACGCGGCGCACGCCCACTGGGAGGAACCCGTCTTTCTGTTCGGCTCGGTCGAGCTTGCGCGCCGGGGGCTATCCGCGATCTGGGACTACCAGGACGACCTCGCCCACGGCGGTTCCCTGCCTCTTTTACTTCTCGGCACGCTCTGGGTCCGATGGTTCGGGCCTTCCATCCTGGCACTGAAGGGAATCGCGGTCGCGTGGTCGTCCGTGGCCTTCTTCGTTCTCCTCCTCGCCGTGCGCCGCGCATGGAACGGGAACGCGGCTCTTTTGTGCGGCGTTTTCCTGCTCGGGTTGTCGCCGAACCTGGCGAGGCTGCAAGCGACACTGGTCGGCTCCCATCCCGAGGCGCTCCTGCCCGCGGCGGCGGCGCTCCGGGTTTTCGCCGCGCAGGGAGGCGGGCAGACGCGGAGGGTCGCGCCGTGCCTTCTCTTCGGCTTTTTCGCCGCGACGGCGGCGTGGATGTCGCTTACCTTCGTGCCGTGGATGGCCTCCCTGGCGCTCCTCTGGCCTTTCTCCCCGCGACGGCGCCCGAGCTCGCTCGCGGGGTTGGTGGCCGGTGGAGCCCTGGGCGCGCTGCCCTGGGTTTACCAAAACCTCTACCTTCGACCGCACGGAGCCACCCTCTGGCTTCGGCGCCTTCGAGGCCACGCGCCGCGACTCCCGAGTGGCGGAGCGCACGCCGAGTGGGGCACGCTCGGTTTTTTTCCCGAGTCGTGGGGGCTCGGGCACGCAGGGGTGCCGCTCACGATCGTTCTGCTGCTCGCCTTTTTCGTGCTCGCCGGAGCCGTCGTCTTCGACCGCGACCTCCCGCCGGAGCGACGGAGATTCGCGGCCGCGCTTCTCCTCGGCACGTTGCTCGCCGCCGTGAGCCTCCGGGCCCTGCCGCTCTCGCCGGAACCGAACGAGGGGTATTACTTCGCCCGCTTCTTCGTCGCGTTGCAGGTGCAGCTCCTGTGCACGGCGGCACTCGCCGCGGAGTGGCTCGCGAACAGGTTGGGTAACGCGCTGCGAGTGCTCTTCGCCGCCGCGGCCGTGGCGATGGGGGCCCTTTTCCTCGCTCCGCTCTTCGGGACCGGAGGACAGGTCCCTCCGGTGGAGGTTCTCTTGCGCCGGGGATGCCTGGTCTTCGGTATTGCCGAGTACGCGCGTGCAGGTGAACCCGAGCGCGCCGTCACGCGGCTCCTCTCTCTCGGCGACCGAGATTGCAGCGAGATGGCTTGCATCGGGTTGGGATGGGCCCTCACGGACGAGTATTTGCGCTACCGGACGGCTACGGGGGCGCGCCGGGCGCTCGAGCGAGCAGGAGGGACGGCGTGCCGGAAGCGGATTTGCGGGGGAATACGCTTCGTGCTCGACCGCCGCCTGCCGCGTTCGGAGCCGCGCACGTTGCCGCCGGAAGTGCAAGAGTATTGCCGATGAAGCCATGGCATTCCGACCCGAATGGGGGTGAGTGTCGCCGGAGCGGAAGGCGATCGTTCCGCGCGGCGGCAAGGCCGAAAATGGTCCGCGGCCGCACAGGTCGCGTTGGCTGCAGGCCTGGGGCTTCTTCCCTCGGAACGCTCGTTCCCGGCGCGTCCGTCTACCCCGCCCCGCCGCCCGAGAGCCATGGCGTCAAGAGAAATCCGAGAACGCTGAAGACGAGCTCCCGGACGCGCTTGAGGAGGGCGAGCGCCATCCCTGCAGCCTCTCCGAGCCCGAGAAGGCGGCAGAGAAGGGCCCCGCCGAGCTCGTGGACGCCGAGGCCACCGGGGAGAACGACGGAGCCGAGAGCCATCGTCGCCTGCGTGAGCGATTCCACGACGAGCGCCTGCTCCCACGTGCAGCGGACGCCCATGAGCCAGAAAAGAAGCAGCACCTCTCCCACACCGACGAACCAGGCCACGAGGTGGTACCCCACGACGAAGACGAAACCCCGGTGGTCCTTGCGGTAGAACTCGGCGAGGATGTGGTCGATTTCGGCGGCACGCCGCTCGATCCGACTCTGAAGGCGGGGGCGGAGCCGCAAGACGCGGAGGGAACGGGCGAGACGGACGAGAAGGCGCGCGCTCTGTCCGGCAATGATGGCGGCGACGACCAGAGCGCCCGCCGCCCAGGCTCCGGCGAGCCAGAGGGCACGCGCCCGAAGGAGCCCGAGGAGGTGCGCGAAGCACACGAGCCCCAGAAGGGTGAAGAAAATCTGCCCCGTGACCAGCGCCGTCTTCGCCACCACGACCGAAGCCACGGCCGCTCCGGTCGGAACGCCGTGACGGCGCAGGAGATAGGCCTTCAGCGGCTCGCCCACGAGCCCGCCGCTCGGGGTCACGTTGTTGATGGCTTCCCCCGCGAGCCGGATGGCGTAGAGCTTCGCGAGGGAGACCTTCCCCCGTGCCGACCCGACGAACGCTCGCGCCCAGCCGAGAACGTCGAAAAAAGCGCCCACGGCGTAGGGAACGAGGATGAGCGGCGCGGCGAACCCGAGGGCGAAAAGATGGTCGCCGACCTCGCGAAACCCGACCCGGTAGAGCACGAGGAAGACGAGGAGAAGGCCCGCGAGCACGAAGAGCGCGTTCGCGCGCCCGAGCCGAATCGGGCCGGGGGGAGGAGGGTCGAGCTTTTCGAGCTCGGCGGGAGCGGAGTCCGGACTCTTCAAGGGGTTCTCACCGGAAATCCCGTGCGAGCTCGTCGAGAGCTTCTTCGTAGACCTGCAGGTCCTTTTCCGTGAAAAGGACGAAGCGCACGAGTTCGATCCCGGGAAGACGCGGGAGAGTTTCGGCGACGGTGCGCAGCGCGATGCGCGACGCCTCGCGGATCGGGAAGCGGTACGCTCCCGTGCTGATGGAAGGAAAAGCGATCGTGCGGACACCGTTTTCGGCCGCGACCTCGAGGCTACGGCGGTAGGCGCTCGCGAGAAGGTTGGCTTCCCCGTGCCGCCCGTCGCGGTAGACGGGACCCACCGCGTGGACGACGTACTTCGCCTTGAGTTTTCCGCCGCGGGTGATCTTCGCGTCCCCGGTCGCGCAGCCCCCGAGCTTTTTGCACTCTTCGAGGATTTCCGGGCCCCCGGCCCTGTGGATGGCGCCGTCCACGCCGCCTCCCCCGAGTAGCGTCGTGTTGGCGGCGTTGACGATGGCGTCCGTGTCCTGCTGCGTGATGTCCCCCTGGACGAGCTCGATCCGACTCCGTCCGATCTCGAAACTGCGCATGACCATCGGCCCCCTTTTCGGCACGAAAGATACGACGACATGCAAGGGAGAGCACGCCCCGGCGTCTCGTGCAACTCTCCGGGAGGGAGGGCCACGACTCGGACGCGTTCGTACGATCGCCTCCTTCCGGACAAGTCGGAGGGCCACGCTCTGTCGTGGCCATGGCCGCATACGCCGACGTCGTTCATTCGGGACGCGACGGAGCGCGTACGTGCGACGGGTTCGTGTTCGTCCATGGTACGCCGCACGTCGTTGTCACGACACGGACGCGCTCGTACGATCGCCTCCTTCCGGACAAATCGGAGGGCCACGCTCTGTCGTGGCCATGGCCGCATACGCCGACGTCGTTCATTGGGGACGCGACGGAGCGCGTCCCTCCGCGGGGTTCGTGTCCGTCCATTGGACGCGACGGAGCGCGTACGTGCGACGGGTTCGTGTTCGTCCATGGTACGCCGCACGTCGTTGTCACGACACGGACGCGTTCGTACGGTCGCCTCCTTCCGGACAAATCGGAGGGCCACGCTCTGTCGTGGCCATGGCCGCATACGCCGACGTCGTTCATTCGGGACGCGACGGAGCGCGTCCCTCCGCGGGACACGCCGGGACGCGACGGAGCGCGTCCCTCGGAGGGCGCGAATTGACTCCGATTGCACCGCTCCCTACGATCGGCGCGCTCCGAGAAAGAGGCATCCTCCTTTGCGTCGACTCGTCGTGGCCATCGCTTCGGGCGGTTTCGTCGGTTACATCCCCGTCGTTCCTGCCACGTTCGGCTCGCTCTGGGGTATCCCGCTCTTCTGGTGCGTATCGAAACTGCCGCCGTGGGCCTGGGCTCTCGCCGTGCTCGCCACGGTCGGCGCCTCCTGCTGGGTGGCCGAGCGTGCCGAGGAGTACTTCGGGGAGAAAGACAGCAGCAAGATCGTGGTCGACGAGATCGCGGGCTATCTCGTGACGACGCTCTGGCTTCCGTTCGGCGCTTTCCACGCCGCCGTGGCCTTCGTCGCATTCCGGTTTTTCGACATCGTCAAGATTTTCCCGGCGCGCTCGATCGACCGCTCCGTTCCGGGGGGGCTCGGCGTGGTTCTCGACGACGTCGTCTCGGGCGTGTACGCGAATCTTTTCACGCGCCTTTTTTTGCTCCTCTGGGTGCGCGGAGGCACGGGGTGACGATCGAACGAGCGCTGGTCCTCAGCACGGGCGACGAGCTCACGAGCGGCCGCACGCTCGACACGAACGCCCACTACCTCGCCGACCGTCTCTACTCGACCGGGATCGACGTCGTCGCCCTCCTGGCCGTGGGCGACGACCGCGAGCGGATCGCCTGGGCCTGGCGCGAGGGGATGCGCCAGGCCGACCTCGTCGTCTCGACCGGCGGGCTCGGACCCACGGTGGACGACCTCACGACGGAAACCGTGGCCAGCGTCACGGGACGAAAGCTCGTCTTCCATCCCGAGGTCGCCGAACACATCCGGGCGCTGTTCGCGGCCATGAAGCGCGAGATGCCCGAGAACAACCTGAAGCAAGCCTACTTTCCCGAAGGAGCCGTCGTCCTTCCCAACCGCCTCGGCACGGCCCCCGGCTTCCGACTCGAAGTCGAGGCCGAGGGCGGCACCCGCCACCTCGTCGTCCTCCCCGGCGTGCCGCGCGAAATGAAGCCCATGTTCGAAGAGCAGGTCCTTCCGTGGCTCGAGAGTCTCCGCGGAACCGCGGAAAGGTTCGTGAGTCGCACCTTCCAGACGTTCGGCCTTTCCGAGTCGGCGCTCGACGCCCGCGTGGCGGCCTGCGTCTCGCCGGAGGAAGCACGGGTCTCGCTGCGCGCGGCCTTCCCCAAGATCGCGCTGCGGCTCACGGTCCGCGGGACCCCGAAGGAGGCGGAGGCCAAGCTCGAGGAGCTGGCCCACCGCGTCCGGGAACACCTCGGCGAGTTCGTCTACGCCGAGGGCGAGCTGTCGATGGAGGAAGTCGTCGGGGACCTCCTGCGGAAGCACCACAGGACGCTCGCCGTGGCGGAGTCCTGCACGGGAGGGCTCGTGGGCCACAGGCTCACCGAGGTCCCCGGAAGCTCGGAGTACTTCCTGGGCGGCATCGTGGCCTACGCGAACCGGGTCAAGACCGAAGCCCTGGGGGTCCGGCCCGAAACGCTCGAACGCCACGGCGCCGTGAGCGAAGAGACGGCCCGCGAGATGGCCGAAGGCGTCCGCCGCCGCCTCGGGGCCGACATCGGCCTTGCCACGACCGGCATCGCCGGCCCCACGGGCGGCACGCCCGAGAAGCCCGTGGGCACCGTGTGCGTGGCGCTCGCGACGGAAGGCGACACGTTTTCCCGGCGTTACCAGCTCTGGGGCACGCGCGATTGGATCAAGCTCCTTACCTCGCAGATCGCCCTCGACTGGGTCCGGCGACACCTTCTCGGGTGGGACCCCCGAGGGTCGGGGTTCGTGCGGTCGTGAGCGAGCGCCTTCGGGCTTTCGTCGCCGTGCCTCTCGGCCACGAGGTCGCACGGGAGGTCTCGGCGCTCCTCGAGGATCTCGCTCGGACAGGGGTCGACGTCCGCTGGGTGCGCCCCGAAGGTCTCCACTGCACGCTCAAGTTCCTGGGGCTCGTCGAAAAGACCGACCTCGAAGCCCTCTCCGAAAAGCTCCGCGCGCCGCTTGCGTCCGTCGGGCCCTTTCCGGTCCGGGTTCGGGGAATCGGCGCCTTCCCGAGCTGGAAAAACCCCCGCGTCCTCTGGTTGGGCCTCGAGGGCGAGCCCCTCGGCAGGCTCGCCGAGATCGTCGAGACCGAGGCGGCTTCGCTCGGCTTCCCGCGTGAAACGCGTCCCTTCCGGCCCCACCTGACACTCGGGCGTTTCCGCTCGCAGCGCCAGTGGAGCCGCGCCGCACCCGTCGTGGAAGAAAAAGGGCGGAGGGAACTCGGGTCTTTCACCGTGCGGGACGTCGTCGTCTTCCGCAGCGAGCTTTCGCGCGAAGGGGCGCGGTACACCCCCCTCTGGACAATCCCCCTTGGCCCATCTACTCTCTGAAGCGCTCGCCCGGGCGAGTACCGGAGATGCGGGCGAAAACCAAGCGGGAGGTGCATCATGGAAGATGCGGGAAAAGGGCATGCGGGCAGGGTGCCCGAGCGTGGACACGTCACGAAGAACGCGCAGAGCGGAGCCGAGAAGAGGGGGAGTCCCGAGAGGGGCGCGGCGGGAGAGGAGGGCACGATGGCCGTGGAAAGCATCCGGGATCGCGTGAGCAGCGGCGACGGTAACCGACAGCGCGCCGTCGAGCTGGCCGTGAGCCAGATCGAGCGCCAGTTCGGCAAGGGCGCCATCATGAAACTCGGCGAGGAGGCCGCGGTAGGGGAGATTCCGGTCGTCTCGACCGGTTCTCTCGGTCTCGATCTCGCCCTCGGCGTGGGCGGTCTCCCGCGGGGGCGCGTGGTGGAGATCTACGGGCCCGAATCCTCCGGAAAGACGACGCTCGCGCTCCACGCCGTCGCCGAAGCGCAGAAGCAGGGAGGCATCTGCGTTTTCATCGACGCCGAGCACGCCCTCGACGTCTCCTACGCGAAAAAGCTCGGGGTGAAGACCGAGGACCTCCTCATCTCGCAGCCCGACTACGGCGAGCAGGCGCTCGAGATCGCCGAGACGCTCGTCCGGAGCGGCGCCATCGACGTCATGGTCATCGACTCGGTCGCGGCGCTGGTTCCCAGATCCGAGCTCGAGGGAGAGATGGGCGAGCCGCAGATGGGGCTCCAGGCCCGCCTCATGTCGCAGGCGCTCCGGAAGCTCACGGCCACCATTTCGCGCTCGCGCACGATCGTGATTTTCATCAACCAGATCCGGATGAAGATCGGCGTCATGTTCGGAAACCCGGAGACGACGACGGGAGGCAACGCGCTCAAGTTCTACGCCTCCTGCCGCCTCGACATCCGGCGGGTGGGCGCGATCAAGCAGGGCGACCAGGTCATCGGCAGCCGCACCAAGGTACGCGTCGTGAAAAACAAGGTCGCCCCGCCCTTCAAGGAAGCGGAATTCGACATCCTCTACGGGACGGGTATTTCCCGCGAGGGAGAGCTCGTCGACCTCGGAGCGCAGTACGGGATCCTCGAGAAGAGCGGTGCCTGGTACAGTTTCGACGGGGAAAGGATCGGCCAGGGACGGGAAAATGCCAAGGAATACCTCGCCGAGCACCCGGAAATTGCCCGAGCCATCGAGGAGAAGCTCCGGGCACGATTCGGGCTAGGAAAGCCCGCGGACGGGACCGGAGAGAAGGTCGCAAAGGGCGAAATCCGGCGCAGCAAATAGCCGGGCAGCCGGCATATCCCGGTCCCGCCGAAGGAAGGAGGATCGGGTATGTCGTTCGACGAAATCCTCGAGGCTGCGCTCGAGCGGGCGGCCACGGACGTGATCCTGAAAGGCGGCCGTCCGCCGGCCTTCCGGATCGCGAACCAGCTTCTCGCCCAGACCGAGCTCGGCGTCCTCTCGCCCCGGGACGTCGAGGACATCGTGGACGAGCTCTTCGACGAGTATCGGAAAAAGCGCTTTCTCGCCGAGCTCCACGCCGACTTCGCACACGAAACTCCGCGGGGGCGCTTTCGCGTGAACGTCTTTCGCCAGAGGGGGCAGCTCGCCCTGGCGGTCCGTCTCATCTCGCCCACGATCCGGACGTGCGCCCAGCTCCACCTCCCGCCGGTCGTCGAGCGGCTCGCCGAGGAGCGGCGGGGTCTCGTGCTCGTCACCGGGGCCACCGGCTCGGGGAAGAGCACGACGCTCGCCGCCATGATCGACCACATCAACCGGACCCGCGCCGCCCACGTCATCACGATCGAGGACCCGATCGAGTACCTCCACGAAGACAAAAAAAGCTTCGTCGAGCAGCGGGAGGTGGGCTACGACGCCGTGGACTTCGCCTCGGCGCTCAAGGCCGCGCTACGGCAGAACCCCGACGTGATTCTCGTCGGCGAGATGCGCGACCTCGAAACGATTCGCACGGCGTTGCTCGCCGCCGAGACGGGCCACCTCGTGCTGAGCACGCTCCACACGACGGACGCACCGCAGACGATCACGCGCACGATCAGCACCTTTCCCGAAGCCCAGCGCGACGAGGTCCGTCTCGTGCTCGCGAGCGTCGTGAAAGGAATCGTGAGCCAGCGCCTCGTACCGCGAGCCGACGGGCAGGGCCTCGTGCCGGCCGTGGAAGTCCTCGTGGCGAGCGAGCGGACGCGGGAGTACATCGCCGACCGCGACAAGACCCGTGCTCTCCGCGACGTCATCGCGCAGGGGCACGAGTCCTACGGCATGCAGACCTTCGACCAGTCGCTCATGGCCCTTTACCGGGCCGGTCTCGTGAGTTACGAAGAGGCCCTGGCCCACGCGACCAACCCGTCGGATTTCGCTCTTCGGGCGAGCGGTATCGCCTCGAGCGACGGGCACTGGCGCGGATTCGACGACCGGGAGGAAAAGGTCGAGATCGAGCGTTTCTGAGCGTCGTCCGGAGAGCCCGGGAGAAAGCGTCGTGGCACGCGTCTGGTTCGCACGAAAGCGGGGTGCTCGGTGGGTGGCGGGCCCGGAGCCCGCCTTCGACCTTCCGCTCGAGCTTCTCGCCCACCGGCTCGACCTGGGCCCGCAGAGAAAGGTGCCCGAGACCGAAACCCCCGTGACGGGCCGGCCTGCCTTACCCGCTTCGGGACCCGAGAAAGTGTTCGTCGAGGTGACCTCCGAGGATCTCCGAGCCGTTCCTTTTCCGGGGCTCGCTCCGGGATGGTACGACTCTCCGTTCTCCCGCGCGGAGGTGGAACGGCGGCTCGCGCCACTCGCCCTCCGAAAAGCGGCCTGAGCGGCACCGAGCTTGCGTTAGCCCGCGGTCTCGTGTCTCGTTCTTCCCATGTCCGTGCCGCTGCACACCCGAATGCTCACCGTCCGCCTTTTTTCGGAACCCGGAGACACCCTGCGGGCCGAGGGGCGAATCCTCGACCTGAGAAAGCGCGGTGTCGTCCCCGTCGCGGGCAGGCTCCAGGGGCCCGGAATCGTCCACGACATGTCCGTCGAACTCCGTCTGGCCCGAGCGGACCTCCGAATCCTGGAATCGCGCGCGGCCATGTCGGCCTACCCCTTCGGCGGCGGTGAGGCGACGTCGGGCGAGGCGTGCCCGGACATCCTGCCCAACGTCACCCTGCTCCGGGGGCGACGCCTGGACGCGGGGTTCGGAGGCGCCGTCGAGGAGACCATCGGCGGGCCGCGGGGGTGCTTCCACGTTTTCACGCTCGTGCGCATGCTCGGCCCGACGGTGCTCTGGGCTCTCGAACGTCACGGAGAGACGGCACTCGGGGAGGGGCCCCTTTTCGCGCGGAGCATCCTGGTCGACGGATTCCACCTCGGGGGTCTCAGGATCGCGCTGCGGGGAAGTCTCTTCGACATCGAGTACGTGCCCGGGGCGGAGAGGCTCCCCGTGGAAGAGGAGCTGGCCGCTTCGGTCGAAGTCGTGGGCGAGATCGAAGTCGAGGTTCCCTCGATGGAAGTGGGCCGGAGCGAGGCGCGGATGCGCGAAGGCGGGCCGGGAGTCGAGCGGCTCGGCCCGTGGCGGGAGATCACGAAGGCTCGGGTGCTACGCGGCTCCTCGGTACGCAAGGGGTTCACGGCACGCACGCAGGAGCTCCTCGAGGGCGAGCCGCTCCCGGTGCTCCACCTCTTTTTCGCGCTCGCACCGACGCTCGTGCAGTGCATGCCGAGCCTTTTCGAGGAGCTCGGTACCCTGCCGCGGCGTGCCGAAGGCCCCCGCGCCGCCGTCGATTCGTGCCACATGTGGCGCGCCGGGGGCCCGCTCGTGCGCCACGCGGAGGGACGCGCTCCGTCGCGTCCGGAATGACGGCCTGCGATCGGCGAGCACGGACCCGACAGAGCGGGTCCCTCCGATCGCGGGCGGATGGACGAGCCCGGTCCGTCGCGACGTGCGACCACGGCCACGCGGAGGGACGCCCTCCGTCGCTTCCGGAATGACGGGACCCTGCGATCGGCGAGCACGGACCCGACAGAGCGGGTCCCTCCGATTGCGGGCGGATGGACGCCCGCCCCCCCGGAACACCCCCTACGCCGCCGCCCGCAAGGCGAGTTCGTCGAGCACCCGGCGGAGCGACTCGGGGGTACAGGGTTTCCGCAGGATCGGCTGCGGCGGCAGTTCCTCGGAGAGAGTGGCCGTACCCGACCGCCAGAGCCCGCCCGTGACGAACACGATCTTTCGGGCCTGCTCGGCCCGCTTCTCCCTGAGGCGAGAGTACACCTCGATTCCGGGGAGGTCGGGCAGACGGAGATCGAGAAACACGACGTCGAACTCGTCGTTCTCGAGGAGGCGATCGACCGCCTCGCGCCCGCTTCCGACCCATTCCGCATCGAGTCCCGTCTCCCCGAGCATTTCGACGAAACTTCGCGCCACCTCCGGGTCGTCGTCGACGACGAGCGCCCGCTTCTGCGCGCGGGGGGCCGGCAAGGGCAGCCGGAGGGTGAACACGGTGCGGCCTTCGCGGCTCTCGACCGACAACTCGCCTCCGTGATCGCGCGCGATGCGGTCGGCCACGGTGAGTCCGAGGCCCGTACCCGACGGCTTCGTCGTGAAGAAGGGGTCGAAGACCCTGTGGAGCTTTTCCGGCGGGATTCCCGGACCGTTGTCTTCGACCCGGAGCAACGCAGCGTGATCCGTCCGCTCGACCGAGAGAGAAATCCGCGGCTGCGCACGGCCTTCGAGCGCCTGTCGGGCGTTCGTGATCAGGTTCACGAGAAGCTGCTCGATTTGCTTCGGGTCCACCCACAGGGTCGCGTCTTCGGCGACGCACACGTCCACTTCGATCCCGGCCCGGTCGAGCTCGTAACGCTGGAGCGCCAGCGTCTCCTGGAGGAGCGCCCGTGCGGACACCTCCCGACGCGCGGGCTCCCTGGGTCGCGCGAAGTCGAGCAGCTGTGCTGCCACGTCACCGATTCGCTTCGCATGCCGCCGGATTTCCGCGAGGACCGCACGCATTTCGTCCGCCGTCTCCGCCTTCTCTCCCCGGGCCACGTGGCGGAGAAGGGCGACGAGCGCGTTGTTGACGTCGTGGGCGATGCCGGCGGCCATCTCGCCCGCCGTCGCGAGCCGGTCCGCCCGCTGGAGCTGCTCTTCCATCCTCTTCCGCTCGCTCGCGTCCTCGAGGATGGCGACGAGCCCGTTCACCTTGCCTTCGCCGTCGTGGATCGGGTTCAGGTGGAAGACGACGGGAACGCTCGAGCCGTCCTTTCGCCTGAGGAAGGTCTCGCCGCTCTGCGGCTCGAATCCCCAGCGGAGGCTCAGCTCGGGAAAAACCTTGACGGCTTCGCGGCCGAGAACTTCGTCCGACCCGAACTGGAAAAGCCGGAGAACGGCGGGGTTCGCGTACACGATCCGCCCGCGGGCGTCCGAGAGAAAGACGGCCTCGTCCGTACTTTCGAGCGCCTGGACGAGCCGTGCCCCCTGCTCGATGAGCGCGGCCCGTTCCATCGCCATCGCCACGTGCGGCGCGATCCCGTTGGCTACGGCGATGTCGTGCTGGGTGAAGGAAGCCTCGCGACGGCGACGGGCGAGGAAGAGAATGCCGAAAAACTCGTCGGACTGGAGCGGGACGAGCAAAGCCGCGGAACCGGTATGCGGCCCGAGCGGCCCGGGCACGCCCGGGACGACGGAGGACTTCCGGAGGTGGCGCACCCACTCGAGGTCCGGAACGGCCCGACGGCCGAGCCGCAACCGGCCGAACGCCTCGGCCGTACGCGCATCGACCCCGTAGAGGGCTCCGCCGCGATAACACTCCTCGTCGGCGTCCCAGACGAAGATGCCCGCGATGTCCACGTCCAGGAGCCTGGGGACCAGGGCGACCACGGTGCGGCAGACTTCGGCGATCGTGGTGAGTCGGCTCACCGCCTCGCTCACCACGACCTGCGGCACCGCGAGCTCGTAGGCGCGGCGCAGCCTGGCCGCCTCGGCGCGGTCCCGCTCGGCGGCGAGCCGCGCTTCGTCTTCCCGCAGCCGGATTTGCCGCACGAGGATCGCTGCACCCACGAGCAGGAACGCCACGAAGGCGAGTCGAGCCCCGAGAGAGATGCGCCAGAGGAGGGGGGGAGGAATGGCTTCGGGGGGTGTCGTTTCCCAGAGACCGCGAACGTCGGCGAGAATCCACCCAAGCCCGAGGACGACGACCGCCAGGATGCTCGCCACCCCGATTTCGAGACCGAAGAGCACCAGGTAGCCCGCGATCTTCAGAAGGTAGAGGACCGCGAGAGGACTGAGCGGTCCGCCGGAGGCGTGCACGACGACACTGATCGGCACCAGATTGAACCCGAGGTCCACGACGAGCCATCCCGCCGTGGCCCTTCCCCCGAGGTACGCGAGGGCTACGACCAGGTTTCCCAGGAGATAGGCGACGAGCGCCCCGTGCACCCACTCCCCGTGCGAGGCGACCCGGAGATAGACCAGGTCGAAAACGATCCAGGCCGAGAGCCCCTCGAGAACGCGGAGAACGAGGACCGGAACCGCCGTGTCCCGCAGCAGCTCGGGGCGAATCGCCGATCGGATCCTTTCGATCCACGAGCCCACGGGAGCACTCTACTGCCGCCGGGCTCGCGCAAGCAAGGCGTCAGTTTTTTCCGTCTTCTGCGGCCTTTTTCGGCGACCCGCAGGGCCGGAAGTCTTCGGGCATCACGTAGAGGGCGTAGTACGGCAGGTCGTCTCCTTTTCGGACGTAGCGCTCGCCCACGTCCATCTCGAGCCATCGGTCGGACTTCTTCTCGTCCGTGGCCCCCATGAGGATCCGGAAAAACCCGCTTTTGGTGGTGCGCGTCTTCACGATCCAGCCGTTCGGAAAAAAGAAATGGACGAGCTTGTTCTCCACGGGCTTCCCCTCCTCGTCGAGCAGCGTCCCCTTGATCATGAGGTCGTAGGGGTATTTCAGGAGGACGCCCCAGTTGGCCTCGACGAGGCACTTCCCGCACGGCTCTTTTCCGAGAAAGCCCTCTTCGGCTCCGCCGAAGTACTTCTTGCGGTCGGGCTCCGCGTCGGGTTGGCGACAGTCGACCACGACGCCGTAGGACTTTCCCTCCTTGTCCTGGAGCCTCAACATTTCCGCTCCGTCGACTCCTGCGGCGAGGGTCACCGAAGCCGCGAGTGCCAAAAGCGTGCTCACCTTCCTCATCCGCGAACTCTCCTTCCGGGCCGGGAATCCTCTTCTCGCTTCCTCGGAAGGCTCGTCCTATACTCCATGCCCTGCGGAGGCTCAACCGTGACCGACGACGAACGGCTGGACGGGGCCATCGAACGAGCGGCGGAGATCCTGCACCGAGCTCGCTACGTCGTGGCGCTCACGGGTGCGGGGATCTCGGTCGACAGCGGCATCCCGCCTTTCCGGGGACCCGGCGGACTCTGGACCAAACACGGCGAACCCCCCATGGACGGCTACCAGAGATTTCTCGCCGACCCGCGCAAAGCATGGGAAGAGCGGCTCTCGCCCAAGGGGCCCTTGCGCGAACTGTGGGAAACCCTCCGCCGCGCCAGGCCCAATCCCGGCCACTACGCGCTCGCGGAGCTCGAATCCATGGGCGTGCTGCGCTGCCTGATCACGCAGAACGTCGACAACCTGCACACCGAGGCCGGAAGCAGGGAAGTCGCCGAAATCCACGGAAACTACCGCCTCGTCCGTTGCATCGATTGCGTCCGGCGGTTTCCGCGAGAGGCCGTCTCCCTCGACGTGCTGCCCCCGCGGTGTCCCGAGTGCGGAGGCGTACTCAAGTCGGATACCGTGTCCTTCGGAGAGCCGATTCCGCCGGACGTGCTCGCGCGGTGTTTCGAAGAAGCGGCACAGGCGGACTGCATGCTCGTCGCCGGGACTTCGGCGACGGTCTATCCTGCCGCCCAGTTCCCCTACGACGTCCGGGCGCGCGGCGGGAAACTCGTCGAGGTGAACCTCTACGAAAGCGAGCTCACGCCCTTTTGCGACGTGAGCCTGCGCGGGAGGTCCGCCGAAGTGCTTCCGAAGCTCGTCGCGAAGCTGCGGGAACTCCGTTCCGACTCGGGGCCGGAACCCGAGCTTCTCGCTTGACACGACGGCCGCGAAACGGGCAAGGACCGACGCATGGCGCATCTTACCCAGACCGAACTCCGTCGTGCCGTCGCGCTGCTTGCCGCCGAGCACGGCCTTCAGCGACTCCGGGACAGGCTCGTGCGCCTGAACGCCTTCGTGAGCCGCCGTCGGGTTTCGTCTCCGGAAACGCTCGCGGACCAGCTCTACGCGCTCACTTCGGGTCTCCGCAAGCAGGTGCCCGCCACTCTCGCGTTCCACGGGATCTGGAACGAGTCCCTCTCGGAAAAACTCGGGGAGGAAGGCGAGAAGAAAATGGACGAGCTCGCCACCAAGGTGAACGAGTGCCTCGACGAAGGGGACCGCATCCGGGAAGGGAAAGAGCAGGAACTCGAAGCGGCGCTCTCGGCTTACGCGGAAGAGCTCGCGGGTCGGGTGGGAGAGGAATGGACCTACCTCGACATGCTCATCAAGGCCGTCCCCGAAATCGCTCGGAGGCTTCGGGAAGAGGGACTTCCCCGCCGCAAGGAGACGGCAGGGTCGCCGGGCACCGACCCGGCTGTCTCGACGCGAGAAGAAAAAGACCCGAGGGAAGAGCCCGCGGGAGAACGAGAGTCGGAATGATCCGCGCGTGTTCGTCCGGCCGCTCGGCCGCAGGTCCTCCGAAGCTCGGGCTGCCGCGCCCGTGGGCGAGCATCCGGCCGCCGGACGGCGTGCGCACCACGGCCGGGCCGCCGCCCGCACGAGGAAAACCAAGGGGAGGAACGGACCATGCCACTCGCGAGAGACGCCTCGTCGTACGCCGCCACGATCGTCCGCGGAGCCCGCGGGATCTTCGCGCGGACGACGCGCGACCGGCGTAAAGGCCCGGAGCGCCTGCTCGAGCTGTTCGACTTCGAAGCCTGCCCGTACTGCCGGAAGGTCCGCGAAGCGCTCACGGAGCTCGACCTCGACTACCTCGCCCGCCCGGTCGCGCGCGGGAGCCGGCGCCGCGAACTTCTCCGCGAGCTCGGCGGAAAGGTGCAAGTGCCGTACCTCGTGGACCCCAACACCGGGACACGCATGTACGAATCGGACGACATCGTGAGCTACCTCAACGAGCACTACGCCCGCGACGGCAAAGCGGGCTGGCCCGTGCCGCTCCCGAGCTTCCTCGACGACCTGAACTCCTTCGCCGCGAGCGCCGTGACGCTCGGGCGGGGACGGGTCTGCCGCGTTGTACGGGAGAGCGGTCCCCCGAAGCTCCTCGAGCTCTTCAACATGGAAGGGTCGCCCTACTGCAGGAAAGTCCGCGAGGTCCTTTCGGAACTCGACCTGGAGTACGTGGTGCGCAACGTTCCCAAGGGTAGCCCCCAGAGAAAAGAGCTCGAGCGCCTCGGCGGAAAAGTGCAGGTCCCTTTCCTCGTCGACCCGAATACCGGCGTCCGCATGTACGAGTCCGACGACATCGTGACCTACCTCGAGCGCGAGTACGGGAACGAGAAAAGGAGGGCACGACCGAGCGGGCGGGCGTCGCAGGCGCGGTGAGGGCCGGAGGGGAGGCCGCCTCCCCGGCGCCGCGCTCCGGCCTGCCCGCGGTGCGAGCCTCGGGCTTTTTTTCGGCGCGCCCGCCGGCGGTCAGGCCGCCGCCCGCCGGGCCTTTTGCGCCCGTCTCTGCCGCATCGAAGCGAGAAAGTCCGCGGCTTCCCCGAGCATGCGCTTCCGCTCGTCCGGATCCCGGAGCATCTTGCGCACGGCCTTGAAGACGTACTTCGGCCGGAAATAGTACTTCCGGTAGAAGCGCTCGACCGCGTCGAACATTTCCTCGGCCGAGATTTCCGGGTAGCTCACGGTGCACTTCTGGTAGCCCGAGGGGTCGTTGTAGACGTTCTCGACGAGGAAGCCGTGGTCCTGGACGTACTTGTAGAACTCCGTCCCGGGATACGGCGAAGCCAACGACACCTGGATCGTCTCCGGGTTCATCTCCCGCGCGAACCGGATCGTCTCCTCGATGGTTTCGCGCGTCTCGCCGGGCAACCCGATGATGAAGGTCCCGTGGATCAGGATCCCGAGCTCGTGGCAGTCCCGGGTGAAGCGGCGGGCGGTCTCGAGTCCGACTCCTTTCTTGATGTTCTTCAGGATCTGCGCGTTCCCGGACTCGTAGCCCACGACGAAAAGACGGAGCCCGGCGTCCTTGAGCACCTTCAGGGTTTCGCGGTCGACGTTGGCGCGTGCGTTCGTCGACCAGCAGAGCCCGAGCGGCTTGAGAAGCTCGGCGATCCGGCGCGCGCGGCGCGGGTCGGCCGTGAACGTGTCGTCGTCGAAAAAGAGCTCCTTCATCCTGGGAAAGAGCCGTTTCACGTTCTTCACTTCCTCGAGGACGTTCTCCGGGGTCCGCGTGCGGTAGGAGTGCCCCGTGGTGACCTGCGGCCAGAGACAGAACGTGCAGCGAGCGGGACAGCCCCGCCCGGTGTACAGAGAGACGTACGGATACTGGCAGTACGGGCTGTTGTACTTGAGGTAGTCGAGGTCGCGAGCGTAAATCTCGGTGACGAAGGGCAGCGCGTCGAGCTCCTCGGTGGTGAGGGGAGGCCGCTCGGGGTTCTGGCGGATCGCGCCGTTCTCCCGGTAGGTGAGATTCGGGATCTCGTGCCAGGGACGCCCGCGCGCGATGTCGGCTACCGGCAGGTCGAATTCCTTGCGGACCACGACGTCGATGGCTTTCGACGCCTCGAGGGACTCCACCGGACGAGCCGTCACGTGGCCACCGACGAAGGCCACGACACACCGCGGGTTCGCCTCTTTGATCTTCTCGGCGGTGTCCACGTCGAGAGAAAACGACGGCGTGCTCGTGTGGATCACCACGAAGTCGTAGTGGCGAGCGATCTCGACGGTCTCTTCCTGGCCGAGACCTTCCGGCGGCGCATCGAGGACCCGGCTTTCCTCGACGAGGCCCGCGGGATAGCAGAGCCAGGTCGGGTACCAGAACGACCACACCTCCCGGCGAGCCTGGTAGCGCGACCCTGCCCCCCCGTCGAAGTCCTCGTAGGCCGGTGGATTCAAGAGCAAAGTTTTCATCCTTTACGAACTCCTTCCGGTCGGCGGTCCGGGAGCGGGAAAAGGCAAAACGCTCGTCGTCGCTCCGCCAAACCGATCGGTCAGGCCGGGAAACTACCCCCGACCGCGGTCGAAATCAACCACCCCACCCCTCCGGTCCTCCCTCACCGCCCCGGAAGAAAGCCGGCTCCTTCCGGGAGAAAATCTCGCAACGCCGAGAGCTTCCGGCGGGGGCGGGGAGAAAGGGAGTACCGAGTGTTGAGTTTCGACGGGCCCGATGCGAAAGAAGAGCGAAGCTTCCGAGCCGGACTCGGGGGAACGTCACAGGTCGACGGACCTGGAAAGGGGGCGATCCATGGAAATCGAGGGCGGGTGTTACTGCAAGGCGGTGCGGTACAAGATCCAGGGGGAGCCGATGTTTCGGGCCCAGTGCCACTGCCGGGAGTGCCAGTACATCTCGGGCGGGGCGCCGAACATCGTCCTGGGGGTCCCCGAGGATGCCTTCGCGTACGTCAAGGGATCGGCCAAGGCGTTCCGGAGAAGCGACCTCGAGAGGCCTGTCACGCGGGAGTTCTGCCCCGAGTGCGGGACGCATCTCGTCTCTCGGGCTCCCGGCATCCCTGCCGTGATGATCAAGGTCGGAACGCTCGACGACCCGAGCGTTTTCGGGATGCCCCAGATGGCGATCTTCACGATCGACAAGCAGGCCTTTCACTGGATCCCGGAAGGTATCCCGACCTTCGAGCGGACGCCGGGCTGAGAACTTCCGGGCTCCGCTCGGGCGACCGGTACCCGCGCGCCGGGCGGAAGTGCAGGAGGAGAAGACCCGAGGGACGATCGCCCTGGGCACGGGTCGTGGGCATATATTTTGTCCGTTTCCTTGACGTGCCAAAGCATCCAAACTAAGCGTAATCGTATGCGTACCACGCTCGATCTTCCCGAGGACCTCGTGGAAGAGGCCCGTCGACTCCTGGGTTTCAAATCCAAAACCGACACCGTCATCCTTTCCCTCCGCGAACTCGTGCGCCGGCGCCGGATCGAAGAGCTCAAGGAGCTCGCGGGCAAGGTTCGCCTCGACATCGACCTGCCGAAATCCAGGCGACGGCCGCGAAAGGGCCGGTGATCGTCGTCGACACTTCGGTCTGGATCGCCTTCTTCCGGGGAGCGGACTCGCGTCTCGTGGGACATCTCCGCGATCTCCTCGACCGGGACGACGTGCTTCTCGCCGCCCCCGTGCGCCTCGAGCTGCTCTCCGGCGCTCCGCGCCGAGACTACGGCAGGCTTGACCGGCTGCTCACGGCCCTCCCGGTGGCGTACCCGACCGAGAAAACCTGGGAGAGGCTCGACGGCTGGGTCCGGAAAACCGTGGAGGCCGGCGAGAGGTTCGGCTTCGCGGATCTGCTGATCGCCGCCCTGGCGGCCGACGAGAAAGCGGCTGTCTGGTCCCTCGATCGGGATTTCCGGCGGCTCGGTCGACTCGGTTTCGTCACGCTCCACACGCCCTCCTGAAGGGCCACGCGGGGCTGTGGTATAAGACCCGGCGGGAGGGCGAGAGTGTTCGGGGAGTTCGACGTCCGGATCGATCCTTGGGAAAGCCCCTACGGCGGCGAAGTTCCGTTCGACCCGGCCGTCGAAGAAAAAGCGGAAGACGTCGATCTCGGGGTCGAAGTCCCCCCCGACCGCTGGGCGCCCCTCTCCCCCGGGGCGACGCCCGTTTTCGCGACCGTCTTTTTCGTCGACGGCGTACGGCGCATCGACGCGCGGATCCTCGTCCGGCGGGGCGACGACATGGCCCACGGCGCTTTCGGGAGCTACGCCGTAGGCGCCGTCGTTTGCGAGAACGGACGGGCCGCCTTCGGCGACGTGCACACGGGTCGGGTGGTGGTGACGGCCTCCGGCACGCTTTTTCCCGAGGTCGTTCGCGTGGCACCGAATCTCGTCTACCGCCCCCTCGCCGTCGCGGACTCGGATCCCGACGCACCGCTTCGCGGAATCCAGGAGGAAATGAGACGGGCCGAGGAGAGGGCGGCACGCGAGCTCGCCGACCGCGAGGGTTCGCTCGTGGTCGCGGACGGGCCGTTGACCTTCGAGGAGCCGGTACGCGGAGCCGCCGTGGGAATGGTGAAGCGGCTCTTCCAGCTCTACCTGCCCGCCGAAAAAGTCCCCCTCCTCCGCCGACTCCCCCCGTCCTCTCGCACTCCCCTTTTCGCCCTCCGCTCGACTCGCCGCTTCGCCCGCTACAGCTGGTTTTTGCGCCTCGCCCCCCCACAGCCGATCGACTCGGAACTTTCGGGCCTCGTCCGCCTCGAGGTGTCGGAGTCCGTGGGAGCCGAGCGAGCACGGGACCTCGCGGACGCGACGACACACCTGCTGCCCCGCTTCGTCTCCGGCCGGGCCCGGGATCCGCGGTCGCCGCAGAACCTGGTCCCCATCTCGGCGCTCGAGGGCGAGCTCCGGCGTCGCCTCGGCGACGCCCGGCTCCTCAGGCGGAGAATCGAGGAGCTTTTGCTCGAGGCGAGAAACTCCGGCAAAAGGGAGGAACGCCGAACGTGAAAGAACCCACCAGGGAAGTTGCGGGACTGGTTCTCGGGTCGATGGACGCGACGCCGCTCGAGTTCTGGGTCGGCGTCGAGGAAGGCAAGCGGATCCAGCTCGACGACCTCGTCGTCGTGGAAAGCGCGATCCCGGGCGGCGAGCGCGTCCGCTTTTTCGGGATCGTCGATCTCGTCCGAAAACGCTACGAAGGCGCCCCCTTCGACACGGACGCCTTTCGCGCCTCGCGCGGCGTCCTCCCGGTGGACGTGTCCTACGCCGCCCACGTGCAGGTGACACGGATCGAACCCGAAATCTTCGTCCCCCCTCACCCCGGAGACCCGGCCGAGGTGGTGCGCGGCGAGCGCTTCGCCCGCGCCCTCTACTTCGACCGGATGGAGCGGCGCTTCCCGGCGGGCCTCACCCGGACGGGCGAGCCCGTGTACGCCAACCTCGATTTTCTCGACGGCACGCACGGCGCCCACCTCTCGGTGAGCGGGATCTCGGGGGTGGCGACGAAGACCTCCTACGCCACCTTCCTTCTCTTCTCGATCTTCCACTCGGGCGTTCTCGGCGCCGACGCTTCCGCGACCCGTGCGCTCGTCTTCAACGTGAAGGGCGAAGACCTTCTCTGGCTCGACCGCCCCAACGCCCGCCTCGACGAAACGAGCCGGGCCGAGTACGCGAAGCTCGGCCTCCCCCCGACGCCTTTCCAGAGCGTGGCCCTTTACGCCCCGGTCCACCGCGGCTCGAAGGTTCCCATGCCCGCGACGGGAGGGCGCCAGGAAGGCGTAGAACCCTACGTGTGGACGCTGCGGGAATTCGCCCGGGAACGGATGCTCCGCTTCGCCTTCGCCGAGGCCGAGGACGCGCGGGCGCAGATTTCCTTCGTGATCCAGCGGGTCGAACGCGTGCTCGAAGAGGCGGCGAAGGAAGGACCGGAAGACGACCCCGGTCTCGAGCTCGGGGGAAAACGGATGGCCTCGTTCTCGGACCTGGTCGACCTCCTCGACACGGAATTCCTCGAGAGCGTCGTCCCCCAGATGGTCCAGGGCACGCTCGGAGCCTTCCGCCGGAGACTCCACGCCGCCGCCTCGAGAATGGGACACCTGGTCCAGGGGGAACCCTGGGCGGTGGGCCGGCAAATCTCCTGGGACTCCCAGCAGGTCACGGTCGTCGACATCCACACGCTCCACTCCACGGCGCAGATGTTCGTGGTCGGCGTGCTGCTCAAGCGGATGATGGAAGAAAAAGAACGGCGCGGGACGGCGAAGCCGCTCACTTTCGTCCTCCTCGACGAGCTCAACAAGTACGCGCCGCGAGAGGGCTGGAGCCCCATCCAGGACGTGCTGCTCGACATCGCCGAGCGGGGCCGGTCGCTCGGTGTCTCGCTCTTCGGCGCGCAACAGACGGCGAGCGAAGTGGAACGCCGGGTGTTCGCCAACGCGTCGGTCAAGGTGGTGGGGCGCCTCGACGCCGCCGAAGCCGAGCGCAGCGAGTACGGATTTCTCACACGTGTGGCACGGCTCCGGGCCACCATGCTCCCGCCCGGAAGCATGATCGTCTCCCAGCCCCAGATCCCCACCCCCGTCCTCCTCCGCTTCCCGTTCCCGGCCTGGGCGACCCGCCGGGCCGAGGCGCTCGAACCCGACGCGCCCGACCCCTTCGAGGGCTTCGACGAGAACCGATGAGGATCGCCCACACGAGCGACTGGCACGCGGGACGCATCTGGAAAAACATCCAGCGCATCGACGAGCTCGCCGCGGTGCTGGACCACCTCGCGCGGTTTCTGGAGAGCGAAAAGGCGGACCTGCTTCTCGTCTCCGGCGACGTGTTCGACAGCGGGGCGCCTTCCGCGGAAGCCGAACGGCTCGTCTTCGAGTTCCTCAAGCGCACCGGGCAGGCGGGCACACGCTCGGTCGTCGTCGCGGGAAACCACGATCATCCGGCCCGCCTCGACGCCTGGGGGACGCTCGCCGAGCTCGTGGGCGTCCGGGTCGTGGGCCTTCCCCGGCGCGCCGAGAAGGGCGGCGTGATCCGGCTCACGACCCGGTCCGGCGAGAGCGCCACCGTCGCCGCGCTTCCCTTCGCGCCCGCCCATCGCCTGGTCTCGGCGCTCGAGCTCGCGCGGGACGAAACACTCGCCAAGCAGCGTTACGCGGACGGGTTCCGCCGCATGGTGGAAGCGCTTTCCGCGGAGTTCCGGGCCGATACGGTCAACCTTCTCGTCTGCCACACCCACCTCGAGGGAGCCGTCTTCTCCGGCTCCGAGCGGCAGGTGCACCTCGGAGACGAATGGGCCGCGGCACCCCAGGCACTCCCCCACCGTGCCCACTACGTGGCCCTCGGACACATCCACCGGCCTCAGCGCGTCCCCGGCGCGCCCGCCCACGCCGAGTACGCCGGCTCGCCGCTCCAGCTCGACTTCGGGGAAGAGGGGGAGGCGAAAAGTTTCGTGTGGATCGAAGCCTCGCCCGGCGTCCCGGCGCGCGTCGAGAGGATCCCGTACGAGGGAGGCAAGGAGCTCGAGACCGTGCGCACCACGCTCGAGGATCTCCCGAACATCGCCGACCGGGCGCGCGCCGACCGCTGGCTTCGGGTGGTCCTCTCGCTTCCCGGCCGAATCCCCGACGCGAGCCGCCGCGTCCGGGAGCTTCTCCCGAACGCGCTCGTCGTACAGGTCGAGCTGCCCGAAGAAGAGCGGGAGGAAACCGAGCCGGTTCGCCGGGACGCGAGGCCGGACGCCCTCTACCGGGAGTACTTCCGGAAAGCCCACGGACACGAACCGCCGGCCGAGCTCGTGGAGGCCTTCGCGAGCCTCTACGAGGGGGAGCTGAGCGAGGAAACCAGCTGACGACCCATGCGTCCCCTTCGCCTCGCCGTCGAAGGCTTCACCTGTTTCAAGCGGAGACAGGAGGTCGACTTTTCCGACCTCGACCTCTTCGTCGTTTCGGGCCCCACGGGAGCCGGGAAGTCGAGCCTCCTCGACGCCATGATCTTCGCCCTCTACGGGCGCGTCCCGCGCATGGGGGCACGCGGCCTCTTCGAGCTCGTCTCCCACGGGGCGGACTCCATGTCCGTACAGCTCGACTTCACGGCCCGAGGCCGGACCTACCGGATCGCGCGCCGCGTCCGCAGGTCGGGACGGAGCCAGGCCGAGCTCGAGGAGCTCCTCGACGGAAAGAGAGCGCCGATCGCAGGGAGCGTCCGCGAAGTCGACACGCACGTGCAGCGCATTCTCGGCCTCCGCTACGACGCTTTCACGCAGGCCGTCGTCCTCCCGCAGGGGGAGTTCCACCGGTTTCTCAAGAGCGAGCCCCGGGATCGCCGGGAGATTCTCCGCGACCTCCTCCGCCTCCAGATTTACGAGCGCATGCGGCAGCGGGCCGTGGAGCAGGCCAACGCGGCGCGTCTCGAGGTGCAGAACCGCGAGAGCCGCCTCGCCGAGGAGTACGCGGGCGCCGACGAGACGATGCTCGGGCGGAAAAAGCGCGAGCTCGAGGAGCTGCGCGCCCGGGCGGAAGAAAAGCGGCTCGTGCGGGACCGAAAGCGCGAGGAACTCGAAGCCGTGCAGGACCGTCACGAAAAGACGCGGGAGCTCGAAAAAGTCCGCCAGGAGCGCTCCGAGCTTCTCGGGCAGGAGGAGGAGATACGGGAGCGCAGGAAAGAGCTCGAGCTCGCCCGCAAGGCAAGAGAGGTCGAACCGGTCCGCCGAAGCACGGAGGCACTCGAGACACGTGCCCGGACGGCGCGGGAGCGCGCCGTCGAAATGCGAACGGAACTCGAGAAGCTCGAGAAGTCGGCCGCCGAGGCGCGCGAGGCTCTCGCGTGCCGCGAGGCCGAAGCCGAGCGAATTCCCTCCCTCCGCCGGCGGATCCCGGAGCTCGGCGCCGCCGAACGGACACTCGAACAGCTCGAGAGTGCGAGAAAAAGGCTGACAGAAGCGGAACGGGAGCGGACCCGACGGGAGAAGGAGGCCGAACAGGCGAAAAAAGAGGAAGAAAAGCTCTCCGAGCGCGCGGCCGAGCTCGAAGCCCTCGTCGCGAAGTGCCGGAAGGAAGTCGAGGGGCTCGGCTATTCCCCGGAACTCGACGAAGCGCTCGAACGGCTCAGGGAGCCCGCTCTCGAGCTTCGGCGCAAACGGCAGGATCTCGCACGCTACGCCGGGGAAATCGAAAAACGCCGCCGGGAATACGAGACCGCGCGCTCCGCACGAGAGCGCGCCGAAGCGCTGTGGAAGGCGGCCGCCGAAGCCGTCGAGCGCGCCGAGGGCGAGCTCGCGCGGGCCGAAGCGCGACGTCGCGAGGCCGAGCGGACCTCCGCTGCCGCCGTCCTGCGGGAAAATCTCGAAGAGGGAAAACCCTGCCCCGTCTGCGAGCAGGACGTCACCCGACTTCCGCCTCCGCTTCCCGCTCCCGAGCTCGAGACGGCGCGTCTCGAAGAGCGGCGGGCCGCGGAAGCGCTCCGCGAGGCGCGGGCCGCCGTCGAGTCGGCCCGCGCCGAAAAAGAGTCGGCCCTGGCCGAAGAACGCGCGGCGACCGAACGGCTCGAGGAATCGCGCCGAGCACGCTCGGAGCTCGAAGCGGACATCCGTCTCGCCGAAGAGCGGCTATCGGGAGAAGCGCCCCCGCCCGTCCACGCGGAAAGGGAAGCCACCGTGGAAGAGAAGATCCTGGCGCTCGCCTCGCGCCTCGCCGCGCTCCGCCGCAAGTTCCGGGAAGCCGAGGAGAAACGGCGCGGAGCCGAGACCGAGCTCGCGAAAGTGCGCGCGAAGCGCGAGGGAGCAGCGACCCGAAAATCCGACCTCGCGGCGCGTCTCCGAGAGGCGGAGCGGCGGCTCGAAGACTTCCGCCACGAGGTGCGAGAGCTCGAGGAACGTCTCCGCGAGGTTTCGCCCGAGGGCAACCCTCGCCAGGAACGCGAGCGGATCGAGTCGGAAATCGCACGCCTCGAGAAAGCTCTCGAGGAGGCCCGGCGCCGGGACCGAAAGGCGGAGAGAGACGCCGCCGCCGCGCGCGAAAAGACACTCGAGGCCGAGCGAAGCGCCGAGCGGGCCGAAGCCGAGGCACGGGAGGCTCGGCGGGATTTCGAAGAGGCTCTGCGGGCCCGGGGGTTCACGACACCCGACGACCTCCGTCGCGCGTTCCGGGCGGACGAGGAGATGGCGCGGACCGAAAAAACGATCCGCGAGTGGGAAGAGAGCCGCGCGGCCGTCGAACGCCGCCTCCGCGAGCTCGAAAACGACCTGCGGGGACGTACGGCGAGCGACGAAGAACTCCAGGGCGCGAAAAAGGCTCTCGAAACCGCCGAGCGCGAACACGAGGAAATCCTTCGTGCCGAGTCGAGGGCCGAGACCGAGCTCCGCGACCTCGAAGAAAGGGTCGCCACGGCCGGTCGACTCCGTGAAGAGCTCGAGCGTCACAGGACCGTGTACGAGCGCTACCGCCTTCTCGCCGAGGACCTGAAGAGCGACGCCTTCCAGGCCTTCGTGCTCGAGGAAACGTTCCGGTCCCTCGTCCGAGGCGCCTCCGCCAGGGTTCGCGAGCTCAGCGGCCGCTACACGTTCGAGTTCCGCGACGACGCCTTCTACGTGGTCGACCACGACAACGCCCGGGAGGAGCGAAGCACGGACACGCTCAGCGGTGGAGAGACCTTCCTGGCCTCCCTCGCGCTCGCGCTCGAACTCAGCGAGCAGGTGCAGCGAGCGGCGGGCGCCGTGCAGCTCGACAGCCTCTTCGTCGACGAAGGCTTCGGTACGCTCGACCCCGAGACGCTGGACACGGTCGCCTCGGCGATCGAATCGCTCCGCGTGGGCGGGCGGATGGTCGGCATCGTCACCCACATCCCCGAGCTCACGGCCCGGCTGCCGCAGAGAATTCGCGTCGAGAAACGCCCCGAGGGATCGAGGGTCCGGGTCGAGCGCGAGGACTGAAACGCGGCCGCGCTACCCCGCCGAAGCTTCCGAAAAAACCATCTCCGGCGTCACCAGCGCGACGACGACCCATCCCGCTCCTTCCCGCCCGAGCCCGACGAGCCCGCCCATGCGAAACCGGACGACCGGAGGCTCGCTGCGCCCCGCGACGAGAAGACTCGCGAGGCGAGAAAGGAACGGTAGGTGCCCGACGATCATCGAGGATTCTTCCGGTCTTTCCCCGAGCTCGCGGGCGAGGGGCTCCGGGTCGTCGTTCGGCGCGAGCCCCTCGCGCGACCGAACCGCGCCCTCCAGAGAGAGCGCCCTCGCGAAAATCTCCGCCGTCTCCGCCGCCCGCCGCTTCCCGCTGTGGAGGATCTCGCGCGGCCGCACGAGGCTCGAGCGGGCGAAGAAGTCGGCGACCTTTTCGACCTCGGCCCGCCCCCGCGGCGTGAGCGGCCGCTCCGGATTTTCCCGCTCCGTCGTCGCTTCCCCGTGCTGGACCAGGTAGAGCATGGTCGAATACCGCTCCCGCTCGGCGCCCCTTCGCCCATAGTTGGAGAACGGCCCCGGGCGGATGTCAAGGACGAGCCCATCTCGACGCGGACGGCCTTCCCCTCTCGCACCGCTCGCCTCCCGACGTTTTCTCGGATATGGAAACTTTCCGTCGGGATTCCCGTTGGAGAATACCGTGAGCCTTCTTCCGATGCTTTTTCTCTTCGCGGGTGCGGCGGCTCCGACGCCGGCTATCGATGCGGCTACACCGACCCGCGTCGTCGAACGTTTCCATGAAACTCTCGTCTCCGTGCTCCAGGAAGCGGAGACACTCGCCTACGAAGGACGGTTCCGGCGTCTCGAACCCGCGATAGAACGTGCCTTCGACCTCGAATTCATGGCGCGGTTCGCCATCGGAACGGCGTGGAACGACCTCGACGAAGGCCAGCGCCGGACCTGGGTCGAACAGTTCCGTGCGTTCACCATCGCGAACTACGCGAGCAGGCTCCGCCGCTACGGGGGGGAGCGCTTCGAAGTACTCGGCGAGGAACCCGCGGCACGGGGAACGGTCTTCGTCCGAACGCGCGTCGTTCGACCCGGAGACGAAGACGTCTCGCTCGTCTACCGGCTCCGCGAGACCGAACAGGGCTGGCGGATCGTCGACGTCTACGCCAAGGGTACGGTGAGCGAGCTCGCACTCCGACGATCGGAATATTCCTCGGTGCTCAGGAAAGACGGATTCACCCGGCTCCTCGAGGTGATCCAGGGGAAGATCTCGGAACTGGCGGCCGGCAAAACCGACGCGTAAGCCGCCCACGGATCTCCTGCCCCGCGGGCGTCCGGCCGCCCGCCCCGCCGACGCGAGGGGAGCCCCCGACGCCGGACACCTCGAGCGCCGGCCGCACCCGGCCCCCCTTGGCCCGGAGCTCGACCACCGGGAACGTCCCGCCCGAGCGCGAGAGAGCGGCCCCGCAAGCCCTCAAGTCCGCGGAACGAAGGGAGGGCGGTTGCGCCTGTGCTCTCGCCGACTCCAGATCTCGGCCTCGCGGTTCTGCGAATAAGCGCTCCGGAGTGCGGCGTAGTAGTCGACGGCGGAGCTTTCGAGCGCTTCGAGCTCCTCGTAGTGCGCCTCGCGGGTGACGAGACCCGCGCCCCCGCCGTAGACGAGCTGCTGCCCCGGGCCGAACACGTAGGAGGTCGGCTGGAAGAAGAAGTCGACGACATCGCCCACGACATCCCGCGCGGTCGTGGGCCCCAGAAGCGGAACGACCAGGTAGGGCCCGCTCCCGATCCCCGCGAGAGCTAGGGTCTGTCCGAAATCCGAATGGTGCGGCTCGAGCCGGAGTCCGGCTGCCGGGTCGAAAAGGCCCAGAATTCCGACGGTCGAGTTCAAGAAAAACCGGCCGAGCGTCGTGCCCGCGTCGCGGAACTCGAGCTGGAGCGTGTCGTTGACGAAGATCGAGGGGGAATTCAGGTTCGCGAAGAAGTTCCGGACGCGGAGCTTCACGGGACCCGGAACTACCTTGGAATAAAGTTTCGTCACCGGGTCGAGAAACCAGCGCTCGAGACCTCGGTGGAAAGCGAGCGTCCTGCGGTTGAGCCACTCGAGGGGGTCCGGCACCGGCTCCTCCGCGAGCTCGAGAGCGAGGAGGTCGACTTCTGCAGCGGGGGATTCGGCAGCCGCGCGCCCCACGGCCGAGCCTGCGAGGAGCAACACCGAGAACAAAAGCACGCGAACGCGCACCGGAGCCCTCTCCGAACGGCGGTCACCGCAACGCCGTCGCATCGGTGAGTCCCAGGTTTTTCCAGATCTCGACCGTGGCCGTCGACTTGTTGAGCGTGTAGAAGTGGATGCCCCGCACCCCGTGATCGAGGAGATCGCGGCACTGCTCCGTAGCCCAGTGGATTCCCACGCGCTCGACCGCGCGAGGATCGTCTCCGCACCGCGCGATCGCCCGCAAGAGACCTGCGGGAAAGCGTGCCCCGCCGGCCAGCTCGGCCATCCTCTTCATGTTCTCGACGCTCGTGATGGGCATGATCCCGGCGATGATCGGCACGCGGATTCCGGCGATCTCGCACCGCTCGCAAAAGTCGTAGAAGTCCCGGTTGTCGAAAAAGAGCTGCGTGCAAATGTAGTCGGCACCGGCGTCCACCTTGGCCTTGAGATAGTCCATCTCCAGGAGCCGATTCGGGGTGGCCGGGTGTCCCTCCGGAAAACCCGCCACCCCGATCCCGAACCCCCGAGGATCGGGGTGAACGCCGCTTTCGTTGAAGGCACGGATGAACCGCACGAGGTCGGCGGCGTAGCGGAACCGATCCTTCGAGCGGTCGTAGTTCGGCCTGTCCCGAGGGGGGTCGCCGCCGAGCGCGAGGATGTTGCTCACGCCGGCCGCGGCGTAACGCTCCAGGATCTGCCGGATCTCGTCCTCGGTGTGGCAGACACAGGTCAGGTGCGGGATCGGATCGAGCGAAGTCGTCCGCTGGATCCGGACGACCAGGTCGTGCGTGAGCTCGCGTGTGGACCCCCCCGCCCCGTAGGTGATCGAAACGAAAGACGGCTTCAGCTCTTCGAGGCGGCGAATCGTCTCGAAAAGGGCTTCGGCGCCTTTCGGAGTCTTGGGCGGGAAGAACTCGAACGAAACCGTCGTTCTCGTCCGGGCGAAGATGTCGCGGATGTGCATGCGTCGTTTCTCTTTGTACGATCGCGGGGTGCGGCGAATCAACCGCCCGCGGGCTTGGAAGACGGCAGCGAAAAGCGCTAGGAGTTGTCGGGCCTTCCGAAAAAACGAGCCATCCGCGGCAGCCACGAGATCTCCCTTTCGAGTTTTCGGGCGCGTTTTTTCCGGAGGGACACGAGCGTCGCGGGAGGAGCCATGATCTCGGCGGAAGAACGTTACCCGAAAAAGAAAGTCGAAGTGCACGGCAGGCACATGGCCTACGTGGAAGTGGGCGAGGGGGATCCCGTCGTTTTTCTTCACGGAAACCCGACGTCGTCCTACCTCTGGCGGAACGTCATCCCCCACGTCGAGGGACTCGGCCGTTGCATCGCGCCCGACCTCGTGGGCATGGGGGACTCGGACAAACTCGAGCCTTCGGGACCCGACCGGTACCGCTTCGTCGAACACAGGAAGTTTCTCGACGCCTTTTTGGAGCGAGTCGGTGTCCGGAAGAACGTGACCTTCGTCGCGCACGACTGGGGGTCGGCTCTCGCCTTCGACTGGACACGCCGGCACCCCGAAGCCGTCCGTGGCCTCGTCTACATGGAGGCCATCGTCCGTCCCCTCCGCTGGGAGGAGTGGCCCGAGGCCGCCCGCTCGATCTTCCAGGCACTGCGTTCCCCCGCCGGCGAGGAAATGATCCTCGAGCGGAACCTTTTCGTCGAAACGATCCTTCCCGCCTCCATCCTGAGAAAACTCGCCCCGGAAGAGATGGAGGTCTACCGGAGACCGTACCGCGAGCCGGGCGAGAGCCGCCGGCCGACGCTCACCTGGCCGCGAGAGATCCCGCTCGACGGGGAACCTGCCGACGTGGCGGAAATCGTGGACGCTTATGCGCGTTTTCTCTCGAAGAGCGAGATCCCGAAGCTTTTCGTCGACGCCGATCCCGGTGCCATTCTCGTCGGTCCCCAGCGCGAGTTCTGTCGCGGCTGGCCCAATCAGGAGGAAGTTACCGTACGCGGCATCCATTTCGTGCAAGAAGACTCTCCCGACGAGATCGGTCGAGCCATCGCCGGGTGGCTCCGCAAGCTACGCGGCTAGCTTCGCAGCCGAGAAACCCTTTCGGCATTGCCCCCACGCCCGGTCTCGACGAAAGGAGGCGCCCATGGCCGAACAGCGCAGTCGCCGCCGCCACACAGCGCGGGGCGCGGTCACGTTGCCGAGCCTCGGAAGAGCCGGTGCTTCGATCCGAATCGAAGTCTACCGGGACGAAGAAAAAATCGGTGAACTCGGGCTCGGGCAAGGGTCGATCTGGTGGTACGGGCGGAAGTGGAAACACCCCAAAAGGTTTTCCTGGTCGAAGTTCGCTCAGCTCATGAGCGAGGCGTGACGGGAGGTTGCAGGCGGCCCGCACCCCCCACCGGAGCCGCGCCTGCCACCACCGACACGGGAACACGAGCGCCGGCCCTCGCCGGACCGAAGGGGCTTCGCGGCGGCGATGGCCCGAAGGAGCAACGGGGGGGGAACCTGCGAGGCGAACCGGACTTCCGCCGTTGACAGTCACGGGGGCGGGGGCTACGGTCGCCGTGAGCGGTCATGGCCGAGCACATCACGCACGATCCCGTTTACGACACGGTCGACCGGGACGATTTTCTCGCCATGATCGAGCCGGACCGTTACGGAGAGCGGTCGCCGGCTTTCGACGCCATCATCTCCGCGACGGTCGATCACTTCTGGGACCCGAACGATCCCACGTACCTGGACTTCGGCCGACCTTTCGACCTCGAGAGCGACACGGTCCTTCCGATGCGCATGGTCCCCGAGCTCAACTGCGCGGTCGCGGACCGTCTCGACGAGGGCCAGAAGATCCGTTTCGCCAACGAAAACGCCCGCTTCGTTCTCTCGAACATCCTTCACGGCGAGCAGGGGGCACTTTCGCTTTCGGCGAGTCTCTGCCAGATCCTCCGGGACCCAGGCCCTCAGGAGTACGCGGCGAACCAGGCACGCGAAGAAGCGCGACACGTGACGGCCTTCTCCCGATACATCGCAAAGCGGTGGGGGAAGCCGCTTCGGGCGGGCAGAACGCTCGCCACGCTCCTCGACGAGCTCGTCCGGGCGCCGGAGGTGTACAAGAAGCTCGTGGGCATGCAGATGCTCGTCGAGGGACTCGCCATGGGTGCCTTCGCGACGATCCACGCGCGCACCCGCGATCCCCTGCTCCGACGGCTCGTGCAACTCGTGATGACCGACGAGGCTTTCCATCACAAGTTCGGGAGGATCTGGGCCGAAAGGACGGTACCGAAGCTCACGCCCGAAGAACACGAGCGCGTCGAGCTCTGGGCCGCGGAGGTCTTCCGGCACCTCCTCTTCAACCTCATCAACGCCGAGCAGAAGCAGGAAATCTACGCCCGATTCGGGCTCGACTGGCAGTGGGTGCGCGGCGCCGTCCTCGAAGCGTTCGGCGACGCCGACCGCCGCAAGGCCATGGCCGAAAGCACGAACATTTTCCGGGTCCTGATCAAAACGCTGCTCAAGGCCGGCATCATCACCGAGAGGACGCGCTCCTTTTACGCCGCGTGGGTCGACATGGACGAGCTCGCCCGCGAAAGCGAACACCTCGTCGGCGCGGAGATCGCGGAGGAAGGCCTCCGGCAACTCCGGGAAATCAACCGCGGACGGAAAAAGATCGGGCGGGTCCTGCAAGGTTGAGCGACTCGACACCCGCGAAAAGCGCCGTTTCCCGCCGCTACGACGTGGCGTTCGTCGGTCTCGGCCGGATGGGTTACCCGATGGCCGGCCACCTCGCCCGTGCGGGGCATCGCGTCCGCGTCTACAACCGGAGCCCCGAAAAGTCCTCCCGCTGGGTCGCGGAGTACGGTGGTCGCGCCGGGCACAGCGCTGCCGAGGCGGCCCGCGGGGCCTCGTTCGTCTTCGCGTGCGTCGGTAACGACGACGACGTCCGTGCGGTGACCCTGGGAAACGAGGGTGCGTTTTCCTCGATGGCGGGAGGCGCGATCTTCGTCGACCACACGACCACCTCGGCCCGCCTCGCGCGCGAGCTCGCGACCGAAGCCTCCCGGCGCGGCCTCTTCTACGTCGACGCTCCCGTGTCGGGCGGGCAACAGGGTGCCGAAGCAGGCACGCTGACGATCATGATGGGCGGCGAGCAGACGGCCTGCGAGAGGGTGCTTCCGCTCCTTCGTTGCTACGCCTCCACGGCGAAAAGGCTCGGCCCCCCCGGGAGCGGCCAGCTCGCCAAGATGGTCAACCAGATCTGCATCGCCGGCCTTCTCGAGGCGCTGGCGGAGGGGATCCACTTCGCGAAGAGGGTGGGGCTCGACACGGAAGCCCTCCTGGAAGTCCTCTCCCGCGGGGCAGCGGGATCGTGGCAGATGACGCACCGTTGGAGCACCATGGCCGAGGGCCGCTTCGAGTTCGGATTCGCCGTCGACTGGATGCGCAAGGACCTCGCCATCGTACTCGAAGAGGCCCGGCGCGTCGGCGCTCACCTTCCCGTCACGGCTCTGGTGGACCAGTTGTATTCCGAGGTCCAGGCCATGGGCGGCGGGCGATGGGACACCTCGAGCCTCGTCGCCCGTCTCGAGAGGCCGCACCGGAAGTCCTAGGGCGGACTCCGCCTTCCGTCCCGGGACACCAGGAGCACGGCTTCCCCACGGTACGGATGCCGAAACTCGATCCGGAACCGTCCGCTCCGCGGCTTCCTTTTTTCGTAAGCGACGAGAAGCCCGTCCGGGTACCGGGCGAACCAAGCCGCCTCTTCGGAGGGCAGCACGACGTCGAGCGGCCGTTCCAGCCTTCCGAGGAAATGGAACTGCCCCCGGTAGTAACCGTAATGGCCGACCCGGCGCCCGGAGAGTTCCGCGCGCTTCAGGAAGCCGGCCACGGGAGTCAGGTCGTACCGCTCGCGAAGGAGGCTACGGGCCTCGAGATGGGCGAGAAGCAGAGCCACGACCGTGGCGATCCCGACGAGACGAACCGCCGCCGCGGTGTCCAGAGGGGAACGAAGGCAAAGAAGAGCCGCTGCGGCAGCTCCGAGAACGATGCCCGGCCAAACCGGTGCGCCGTGCATCCACTCGAGGAAACGAACCTCGGAGCCCCCGAGCGCCTTCCACCAGGAGCCCGCGAACGGGAGCGCCGCGCCAGCCACTCCGACGAGAAGCGGGAAGACGAGGAAGAACGACTCCCCGGCACGCTCCTGCTCGAGAAGGCCGAGCCCACGGGCGAGAAGCAGGGCCACGGGAAGAACGACCGGAAGAACGTAGTGGAGCTGCTTTCCCTCCACCAGGGAAAAGGTCGCCACCACGAGGACGACCGAAGCGGCGAGCGCACGCGCGGGCGGGTCGGGGTTCCGCAGGCACGCGCGCGCGGCACGCCACGCTCTCGGCCAGAAAACCAGAGGCAGCAGGAGAACCGGCAGCCTCGGCAAATACCACCACCAGGGATGCGCGTGCGCGAAGGAGTCCCGGATGCGGCCCGCCGTCTGTGCCCAGAGAATCGCGTTCGCGTACCGCTCTCCCCCGGCCCTCGCGGCCGGCAGGGCCCAGGCGAGCGCGAGCGAGCTCGCGACCAGGACGACGAGGCCGACACCGGCGAGCCACGCGCCGCGACCCTCTCTCGGGGCGAGGAGGAGAGCCAGAGGAAGGACAGGGACGAACGCGACCGGGCCTTTGGCGAGGATGCCGAGCCCGAGAGCCACTCCGGACAGAAGAAAGCCCGCGGACCTGCGCCCTCGGTAAGCCACCGAAAGCCCCGAGACCGAGAAGGAGACGCAAGCCACGAGAAGCCCGTCCGTCATGATCACCCCGCCGAGAAGCACCCAGATTCCGCACCCGAGGAGAACCCAGGGGACGAATTCCCCGGCCCGGGGAAGATCGGGCCAGAGATTCGCCGCAATCCTTCCCGACACCCACAGGGTCGCGGCGCCGCAGAGAAAAGGGAGAAGCCGCGCCCAGAGATCGCCCACGCCGAAGATCGCCCAGCCCGCGTGTACCATCCAGAAGAGCAACGGGGGCTTTTCCGGGTAAGGCACTCCGTTCGACAGGGGGACGAGAAAATTTCCCCGCTGCCACATTTCCCACGCCACGGAGAGAAGGCGCGTTTCGTGGGGAGGCAGGAGAGGACGAGTCCCGATGGCGACCGCGGCCAGCGCGGCCCAGAGAAAGAGCCAGCTCCTCATGACAGGCCGACGGGAGCGGAAACCCGCTCCCCCCGCCTGCGGAGGAGCCAGAGGTTGCGGGTGTAGACGAAAAGCCCCCCGGCCTGTCCGAGGACGAAGACGGGATCGACCCGGTGGATGGCGTAGAGGAGAAGCGCGAGGGAACCTCCGATGCTCAGGTACCAGAACTCGACGGGGAGGACGCTTCGCCCCAGGCGTTCGCTCCGAAGCCACTGCACGAAAAACCGCAGCGAGAACAGGACCTGACCCGCGAACCCCAGGAGCAGCCAGAGCGTTTCCCGGTCCATCGCATCCCCCCTTCAATCCTCGATTTCCGAAGCCGAGGCCGAGATCGGACGCCGCCGAAGCCACCAGACGCCGAAGAGATCCACGAGGCCCACTCCGAGCCGGTCGAGGATCCCGTAGTGCGAGCGGCCGTGAGTCCTGGGACGGTGGGAGACCTCGACGGAAAGGACGGTCGCCCCTTCCCGGAGGAAAAGGGCCGGCAAGAAGCGGTGCATGTGATCGAACGGGGGCAGGCGGAGGAACGTCTCGCGGTGAAAGACTTTGAGACCGCAGCCCGTGTCGGGCGTGCCGTCTTCGAGGGCCCACGCGCGGACGGCATTGGCGACACGCGAGGAGACCCGCTTCGGCCACGGATCCTCCCGGCCGGCACGACACCCGCAGACGAGCGCGGCCTCCTCTCGGCGCGCGAGCAACGAGGGAATGTCCCGCGGGTCGTTCTGGCCGTCTCCGTCCATGGTCACGATCCATTCGGCCCGAGCCGCTCGGACCCCGGTGCGCAGCGCGGCCGTCTGTCCCGACCGGCCGGAATGCCGCAAAACCCGCACCCGCGGCCAACCCCGCCTCGCCTCGAGCAGCCGCTCGAGCGTCGCGTCTTCGCTCCCGTCGTCGACGGCCACGACCTCGAACTCGAAGCGCCCCTCGAGGCAGCTCCGGAGCTCGGTGAAGAGCCGTGCGACGTTCTCGGCCTCGTTGTGGAACGGGACGACGACGCTGAAATCCACGGCAAACCCGCTTCGCGCATAGCACGCTCGGCCGAAGAGCGGAACTCGGACGCCACTTTCCGTTTGACCGACCTTCGCCCCGCCGATAACCGTGAGATTATGCGTCCGGTCCTGCGGCTCGCCTTCCTCCTTCTCGGGATCGGAACGCTCCTCGAATCCCCCTGCCTCGCCACCCCCTCGCCGTCGCCGGAGCCCGAGAGCCCTGCCGCACCGGTCTCGGTCGTGGAACGGCAAGCGCTCCGGCGGCAAGGCTGGCCGCTGACTTTCGGCTTCCCGCTCCCGAAGGGCTGGGTACGCCCCGGAGAACCCCTTTCGGTTTCGTCCGATCGAGGAACCCTCCCCACGCAAAGCGAGCCTCTCGTCCTCTGGGAGGACGGAAGCGTCCGATGGGTTCTTCTCGACACCCAGACGGATCTCGGGCCGGGCGAAAAGAAGCGCCTTTTCGTCGAAAAGAAGCAGGCTCCTTCCCCGCCCGGCGCGATCCGGATCTCGGACCGCAACGACTTCCTCCTCGTCGACACGGGCGCCTTCGAGCTCCGGGTGTCGCGCCGGACGTTTTCCGTGCGCCTCCAGGTGGCGAGCCCCGGAGGCAAACACAAAGACGTGCCGCTGGGGCCCTTCGTGGTCGTGGGAGACGAACGCTCGGTGCCGCTTGCGCCCGACCGGGTCGACGTCGTCGCCAGGGGGCCCTTGCGGGCGGAGCTCTCCGTCGAAGGAAAATACGCGAACGGCCTCTCGTACGCCCTGCGGCTCGAGGCGTACGCGGGCAAGCCGTTTCTCCGTGTCCTCCACACCGTCGTGCACACCCGAAGCGAGACGACCCTTCCGCTCCGAAGGATCGGCGTCGACATCCCTCTGGCCCTCGGGAAGTACCCGCAGTACTACGCCGCCGTGGAAGACGCGGCCCCTCTCGCCGGACCGCTTTCTTCCTCGGGTCTCCAGCTTACGCAGGTCGACGCGCGGAGCTTCGCGGAAGCGGGCATCGAGAGGATCGGACGCCTCGCGGGCTGGTTCGAGGTCGAGGGAAACGACGCGGGTATCGGGCTCCACGTCCCGTTCTTCTGGCAGGAGTTTCCGCAATCGGTCCGGCTCTCCCCGGTGGGCCTCACGTATTCCCTCCGTGCCGACGTCGGGCCGCCCGCGGAGTTCGGTATCGGTTCGGCGAAAACCCACGAGTTTTTTCTGGTCCTCGGCACCCTGGAGCCGGAACGCGTGAGGCCCGTGGTTCTACGCAGGCCCGGGCGCGCGACCGTGGCCCACGTCGACCCTGCCTGGCTCGTCCGCACCCGTGCCCTGCCCAACGTCGTCGATCCGCGAAAGCGACCGGAGCTGCTCGAGAACGCGAGGGCGGGCTTCGCCCGTTTCTGGCGGACCTTGGGGAACGAACGCTGGGACGAGGCGGGCGGGGCGAGCTGCCCGCCCAAGTCGGCCGAAAGGCCCCGGCAGGGCTTCTTCGGCATGTTTCACTGGGGGGACTGGAACTTCCCCGGCTACCACGACACGACCAAGGGGTGCGATGCCTGGGGGAACCAGGAGTACGACCTCACCCAGGCCCTGGCTCTCCTTTTTCTGGCCACCGGCGATCCGGCCGTGCACGACTATCTCGTCGCGGCCGCCCGCCACTTCTCGGACGTCGACGTGATCCGTCATCTTCCTTCGCGTCCGAGCTGGGTGGGGATGAACCACCCGAAAAACCCCGGACACTTCTCCTTCGAACTCGGCGGAGTGGATCCGGGTCACACGTGGGTGGAGGGCCTTTTTTCCTACTGGCTGCTCACGGGGGAGTCGCGGGCACGCGACACCGCGCTCGGGATCGCCGACGCCCTGGTGCGGCGGGGAGCGAGCAAGCAAAGGGGCAATCCCCGCCAGTTCGGGTGGCCGGCTCTCGCCCTCGCGGCGGCTTTCGATCTCACCCGCGAGGCCCGCTACGCCGAGGCCGCCGAGGAATACGCCCGCCGGGGCATGGAGCTCCACCCCGCCCGGAAGGGCCCGGAGCACTGGAAAATGGGGATTCTCGCCGACGCCCTGGCCTACGTGCACTCCGTGCGGCCGAAGCCCGACTATCTGACCTGGCTCACCGAATACGGAAAGCGCATCCTCGAAAAGAACCCGAAAGACATCCGTTTCTATCCGGCTCTGGCCTACCTGGCGGCGCGGACGGGGTCCGGGGACTACCGGCGCGCCGCGGAAAAGGCCCTCGAGCGCGTCCGGTTCGGAAGCTGGGGCAAGCCTTTTACCGTCGGCGTACGGTACGGGTTTCGCATCGCCTACCTGCTCGACACCCCCTCGCCTTGACAACGAGGCGGATGGCGATTAAGCCTGGATGCGTCCCAGAGCTTCAACATAAAACGGCCCCTGCTCGCGGGGCCCGGTCCGAAGCAGGAGGGGTGCGATGCAGTTTCTCGAGTCGCTTTTCCGCTGGATCCATGTCGTCGCGGGAATTCTGTGGATCGGCCTTCTCTACTTCTTCAACTGGGTGAACAGCGCCTTCGCGCCCACGATGGACGCGGACACGCGCAAGAAGGTCGTCCCGGAGCTGATGCCGCGCGCGCTCTACTGGTTCCGCTGGGGAGCCGCCTTCACGTGGGTCACCGGGGTTCTGTTGTTGATCCTGGTGTACTACCACACGGGTCTTCTCTTCGAGGGCGGCAGCGGCAGCTGGGGGCTCAGCACGCTGATTTCCCTGGCCGTCGTCTTCCTGGGCGTCTTCGCTTACGACGCGCTGTACAAGGGCCCGCTCTCGAACCCTCAGGCGCAGTTCTGGGGCGGTCTCGTCCTGGCGATCGTCGTCGTGGCGATCCTCGAGTATTTCGGCGGCTTCAGCTATCGGGGCGTCGCCATCCATCTCGGGGCGACGTTCGGCACGATCATGGCTTTCAACGTGTGGTTCCGGATCTGGCCCGCGCAGCAAAAGATCATCCGCGCGATCAAGAACGGCGAGACACCGGACCCGCAGCTCGCGAGCCTCGCGGGCACGCGCTCGAAGCACAACACGTACATGTCCGTGCCTCTGGTTTTCATGATGGTGAGCCAGCACGCGACCTGGGCCGCGAGCTGGCCCATCGTCTGGCTTCCGCTCGTCGTGCTCGCGGGCTGGGCCGTCGTCTACCACATCTACGACCGCGCCTCGAAAGTGCCGGGATTCTGAGCCCTCGGGATTCCGTGGGTCGGAGGCGAGGGGGAGAGCGGCTGGCCTAGGACGGGAGCTGCTCGCTGCGGATTCCCGGCACTCCTCGCCGGGCCCTCACTTGAACGGCCCCACGTTCGACTTGAGTGCGGGCACGCAGAGGAGCTTTTCCCGCTTCGTCCTCACCTGCAGCTCGGCGAGCTGGTCCGTCGAAGTCCAGCTCTTCCCCGCGAACTTCGTCTGGCCCTTCACGTCCCGGATCTTGTAGCACATCAAGTGGTCGATCGGGTTGTCGATCCCGCTTCCGTTCTTGTTCACGGGGTTGCAGAAGACGAAGGGTCGGATCACTTCCGTCTGCCGGTTCGCGAGGAACTGGTCGCTGAGCGTCACCGTGGTGCGGGCGAATTTCGGGGCGCCCGGGACCGGCTTCGGGACGTAACACTTGAAGTGATCGATCGGGTTCCGCTCGACGCACGAGTCGGAATGGAAGCATTGGCCGCCCACACACTTGTCGGTCCCGTTGCAGGTCACCCCGTCGTCGCAATTCGTCCCGTCGGGCAGGTCGTTGTGGACGCAAACCCCGGCCCCGTCGCACACGTCCTCCGTGCAGGCGTTCCCGTCGTCCGAGCACGCCGCGCCGGAGGGGTCGAAACAGTTCCGAGCGGTCTCGTTGCAGGTCGCCCTGCAGTCGGAACCGGGGCAGGGGCTTCCGGCGCTTTCGTCGCAAGCTCCCGAGGAGCAGAGGCCCACCTGGGAGCAGAAGACCCCGTCCGTGTCGCAAATCGCACCCTCGAGCTCGGCGCAGGAAGCCTCGTAGGCACCGATGTCGCACCCGAGTTGCGTGTCGCCGTTGCCGTCGACGTGCCGCACCTCCCCTCGCTGATCCGTCCCCAGCGCACAGCTTCCACGGTCGATGGCGGGGCTCGGACCGCCACAGGAGGGATCCGGAACGCCGGCCGCGACGCAGAGAGCATGGGTACGCGTCGGCCCGCCGTTGTCCGCGAGCGGGGCGAGCGCGGGAGCGGTGTTGGAAAGGTCGTTCGGTTGCGTGAACCCGCAGGTCGACCCGCTGTCGAGGTTGTGGTCGTTGCTCGTGATCGTGGTGTTGCAGTTGCCGGGCGTGTTGTTCGCCACGATCGTGCTCGAGACGGCCGTCTGGAGTCCGAAGTGGGCGATCCCGCCCCCGTTGCCGGAGGTCGGGACGCTGTTCGACACGATCGTCGAGTTCGAAGCGTTCACGGTCCCGAAGTTCGAGATTCCGCCCCCGAACTTCGCCGTGTTCCCGCTCACCGTAACCTGCTCGAGAGTGAGCAGGTTGGAGTTGGAGATCCCCCCGCCGTCCCCGTTCGAGCTCGTGTTCCCGCTCACGGTGCTGTCCCGGAACGTCGCCGTATCCAGGTTGAGGACGCCGCCGCCGTCGTTGGACGCGGTGTTGCCACGGATCTCGGAGCGCTCGACCACGAGCACGTCGAAATTGGCGATCCCGCCACCGTCCCCCGTCGCTGCGTTCCCGGCCACGACGGAGTCGAGAAGCGTGAGGTCGTTGAAGTTGCGGATTCCCCCGCCCGTGATTTCGCTACCGCCCTGGATCGTGACCCCGCTCATCGTGACCGCGGCACCGATGTGGATGTCGAAGACCCGGTCGAGTCCGTTTCCGTCCACGACCGTCAGAAGGGCCCCCGCGCCCGAGATCGTCGTGGCTCCGGTCAGGTCGAGGTCCCCCGTCGCCGCCCCGTCCTCGCCGGTACCCGGCAGCGTGAGCAGATACGTCCCGGCGGGCACCGTGATCGTGTCCGGCCCCGGATTCGCGTTGGCGGCGATCACGGCCTCCCGTAGCGAGCAGTCGGCGTCGCACGTACCGTCGTTCGTGTCCGCCGTCTTCGTGACGGTGAAGGTCGCGGCGGGAGCGTAGGAAGACAGAAGGAGCAAGCTGCCCGCGACGAGAACGACCCCCTTCGCGTGTCCGATCATGGGTTCCCTCCTCGAATTCGCTTCCCGGGCTCGAGACCTCGCGGGCGTGCCCGGCACCCCTCTCCCGTAGCACACCCGCGAACCGAGTTGTCAAGGGACGGTCTCGGCGGGAAGATCCGAGCGCGTCAAGGGGAAGTGGCCCCCCGCGCGGAGAGCGCCTATCCCTCCGCGGCGCGGAAAACGAACTCGGCTCGAACCGATCCCTTCGGCGGGAGGGAAACGTGCGACTCCTTCCGACCCAAGCGCTCGTGCCAGGCCACGAGTGTGTAATCGCCGGGGGGCACGTTCTCGAAGGAAAACTTCCCGTCGGCCCCGGTCACGGCGAAGTACGGATGGTCGAACACGCCGAGAAAAGCCTTCATCCAGGGATGGACGTCGCAACGGATCACGATCACCGGGTCCTCTTCGTTCACGTAGACCGTTCTGGCCGCGCCGCGGACGGCAAGGCTGAAGTTCCAACCTCGTGCCCGGCCCGGCTCGGCACGAACGTTGTGCAGAAACGCGTCGCTGTTCAGGAACCGAATCGGCTGTCCGACGCGGGCGGCGGTCACACGCGGTACGAAAAGGCAGTCTTTCTGATCGATCACGACCGGTTCTTCCGGAACGGGGAAAACCCTCCCTTCGAGACCCCGGGCGATGTAGACGATCGCGTTCTGCACCTTCCCGTCGCGCACCAGGACGTCCCCGGCCGGAACCTCGGCGCCACGGAGACGAGAGCACTCGGCGTCGCTCCGGAGCGAGAGCATCGTCTCCGGCGGAGCTTCGCCCTCGAGCCGGACTTCCCCGTCGATGCGCCCGACCGTCGAGAGGTCGAGCGGCGTGGGCGTCCGCGGCCGAGGTCCCTCTTCGCGCCGGCAAGAGACGGCCGCGAGCCCGAGAGCCAGAGCGAGCAGCAGGAACCGCAAAAGCATTCTTTCCCTCGGCTGCTCAGACTGCCACACGAGCGCGGACGTGCAACCACCGGGTCACCCGAACGTTCTTTTCGCGACCCACCACACCAGTGCCCCGGCCGCCACATACGCCAGGACTCCTTCGACCAAACCGGCTCCGCCCGCGAAAAGAAACACCCCGAGCACCAAAAGCGTGGCCACGACGGCGACCACCCGCTCGATCCTTTCTTCCCGCTCCCGCTCTTCCTGCACGTGGCGGCGCACGTCGGCACCGCACTCCGGGCAACGCCCCCCGGGCTTGCGTACCAGGCGGGCGCCGCACCGAGGGCAGTCGGGTCGGACGACCAGCGGCATCGGCGATCCTCAGAAAAACCGGATCTCGAAGGGCAAGACAGCCCAGACAAGGTCCCTCTCGACGGAATTGCGGGCACCCGAGAAGCCCGTCCTCCACGGGCGCCCGAGCCGCGCGAGCCGCCAGAGGGGCCGTCTCGGGACTCCGAGGATCGGAACGGGCTCGCTCGGCGGGATTCCCGCCCGACGCTTGGCCTCCTCCAGAGCCTCGAGAAGCCCGCCGAGAGCGTCGACGAGCTTTCGTCCGAGCGCCTGGCGTCCGGTCCAGACGCGACCTCGCGCGGCTCTCTCCGCGTCTTCGATCGAAAGCCCCCTGGCCTCGGCGACTTTCTCGAGAAAACGGACATAGAACGACCGGGCGTGGGCTTCGAGGCGTTCGCGCTCGCTCTGCGCGAGCGGCGTGTAGTCCGAGTAAAAGCGAGCGTGCTCGCCTCGGCTTACCGCCTCCTTGGCAACCCCGACGCGGTCGTAGAGTCCCCGAAAGTTGGCCTTACCCGCCAGGACCCCGATGGACCCGGTGAGCGTCGCCTTCTCCGCGTAGAGGGGGTTTCCGGCGCACGCCACGTAGTACGCCCCCGAGGCCGCCGTCTCCCCGAGCGAGACCACGACGGGCTTCTTTTCGCGCACCCGGACGACGGACCGCCACAGGAGGTCGGAGGCGAAACCCGAACCGCCCGGACTCGAGACCCGCAAGACCAGCGCTCGGACATCCGGGCGGTCTCCGAGCCGATCGAGCTCTTTCTCGAGCGTCGCCGCTCCCGCGGTCGCCCAACCACCCGGTCCGGGCTGGCTCTCGCCGCTGGTGAGGGGACCGCTCACCTCGACGAGGCCGATCGCCCCGTGGGCGCTCCGCAGAGCGCGCCGCCGCAGCGCTCGGTTTCGGTGACGAGCGTATCGGCGGAACGGCACGACCGGGCCGCCGCACTCCGCCTCGAACTCCCGAAGGGCCTCGTCCCGGTACATCACGGCATCCACGAGCCTCCGCTCGAGCGCTTCGTGCGCCAGGTAGGGACCGCGGCCCAGAACGTCCTCCGCCTTTCCTCGAAGAAAAGGCCTTGCCCGCTCCACCTCGGCACAGACCTGCTGGTAGAGGTCCCCCACGAGCTCCTCGAGCATCTGCCGGTGCTCCGCGGACATTTCGCGGCGCGTGAACGGCTCCGCGGCGCTTTTGAACTCTCCTACCTGCACCAGCTCCGCCGCCACTCCGAGCTTGTCGAGAAGGTCGCGGAGAAAAACGACCTCGGCGGCCAGACCCGTGAGCTCGAGCGTGGCGGAGGGGGGCAGAAGAATGCGCTCGGCCGCCGTGGCCACGAGATAGTCCACGAGCTTGCCTCGGTGCCAGTGAACCCAGACTCGCTTGCCGTGCTCGCGGAGAGCCACGAGCACGCGGCGGAGTTCCTCCGCCCGTGCCCATCCCAGGTCTACCCCGTCGAGATAGACGAGGACACCCCGCAACTCCTCGTCCTCGCGGGCCCACCGGAGCGCGGCGAGGAGCCCGAGATACTCACCGCCTCCACGCGAAAAAAGGCGCGCCGGTCGCTCCTCCTCGCCCAGTTCGGACCGGAGCGGCAGGAAAACGGTCCGAAACGGGCCCGCACGCCCCGCGACCCGTGCCACGAGCTCGGCGGCGGCAAGATACGCCCGCTCGGCCGTGCGCCGCATCCGGGGGGCCCTCATGGGCCCTGTTACCTAGCAGCGTTTCCGCGCAGGCTGAAGGGGGGTTCAGCCCGCCGCCGCAAGGTTCTCGTCGGCTTCCGCGCCGACCTCCTTTTCGGCGTCTTTCGGCCTCTGTCCGGCCCGGAGCGCTTCTTGGCGGGCCCGCCACCGGAGCAACCCCTGGCGGAGCCAGTCGGGATCGATGTTGAGGAGCATGCAGACGTTCTCGAAGGAGAAAAAGTACTCCTTGTCCCCGGAGAAGATCCACTCCTCGGCGTCGCGGAAGAGCTGCCGGGACTTCTGGTCGCGGGCGAAAAGGTGCTTCTGGTAGCACTCGATCGCGTCCTGCAGGATCGCGATCACGAGCCGCAACTCGGGCTCGTGGCGCCCGCGGCGTCCGAGCGCCGCGAAAAACTGGGACGGGAGGATGGTATCGGGTTGGAAGAGCTGAGGATACGCTTCGCCTACGCTATGGTCTTTCATGGTGCCTCACTCGCGGTCCGAGCCTCGTCCTAGATAGACGCGCCACCCGCCCGGTTATTCACGGGCACCGCCGCCGGCCCGCCTTGGCTTCGAGAGCGACGCGGCCCGAGCCGCCGTCAAATGGAAAAAGACGCCCCGCAGCCGCAAGTCCGCTTTGCGTTGGGGTTCCGCAAGTGGAACCCGGCTTCCATGAGGGTGTCCCTGTATTCCAGCACGGTGCCTTTCAGGTAGAGGAAGCTCTTCGGGTCGACGATGACCTTGGCCCCGCCGCGCTCGAAAACACGATCGTTCTCCTTCGGGGAGTCGAGCTCCATCTTGTAGGTCAGCCCCGAACATCCGCCTCCGACGACTTTGATTCGGAGGCCCCGGGCGGGGTCCTGGCCCACCAGAGCTTGGATCCTTGCCGCCGCTTGTTCCGAAATTTCGATTCCCACGGTCACGTCCCTTCAAACGCGTGCTTGCGCTTTTCGTTTCTGCTCGGCCGCATAGAACGGGGAAAGCGCTCTCAGGCGCCGCACCTCCGTCGCCACGCGCTCGGCCACGTAGTCCACGTCTTCCTCGGTGTTGAAACGCCCGAGCCCGAAACGCAGCGAACTCTGGGCGAGCTCCTCGTCGAGCCCGATTGCCCTGAGCACGTGCGAGGGCTCGAGGGTGGCGGAGCTACAGGCGGCACCCGAAGAAACCGCCACGTCGTCGAGGGCCAACAAAAGCGACTCCCCCTCGACGTACCGGAACCCCACGTTGAGATTGCCGGGAAGCCGAGCCGTGGGATGGCCGTTGAGGAACACGTCGTCCAGGGCTTCGAGGAGCCTGCGGAAAAGGCGGTCCCGGAGGGCCGAGACCCTTTCCGCCTCCGCCTGCATCTCGGCGGCACAGAGTTCGGACGCGGCTCCCAATCCCACGATGCCCGGCACGTTCAGCGTCCCGGAGCGCAGGCCCCGCTCGTGCCCGCCGCCGTAAACGAGCGGCCGCAGCCGCACGCCCGCACGCACGTAAAGCGCGCCGACCCCCTTCGGGCCGTACATCTTGTGAGCGCTCAGGGAAAGCAAATCGACTCCCAGCGAATCCACGCGCACGGGAATTTTGCCCACGGCCTGGGCGGCATCCGTGTGAAGAAGCACGCCCCGCTCTCGGGTGATTCGACCGATTTCCGCGAGCGGTGCGATCGTGCCGATTTCGTTGTTCGCGAGCATGACGCTCACGAGCACCGTGTCTCGGTCGATGGCCCGGCGCACGTCGTCCGGGTCCACGACGCCTTGCCGGTCGACCGGCACGTAGGTCACCCGGGCCCGGCCCGCTTTCTCGAGCGCGCGGCACGTGTCGAGAACGGCCCGGTGTTCCGTGACCACGGTCACGATGTGCGGCGTCTTCGAGGCGTTACCGAGGACCCCCTGGATGGCGAGGTTGTCCGACTCCGTGGCCCCGCTCGTGAACACGATTTCTCGCGGCTTCGCCCCGAGAAGCCGCGCCACTTGTGCCCGCGCGTTTTCGACGGCCTCCTCGGCCTCCCAGCCGTACGCGTGGTTCCGGCTCGAGGCGTTGCCGAAGCGCTCGCAAAAATAAGGAACCATCCGCTCGAAGACCCGAGGGTCGACGGGCGTCGTGGCATGGCAGTCCATGTAGACAACGCGCTTCATCGCGGGTGCGGGAACCGGGGTCCTCGCCGGGAACGTGGACCTTGTAACTCCATCACTTACACACAGGTACGGTCCGATGTCAACGCCACGCGGGCCTCAAGCCGCTCGGTCCAGAAGGAGCGGCGCCAGCGCCCGACCGGTATGGGAGGCGGGAGAGGCCGCAATTTCTTCGGGGGTCCCCTCGGCCACGATCCGCCCGCCGCGTTCGCCTCCTTCCGGACCCAGGTCGATGACGTGATCGGCCGTCTTGACGACTTCCATGTTGTGCTCGATCACGAGAACCGTGTTGCCGGCATCCACGAGCCTGTGCAAGACCTCGAGAAGCCGCCGGATGTCCTCGAAGTGGAGGCCCGTCGTCGGCTCGTCCAGGATATACAGGGTGCGGCCGGTCGCCTTTCTGGCGAGCTCCCGGGCCAGTTTGAGCCTCTGCGCTTCGCCCCCGGAAAGCGTCGTTCCCGGCTGCCCGAGCTTGAGATAGTCGAGCCCCACGGCGCGGAGGCTCTCGAGTTTCTGCCGGGCGCGCGGGATCTGCGACAGAAACTCCCACGCTTCACCGACCGTCATGTCGAGCACGTCCGCGATACTCCGCCCCTTGAAGGTCACTTCCAGGGTTTCCCGGTTGTAGCGCCGACCCCCGCACACCTCGCACGGGACGTAGACATCGGGAAGGAAATGCATCTCGACCCGAAGCACTCCGTCTCCCCGGCAGGCCTCGCAACGTCCGTCGGGGACGTTGAAGGAAAAACGGCCCGGTCCGTAGCCCCGCAACCGCGATTCGGGCAGTTGCGCATAGAGCTCGCGGAGCAGGGTAAAGAGGCCGCTGTACGTGGCGGCGTTCGACCGCGGCGTGCGTCCGATGGGAGTCTGATCGACGTCGACCACCTTGTCCACGAGCTGCCAGCCCTCGAGTGCGTCGTGCTCCCCGGGTTGCTCCCGGGCCCCGTGCAGGCGCTGGGCGAGGGCCCGATAGAGCGTGTCGATCACGAGCGAGCTTTTCCCGGAGCCCGAGACTCCGGTGACGCACGTGAAGGTTCCGAGAGGAATCGAGACGTCGATTCCCCGAAGGTTGTGGTGCCGTGCGCCCAGGAGGCGAAGCGTCCACCCGCTGCCCCGACGTCTCGTGCGGGGGACGGAAATCGCGCGGCTTCCCGAAAGGTACGCGCCCGTGAGAGACCGGGGGTTTCGAGAGAGCTCGTCCGGCGACCCCGCGGCAACCAGGTGGCCCCCGTGGATTCCGGCCCCCGGACCCAGCTCGAGGACGTAGTCGGCGGCCAGAATCGTGTCCCGGTCGTGCTCGACCACGACCACGGTGTTCCCGAGATCCCGGAGCTCCCCGAGCGTTCGCAGAAGTCTCCGGTTGTCCCGGGGGTGGAGGCCGATGGAGGGCTCGTCGAGCACGTAGAGAACTCCGGAAAGCTTGGCTCCGACCTGCGTCGCGAGTTGGATCCGGCGCCCCTCCCCCCCCGAGAGCGTGGCGGCCGGGCGGTCGAGCGTGAGGTAGTCGAGGCCCACGTCCTCGAGAAAACCGAGCCGCGCCTCGATCTCGCGGACGATCGGCTCCGCCACGAGTCGCTGCCGAGGCGGCCACGCGACTTCCGCGAACCACCTCCGGGCCTCCGCGACCGAAAAGGCACCGACCTCCGCGATCGTCTTGCCGGCAATCCGCACCGAGAGCGCTTCCGGGCGGAGCCTGGACCCCGAGCACGCCGAACACGGCTTTTCGGTCATGTACGTCTCGATTTCGGCGCGAACCCACTCCTTCGCGGATTCCCGGTAGAGCCGCTCGAGGTAGGGGACGACCCCCTCGTACGGTCTTCGCACCTCGTGCCGCTTGCCGCCGCGCGCGAAAACGAAGGTCAGCTCCACCCCGCCGGTACCGTAGAGAACCGCGTGCCGTACCTCTTCGGGAAGCTCCCGGAACGGCAGCTCCGGCGAAAACCGAAAGCGGCGAGCCAGGGCGCGGACGACCATCTCTTTGGTCGAGCCGCCCGTCCGCTTGGACTCCCAGGGCCGGATCGCCCCGCCGAGCAGGGGACGGTCCGGATCGGCCACCACGCGTTCGGGGTCGATTTCCCGGGAGACCCCGAGGCCGCTGCAGCTCGGGCAGGCGCCGTGGGGGTTGTTGAAGGAAAAGATCCGCGGCGAGAGCTCGGGGAAAGAAACGCCGCAGTCGGGACAAGCCAGACGGCGGCTGAAGAGCATCTCCCTCTCGGTGCTCCCGTCTGCGCCCACGACCTCGACTTTCGCGAGCTCGTTGCCGTAACGGAACGCGACCTCGAGCGAATCCGCGAGCCGCCGGCGGATCCCTTCCCGGAGGACGAGTCGGTCCACGACGACCTCGATCCAGTGAGGGGTTTGTCTCGGAAGGGAGATTTCCTCGTCGAGCTCCACGAGATGGCCGTCGATCCGGGCGCGGACGAACCCGGCCCGCCGGAGCTGTTCGAGTTGCTTGCGAAACTCTCCCTTGCGCCCGCGGACGACGGGCGCGAGCAGGTGAACCCGCGTTCCTTCCGGAAGCCCGAGGAGCTGGTCGACCACTTGCTCGACGCTCTGGGCCCGGATGGGCTTCCCGCAGCGGAAGCAGTGGGGAGTCCCCACCCTGGCGAAAAGAAGCCGAAGGTAGTCGTGGATCTCGGTGACCGTCCCCACGGTGGAGCGGGGATTGCGCGCGGCCGACCTCTCTTCGATGGCGATGGCGGGGGAGAGCCCCTCGACGGAGTCCACGTCCGGCTTTTCCATTCTCTCGAGAAACTGTCGAGCGTAGGCGGAAAGGGACTCCACGTAACGGCGCTGCCCCTCGGCGTAGAGGGTGTCGAACGCGAGCGAAGACTTCCCCGAACCGGAGATTCCGGTGACGACCACGAGCTTGCCCCGGGGGATGTCGACGTCGATGTTTTTCAGGTTGTGCTCGCGCGCCCCGCGGACGCGGATCGAGTTCACGCTCCCCTCCTGGCCCTGGAAAGCACGCCGAGGACGGCGCGAACGAGTTTTTCCGGGTCGTGCCGCAGGACCCGCTTCGACCCGTTCGCTTCCCGGATTTCCTCGATTCGCACGGCATCGATGCCGACGACCCGCGCGCCCGCGAGCGTGCGCTGACCGGGACGGGCGAGGACCTGACCACGATCCCCCCGGGGCCGGCTCACCTGTTCGAGGAGCGACCGGATGCGGGCGACGCGCAGCGGGACGATCTGTCCCACCGCCCTCCGGCTTTCGGTATCGAGCGCACGCTTGAGGTTCTCCACCTCTCGTTCCAGGCGTTCGAGGAGGTAGAGACGCGCCAGCGTAGGATCGACCCGGGAGCGGTTCGCCAGCACGTAGTCGACGCGAATCCGCCCGTGCCGGTAGAGAGCTCGCACGTGATCCTCCAGGGAGTAGTCGTCCGTCTCCCCCGGCTCGACCATCAAGTTCGCGACGTAGATCTTGACGGCCCGGGCCCGGCGAACGGCCTCGGCCACGTCCGGCACGAGCAGGCTCGCGACGACGCTGCTGTAGAGGCTCCCGGGGCCGAGAACGATCGCGTCCGCGGCCTCGATCGCCTCGATCGCCTCCGGAGTGGCCGGCAGGCGGGCGGCTTTCTCCGGCTTCGGATGCCGGGATCCCCGACGAGCCAGGAACACCCGGGAGATGGGTGCGGGATTGGCCCGCGACGCAATGGCCGACTCGCCGACGACCACGCTCCCGTCCTCGAGCTGCGCGCAGAGGACGGCCGGTGCCAGCGTCGGGAAGACGATCTTTCCCTCGATCCCGAGCAGCCGACCCGCGTCGAGGATCGCTTTCCTCACGTCCCCGCCGTGGAGCTGCGAAAGGGCGAGGAGGAAGAGGTTTCCCGCGCTGTGCCCCGCGAGCGTCTCCCCCTCGCCGGGGCCGAAGCGGTGGTTGAAAAAATGGGTCATCAGGGGCTCGATCTCGGGGTCGGCGAGCGCGAGCAGGCAGTTGCGGAGATCGCCGGGCGGAAGGACCCCGTAAGCCTTCACGAGCCTCCCCGAGCTCCCGCCGTCGTCGGAGAAGGCGACGATCGGCGTCACGGCCGAGAGATCGAGCTTTTCCGAGCCCGGGAGGTTGCGCCTCCGGTACTCCCGCAAACCGCGCAAAAGCACCGGAAGGCCCGTCCCGCCGCCGATGCACACGATCCGGTACGGCCCCGAAGAGCTCGCCCTCGCCACGGGCTCAACCCCCCTCGGACAGGAAGAAAAGTTCGCGGAGCCGGGCCGCGTGAGGCCGGAATCGTTCGTCCTCGAGAACCGCCGCGATCCCGGGCGCGACGAGATGGCGTGGATCCTTCCCGTAGCCTCGCAGCCTCTCTTCGACCCAGCTCTCGAGGCCGGGATCGCCACGCTCGAGGCGCTCCGCGAGTTCGGGGAGGAAACGCTCGCAGAAGTCGACGCGATTCTCCACGGAGACGAGCTGCGAGAGGAGAAGCCCGGGGCGCGCGACACGGAAACCGAGCCCGGCCAGGAGCCACTCGGCCGTCGCGAGGTCGATTCCGCGCACTTCTTCCCGGACGCGCCGGGCTTCCTCGTAGGTGCCCCGGCCCTCGACGTAGATCTTCAGCTTCGGCTCCGTTCCCGACGGCCGAACCGTCACTTTCGCGCCGCCTTCCAGAAACAGCACGACGACGTTCCGCGACGCCCTGTCGGTCTCGGAAAGCAAGGGACCGAAGCGCTGCTCGTCCCAGTGGTCCGTCCGCTCGAGTACGCGACGCCCCGCGATCTCCGACGGCGGGGCCGACCGCAGGAGCCGCATGGCTTCCTCGATTCGCGCGAGCCCCGTCACCCCCTCGAGAACCAGAGAATAGCTCGCCTGCGCGAAGTAGCCGTAACGCCGGTAGAGGTCCTCGAGGAGCTCCGGCGCCGTCCGGCCCTCGTCTTTCGCCTCCGAAAGAAGTTCCCCGAGAAGCAGCGCCGCCCCGGCCGCGTCCTTGTCGCGCAGCGCCGGGCTCGCGAGGACTCCGTGGCTTTCCTCGACCCCGAGGAGGAAATCCTCGGGTCCGGCTTCGAGGGAACCGTACCTGCCTTCGCGAGCGAGCGACTCGAGGACCGCGGCGACGTACTTGAACCCGACCAGCAGATCGCCCACCACGGCCACCCCGTTCCGGCGCGCGATCTCGGCGACGAGCTCCGTCGTGACGCCGGTCTTCACCACGAAGGGCCGCCGGGGCAGCGTCCCCGTACGGCGACGCTTTTCGACGACGTACGCGACGAGCAGCGCCCCGATTTCGTTGCCCGTGAGAAACCGGGGCCCCTCGCCCGTCCGCACGACGAGGCCGATGCGATCCGCGTCGGGGTCGCTCGCCATCGCCGCATCCGCCCCCGTGCGCTCCATTTCGCGCACCGCTCCTTCCATGGCGTCGGGCACCTCCGGGTTCGGAATCCGGTAGCGCACGGCGGGGAAAGAACCGTCGATTTCGGCTTCCTCGGGAACCAGACGGACCGCGAAGCCCGCGCGCGAGAGGACGTCGTAAACGGTGAAGCGGCCGGTACCGTGCAGCGGGCTGTAGACGATCGTCGCGCTACGGGCCCGGGGGGAAAGCGAGCAGCGGAGGTTGGCTTCCACGTAAGCCGCGTGCTCCTCCTCGCTCCACCACCGCACGAGCCCTCGCGAGACGGCTTCGGAGAAGTCGAGCCGGCGGACCGTTTCCACACCTTCGACGGCCTCGGCCATCCGTTCGTCCTCGGGCGGCACGGGCTGCCCCCCGTACTCGGTGTAGAACTTCGCGCCGTTGTCGTCCGGGTGGTTGTGGGAGGCGGAGACGTTGAGGCCCCCCGCGGCGGCGCAGTGCCGGATGGCGAAGGAAAGTTCCGGCGTGGAGAGCAGAAACCCGTCTCCGGGTACCGTGACCACCTCCACCCCGTTTCCCGCGTACACTTCGGTCGCGAGCCGGGCGAAATCCCGCGATCCCATCCCGAGGAGCGGGTTCGGCCGCGCCGGGTCGTAGAGCCCACGCAGATCCCGGAAGACCCTGCAGTCGAACGCGACGACGACGCGCAGGTCCTTTCCGCCGAAGCGCCGCCGCAGATATTCCACGTGCCCCTGCACCGAAGTGGCGATGGTGTAGGGGTTGATCCGGTTGGTACCTATGCCGACAGGCCCCCGGCGTCCGCCCGTTCCGAACGGGATCGTGCGGTAGAAGGAGTCCAGGAGAAACTCCCACCTTCCCGACTCGACGAGCGCGTGAAGCTGCGGCCGGTACGGGGCGAACTCCTCCCGCTCGAGCCATTCCAGAAGCCGTGCCTCGGCGATCTCGCGAACGGCCGCGTCCACGTCGAGCGCCGCGAAGCCCGCGCGAATTCGGTCCTTCATGGAATCCGGATGCTACACAGGAAGCCGAAAGAGCGCCAACCCGAGAACGGAGAACCTAGCGCCGCCGCGCTCTCCGGCGGCGGGAGAGTCTCGCCGCGAGCAGCACGGCCTCCTCCATGCTGCGCGAACTCGCCGTGCCCCGACCGGCGAGGTCGAAGGCGGTGCCGTGGTCGGGCGAGGTGCGGACGAAGGGGAGCCCCAGCGTGAGGTTCACCCCGTCCTCGAAATGGACGAGCTTGAAGGGAGCGAGACCTTGATCGTGGTAGAGGCAGACGATCGCGTCGTACTTCCGATGCAACGCGAAGGCGGCATCGGCGGGCAGCGGCCCCTCCACCCCGACCCGGCGCCGTCGCAGCCGGCGCACGGCCGGGTCGAGAAGTCGAGCCTCTTCGTCCCCCCAGAGCCCCCCCTCGCCCGCGTGGGGGTTGAGCCCGCAGAGCGCGAGCCTCGGACGCCGGAGGCCGAAAAGAGTCCGCAGCGCGCCGTGGGCCAGCGCGACCGTCCGCTCCACCTTCCCCGAGTCGATCGCCCCGGGCACGTCCCGGAAAGCGACGTGCGTCGTGACCAGAACGACGCGCAGCGTCGAACCCACGAGCATCATGCGAACGTCGCTCGCTCCCGAAAGCTCCGCGAGGAGCTCCGTGTGACCGGAAAACCGGTGTCCTGCCTCGCAAATCCATCGCTTGCTCACCGGCCCGGTCACGAGCGCATCGAACCGTCCCGCCAGCACTTCCTCGACCGCCGCGAGAATCGCCCGGTAAGAAGCCTCCCCCCCGGCAGCGGTGGGACGGCCCGGCCTTCGCGCCGACGCAGGCAGTTCCGAGCAGGGACGCAGCGCCATCGCTCGACCGGAAAAGGGGTGTCCGTCCTCGGAAAGCCGAAACGCCACGCCGAGGCCGAGCCGACGGGACGTCTCCTCGAAGACCGCGGGGTCGCCGAAAAGCACGGGCACGAGGGACCGTCGTACCTCCGGCCGGGCCAGGGCGCGCAGGGCGACCTCCGGCCCGACTCCCGACGGATCCCCCATGGTGACGGCGATCCGGGGCAGGTTCACGGCCGGATCTCGATGTGATGCCGCTTCTTCAGGTCTTCGCGCAGCCACCGGTCGAAGCGGTTCTGCAGGGCCTCGGCGTACAGCTTCTCGCGGATCGAAGGCGCTACTTCTTCGAGGGGCCGGTAACGGGAGCCCGACCGCTTCTCGACGCGCACGATGTGCACTCCCACGGAGGTCCGCACCGGGTCGCTCACCTCGCCTTCGTCGAGGCCGAGGACCACGCGTTCGATTTCCTCGAGCATCTCGCCCCTGCGGACCCAACCCAGGTCTCCCCCTTCCTCGGCGGCCGAGTCCTGCGAATACCGGCGGGCGAGCTTCTCGAAGCTCTCCCCCGAGCGCAGCCGCCGGACGAGATCCCGGGCGAGCTTCATCGCTTCCTCCTCGCGCTCCGGTGCCGCCCCCTCCGGCAGAAGAAGCACGATGTGGCGCAGGTGGAAGCTTTCCGGGAGCGCGTAGTCCTGCTTGTGCGCCTCGTAGTAGCGACGGACGTCTTCCGGCGTCACGTTCACCTTGCCGCGGATTTCTCTGTGCACGAGCTGGGCCTTTTCGATTTCCCGGCGGACGTGTTCCCGGTACTCCTCCCATTCGAGGCCCTGCGCCGCCACGGCCGCCCGCAACCCCTCCTCGGAAAGCCGGTTCCGGCTTCGCACCTGCTCCACGTACCGGTCGACGTCCTCCTCGGTCACCCGAATCCCGGCGTCCGCGATCTCCTTCTCGAGGATTTTCTCGGTGAGGTAATCGTCGAGGTAGGAAGAAACGTCGAACTCCGCCTCCGGGGGCAACCGGCCCCCGGAGCGCTTGCGAGCGAACGTCTTGACCTCGTAGAGCGTGACGGGCTCGCCGTCGAGCGTCGCCACGACGCGGTCGACCAGTAGGGCACGGGCGTGCGGCAAACCGACGAGCAGCGCGAGGAGCCCCGAGCCAATCGCAAGACGACGCCGCATCAGATCCTCCCGAGAACGCTCTCGACCTCGCGGCTCAGAGCGACAGGTTCCGGGTCGTCCACCCGGAAGGCGAGCTGGTAGTCGCCACCCAGGCGAAAGCGCCCGGACTCCGAACGAACGAGGGCCGCCACTCGTTCGACGTCGACATCCGCCTCGGGGTGGAAGTGCAAGAGCACCCAGGTTCCGCGGCGCACCGCGCGGAGGACACGCCGTGCTCGCAGTCTCTGGCGGAGTCGCATGAGGACGACCAGATTTTCGACGATGGCGGGCGGGGGGCCGTAGCGATCGCGGAGTTCCTCGAGAACCGCATCGAGCTGCTCGGGTTCCTCCGCCGACGCGAGACGGCGGTAGAACACGAGCCTCTGGTGCTCGTCGGGCACGTAGCTCTCCGGGAGAAAGGCCGGGATCCCGAGCTGGATTTCCGGTTCCACATCCGGCTCCGGCGGCAGGCCGCGGAGCTCGCGCACCGCCTCGGCGAGCATCTTTTCGTAGAGGTCGAAGCCCACCGCCGCGATTTGTCCCGACTGCTGTTTTCCGAGCAAGTTTCCGGCGCCCCGGATTTCGAGATCGTGGACCGCGAGGCGGAAGCCGCCCCCGAGCTCGTCGAGCTCCTGGAGGACCTGGAGCCGTTTCTGTGCTTCTTTCGTGATCAGGTGCTCCCCGGGCACCACGAGATAGCAGTAGGCCCTCTGGTGGGAGCGACCCACGCGCCCGCGGAGCTGGTACAGCTCGGCCAGCCCGAAGCGGTCCGCCCCGTGAACGATCATGGTGTTGGCGTTCGGGATGTCGAGACCCGACTCGACGATCGCCGTGCAGACCAGGACGTCGACACGTCCCTCGACGAATTCCAGCATGACCTTTTCGAGAGCGCCCGACGGCATCTGCCCGTGGGCCACCGCGACCCTGGCCTCCGGTACGAGCTCGCGCAAACGGGCCGCCATGACCTCGATGTTCTCGACCCGATTCTGGACGAAAAAGACCTGCCCGCCGCGAGAGAGTTCGCGCAGGATGGCCTCCCGCAAGAGACTTTCGTCGTAGCGGGTCACGTACGTGCGCACCGCCTGGCGATCGACCGGGGGGGTCTCGATCACGCTCAAGTCGCGGATTCCCGAAAGCGACATCTGCAGGGTCCGGGGTATCGGCGTGGCCGTGAGCGTGAGCACGTCGACGAGACGGCGCATTTTCTTGAGCTGCTCTTTGTGCCGCACGCCGAAACGGTGCTCCTCGTCGACGACGAGGAGCCCGAGCTTCCGGAACCGGACGTCGGGACGCAAAAGCCTGTGCGTCCCGATCACGATGTCCACGGTGCCCGCGGCGAGACCCTCGAGAATTTCGCGGGTCTTCTCCCTCGGGACGAAGCGCGAGAGCATCTCGACGCGCACGGGATAGGGCTCGAGCCGCGAGCGGAAGGTTCGGAGGTGTTGCTGTGCGAGAACCGTGGTGGGCACGAGAACCGCCACCTGCCGGCCGTCCAGGACCGCGAGAAGGGCGGCGCGCAGGGCCACTTCCGTCTTCCCGAAGCCCACGTCGCCGCAAACCAGACGGTCCATGGGTTTCGGTCGGAGCAGGTCGGCCACCGTTTCCTCGATGGCGCGCAGTTGGTCCGGTGTTTCCTCGTAGGGAAACGAAGCTTCGAATTCGCGGTAGAGGTCGTCCGGGGGCGCGTAGGGTTCGCGTTCCAGCACTTCCCGAGCCGCGTAGATCTCGACGAGCTCTTTGGCCATGGCGAGGACCGACTCGCGCACCTTCTTTTTCGTGCGCTCCCACGAAGGACTCCCGAGCCGGTCGAGCGGCGGTGCCGTACCGTCGGTCCCGACGTACTTCCGAACGAGGTTGATCCGGTCCACCGGAACGTAGAGACGATCCCCGCCCGCGTACTCCAGGTGCAGGTAATCTCCCTCGGTCCCCGCGACGCGCAGGTGCTTGAGACCCCGGTAGAGGCCGATGCCGTGGTCCACGTGCACGACCACGTCGTCCCGCCGTAGCTCGCCGAGATCCCGCAAGAGCTCGCCGACGCGGGGGCGATGCGAGCGCCGGCGCGGTCGCGGCTCCGCGAAAAGGTCCGCTTCGGTGACGAAGACGAGCCGCTCGTCCGCAAGCCGGAATCCGGAACCGAGCTCCCCCACGAGAATCCGGGGGCGGCCCGCCGCCGGCGCGCCCAGGACCGCCCCGATCGGTTCTTTCGGAAGGGACGGCACGACGCCGTGAGCTTCCAGAAGAGCGCTCACCCTCCGCGCTTGCGACTCGCTCGTGGTGACCACGAAGACCCGCTCGCCCTCGCGGCACCAGCGGTCGAGCCTCTCGGCCACGGCGGCGAACGAGGGCTCCCCCGGGTGCCGCTCGAGCCGCAGGTCGCGCGTTCCCGCGCACCGAACCTCGAGGACGGGACCGCTTTCCGGCGAAGAGAGGGCGAGGCCGCCCGACTCCACGCGCAAAAAGCGGCGCGTCGCGTCTTCCCACTCGTCCGCCGCGAGAAAAAGAAGCCCCGGGGGAGGCAGGAACTTCCGCTCTGCCTCGCGCTCGGCGGCGCGCCGGGCGATCGCCCGCTCCGCGGCGGCGAGAGCGCCTTCCACTCCGAGGGGGTCTTCCGTCCAGAGCAGCGCCGACTCCGGGAGGTAGGCCGAGACCGGGACGAGCTCGGGGTAGAAGTAGGGAAGAAAAAACTCGATGCCGGGAACCCAGAGCCCCTCGCGCAACGCTTGTTCGATCTCGAGCCTGTCTTCCCTGCGGAGTTCGAGCTCCCGGCACCGCTCGGCGACCCGTGCCACGCAACCGCGCTGGGCGGAGAGAGAAAATTCCCGCGCGGGAAGCAGGAGAACTTCGCGGAGCGGGCCGCACGACCGCTGGGACCCGACGTCGAACGCCGAAATCCGTTCGATCACGTCGCCGGAAAGCTCGAGCCGCACGGGGTGGGCCGACCCCGCGGGGTACACGTCCAGGATTCCCCCGCGAACGCGGAACTCCCCTCTTTCCTCGACGAGCGCCAACCTCCGGTAGCCCCAGTCGACGAGCTTCGCGGCCACCGTTTCGAGGTCCACCTCCTGGCCCGCCTCGAGGCGCAGCCATTCTCTTCCGAACACGTCGGGGGGAGGCACCCGCTGAAGAACCGCCTCCGCCGGCGCCACCACCAGGGGTGTCGGAGTCCGAACGAGACCGAACAAGGCCTGCACACGGAGCATGGCCGCGTCGGGGGAAGGGGAGCAATCCTCGAAGGGCGGAACGTCCCACGGGGGCAGGAGCCAGATGCGCCGCCTCTCGAGCGGCGTGTCGTCCGTCTCCTCGAAGAAAAAACGGAGGTCGGCGAACATCCGCTCGGCCTCGGCCGGAGTCGGGAGGACGACGAGACCGGGACGGGGCTCGGCCGAAAGCAGACGAAAGAGGCAGTAGGCACTGGCGCTCCCGGTCAGGCCCTGGATGCGTAGAGGGGCCGCCTCCCGCTGCGAACGAAAAGCGCGTCCGAGCTCTTGCCCAAGATGCATAGAGTGGCTGGCAAGCGTAGCAGCCGGCACCGGAAGGCTGCAACACGGTGGCACTGCGCGAAAAACGCGTGTTGACAGCCTCTCGGGGCGCGCCTACGCTGTCTTGTCGGAGCTGCAATGGGAAGGCAGGCCGGGTTCGCGCTCGTCGTTCTCGCCCTCGGGGTGGGAGTGGCCCTCTGGTACTGGAACGCGTCGGGTCCGCACCCGCGAGAGGGCTTCCCGCGTCTCGAACGAGGCGAGCGGGCGAAGCCCGGCACCGATGCCGCCCGGCGCGAGCCCGACCGGCGTTTCGGCTTCGAACGGCTGCCGGGCGCAAGCCCCGGGGAGCGGTTGCGAGAGATGCGGGCGCGAGAGCTGCCCACGCCCGCCGTAGGCGGCGCACAGGTCTCGAAACTCGCGCGGAGGCCGTCGGGGTCGGCCCCAGGGGACGCCGAGGACGATATCGATCCCGACGACTTCGAGTCGCTCAGCCGCATGGCGCTCCACGACCAGGATCCCGACAACCGCATCGTCGCCGCCTGGCTCCTCGCCAGCGTCGAGGACGCACCGGTCCGGCCGGTGCTCGCACAGGTCCTGGACGATCCGGACCCCGAAGTTCGTCTCGCGGCCGTGGAGTCGATTTCCGACCTCGAGGATCTCGAAGAAAACCCGCCGCTCGACCTGCTGGAGAAAGCACTCGGGGACGAAGACGCGGAAGTCCGCTTCGAGGCGCTCAGTGTTCTCGGCGACATCGGCGGCCCCGACGTCGAACCTCTCGTACGCAAGGCACTTCAGGATCCGGACGAGGACGTCCGATCGCTCGCGGAGAGTCTGCTCGAGCTCGAAGAGGACTTCGCCGACGAAGTCGCGAGCCCCTGAGAGCGCGGCCTCACCGCTCCCAGACGACGTACTCGTCGAGCTCTTGCCCGTCGGCGAACACCGGGAAAGGGCCGGCCACGACCAGCTCCCCGGTTCCGTTCGAGGGTGGAAGGCCGAGCCGCGCGCGGTCCAGCTCGAGAGCCTCCCAAAAGGCTTCTTCCGGGGGTCGTGTCGACCCCCGAGGCACCCGGACGGTCGCCAAAGCGATGGACCTGCCAGCGAGCATCGTGGTAGTCGTTTTTACAGGAGGAGCAAAACCGGCTCAACGGGAGGGGGAAGCGTATGCATTCGTCCCGGAAGTGGATCGTGCGCTCGATTACGGGCGGCCTTTTCGTCTCCGCCGTCGGGCTCGTGTTCGCCCCGCCGGCTGGAGCGCACGGGGAGCCCCCGTCGCTCGATTTTTACGGCAACTTCCAGTCGGCCGCGGATTGCCAGCGGAGGGTCTCCCGCGTCGCGCGGCTCTGCTTCGAGCGAGTCCTCTTCGGAAAACTCCGTTGCGACGCGAACGTTCTCGCCGGGCGCGGGTGTGACACCGGGAAATTCGAGAGCCTCGTCGGGAGGGCCGTTTCCGGGCTCGAGCGCGACCTTTCGGGATGTTCGGACGGGGAGCTCGCGATTCTCGGCTACGAGTCTCGCACCGAGGCTCTTTCCGACCTGACCGAGTCGTGCCGCGAGGAGGCGCAGCGGGCGCTCGAGGTCGTTTTCGCCCCGGCGATGTACACCGGACGCATCGAGCCGGGAGCGCGGGGCCGGGACCGGTGCCTCCGCCTCACGGCCCGCTTTGCCGTGAGCGTCTTGCGCAGCGCCGCCCGCCAGAAAGCGAGGGCGCTGGACATCATCGCGTCCGGGAATTTCTCCCGGGCCCAGAAACTCGACATTCTCGCGCGCGCCGAGGAACGAGTCCGTGCGCTCCGGGACCGGGGGGCGGCCGTGGCGGGGCGAGTTTGCACTCCGGAGGAGTTCGCGGGTAGTTACCGAACCTCGCCCGGGGAGCTTTTCGCGCGTATCGTCGGGCGCGCGGACTGTGTCGTGGCCGCGAGTCACGTGCAGAACGCGGTCACCTGCGCGGCCCCCGTCTGCGGCAACGGCGTGCGGGAAGAGGCAGAGGAGTGCGACGACGGGAACGACGCGGACGACGACGCCTGCCGGAACGATTGCCGCAGGGCGGAGTGCGAGGTGTTCCCGAGCACGTTCGCCCTGATCCAGGCGGCCATTTTCGAGAAACGAGGCTGCACGAGCCAGGGCTGCCACGATTCGGCGAGCCGCCAGGGCGGCCTCGATCTCACCCGAGGGGCGTCCTACGGGAACCTGCTTCGCATCCCCTCGCAGAGGGACCCGCGTATGGTCCGCCTGGAACCCGGAGCTCCCGACGAAAGCCTCCTCTACCTCAAGCTCGCCGCCGCCACCATCCCCGAAAGTTACGACCCGGCGATCGGGGCTCCGATGCCCGTCGGGCTTCCTCCACTGCGCCGAAACGAGCTCGAAGCCGTGCGCATCTGGATTCGGGACGGCGCTCCCGAAACGGGAGTCGTCCAGGGCACGGGAGAACTCCTCGACGCTTGCCTCCCGCCGCCCGATCCCGTCGAGATTCCGCCCCCACCGCCTCCCGCACCCGGGGAAGGCGTCCAGCTCCGCATGCCGAGATTCCTCGCACCCCCGCACAGCGAAACCGAGGTGTGCTTCGCTTCCTATTACGACTTCACCGAGAAAGTGCCTGCCCGCTTTCTCGACCCTACGGGCACGCGCTTCCGGTACAAGAGCGAGGTCATGACGCAGGATCCCCTGAGCCATCACCTCGTGCGACAACCCTACACGGGCAGCTACGGCCCCCGTGACCCCGTCTGGGGGAAGTGGACCTGCAAGGGAGGCGAGCGCGACGGCGAGGAATGCGACCCGCTCGACCTGGACTTTTGCGGCCCCGAAGGCACCTGTGGCAGCGAGCCTCGCCGCTCGGTCGCCTGTATCGGTTACGGTCCCCCGGACCACAACGCCGTCGCGCAGCAGTCCTTCACGGGAATCGGGGAAACGCGAGGCCTCACGCGGTGGGCCCCCGGCGTCTACGACGAATTCCCGGTGCGCGGCATCGTGATCTGGAATTCCCACAACTTCAACCTGAGCGACCGCCCCGGGAAGGTGGAAGCCTGGTCGAACTTCTACTTCGCGGAGCCCGAAGAGCAGCGGCATCGCGTCGAGCGGGTCACCGACGCGCGCTTCGTCTTCGTGATGAACGTGCCGCCTTTCGAGCAGCGGGAATACTGCGCCACCTACACCTTCCCCCGGGGCGTGCGCGTCTTCCAGGTATCCTCGCACACCCACAAAAGGGGGAAGCTCTTCCGGATCTGGAATCCGTCGGGAGAGCTCGTTTACCTGAACACCACCTACGAAGACCCCCTGCAGGTGAACTTCGACCCGCCTCTTCTTCTCGACGCCGAAGACCCCGCCGCACGCACGTTCCGGTACTGCGCCCTCTACGACAACGGTCTCACCGACCCCGGGGAGGTGAAGCGGCGCTCCACTTCCCCGCCGCCACCACCGCCCTTTCCCTTCGTACCCTGCACGGCCACGCACTGCGCCGAGGGTCGGGTCGGGGAGCCGTGCTCGGGGTCGACCGAGGAGGAAAGGAATCGGTCCTGCGATACGGCCCCGGGCGCGGGAGACGGACTCTGCGACGCCTGCGCCGTCACGGGAGGGGTGACGACCGACGACGAAATGTTCGTTTTCCTCGCCGCTTACTACTGAGGCCCACGCCCCGCATCGCCCTCTCCGAGGGCAGCGGGAGTTGCTGCGGAGCTACCGAACAGGCGTGCTTTCGGGTCGTTGGCAGGCCCGAAAAGGCCGCTTGCCAGCTCCGAGGTCGACCCGTCCCCGGGGTGCGGGATATACAAAGCGCAGCTCCTGTGTTTTTTGTATCCAGGAGAAGCCGGGGGTAAGTCCATGCGGGATTTTCGAGCGCTTTTTCTCGTTTTCGCGGCGGCCTCCCTTTTGGCTTCGCCGCCCCGAGTCGGAGCGCACGGGGATCCTCCGCCCCTCGAGTTTTACGGAAACTTCGAGAGTGCCGCGACCTGCCAGAGGCTCGTCTCCCGTGCGATGCGGGCCTGCTTCGATCGCGCCTCGAAGGTCGTACTCCGTTGCGCACACGCGGCGTTGGCCGGCATGCCCTGCGACCCCGACGAAGAAACCCGCCAGCTCGACCGGGCTGCGGAAAGAGCGCGGGCGGTCGTCCAGCGCGGCTGCACGGCCACGGAAATCTCCATCGTGGGCTACACGACACTCGCCGACGCGGCCGACGACATCGCTCGGACGTGCAAGGACGAAGCCGAAGCGCTGGCCTCCCTTCTCTACGGTCCCGCCATGTTCACGGGTTCTCCGGCTCCCGGCCCCACGCCGAGGGACCGGTGTTTGAACACGGCGGCGCGCTTCGCCTGGCGGGTCGCCCGGGCAGCCGTCCGCTACCGTTCGCGGGCGCTCGACCGCATCGCCTCGCAAGCGATGACCCCCGACGAGAAACGCGCGGCGCTCTCGGCCGAGGAAGCGCGCGTCCAACGACTCGAACAGGCCGGGATGGCGGCCGTCGAGCGGATGTGTACGCGCGAGGAGTTCGTCGGAGACTACGGGATGTCGCCCCTCGACTTCTTCGAGCGGTTGAGCGCCCGGGCCGACTGTGTCGTCGGGGCGAGCCACGTGCAGAGCGCGATCACCTGTCCGCCTCCTGTCTGCGGCAACGCAGTCAAGGAGCGCGGCGAAGAGTGCGACGACGGCAACCGCAACGACGACGCCTGCACTGCCGAGTGTCGAAAGACCGACTGCCCCACCTTCGCGAACACGTTCGACCTCATCCAGGAAGCCATCTTCGAGAAGAAAGGCTGCACGTCGTTCGGCTGCCACGACGGCGTCGCACGCCAGGGCGGACTCGACCTCACCCGGGGGAATTCGTACCAGAACCTCGTCGGCGTGCCGTCCCAGCGCAATCCCGAGTACCCCCGCGTCCGTATCGGCGACCGGGACGGCAGCATGCTCTACTTGAAGCTCGCGGCCGCGACGCTGCCCGGGAGCGTCGACCCCGGGCTCGTCGGCAGCCCGATGCCCGTCGGGCTTCCGCCTCTGACCGCCGACGAGCTCGAAGCCGTGCGCCTCTGGATCCGTGACGGAGCGCCGAGGACGGGCGTGGTGGAAGGAACCGGAGACCTGCTCGACGCCTGCCTGCCCGAGGCCGACCCGATCCAGATCGAGCCGCCGGCGCCGCCACCCGAGGGCCAGGGCGTCCAACTTCGTATGCCTCCGAACCCCCTTCCCCCGCGGAGCGAAACGGAGGTGTGTTTCGCCTCCTATTACAACGTGAGGGACCTCGTCCCGGCCGAGGCCCTGGGCCCGGGGATTTGCGTCGGTGAGCGCATCGGTCGGCGTTGCGACGTCGGCGATCCGGGAGCCTGCGGCAGCGAGGGGCGCTGCGTCGAAACGTTCCGGGTGAAAAAGCGCACCGAAACCCAGGACCCCCTGAGCCACCACCTGATCGTGAACCTCTACCTGGGAAAATACGGGCTCGACCATCCATCGTGGGGAGCCTGGACCTGCAAAGGCGGGCGCTACGACGGGCAAACCTGCGACCCGACCGACCCTGCCTCGTGCGGGGTGGAAGGGGTCTGCGGGAGCGAGCCCAAGCGGAGCGTCGCCTGCATCGGATTCGGTCCACCCGACTTCAACCAGCTCACGGCGCCTGCCATCGGAGGGACGCAGGAAAGCGTCGTCTCGACGAACTACCCGCACGGAGTCTACCAGGAGCTTCCCGTCGAGGGCGTCGTCGTGTGGAACTCCCACGCTTTCAACCTCACCGACCGCCCCGCGGCCGTCCGGGCCTGGATGGACCTTTTCTTCGCCGGCCCCGACGAACAGCTCTATCCCGTGCAGGGAGGGCTCCTCGAAGTCGACCACATCTTCGACATGAGCCAGGGAGGAGGCGTGCCGCCTTTCGGCACGAAAGAGGTCTGCAACACCCTGACCTTTCCCAAGGGGACGCGACTCTTCGAGTTGAGCTCGCATACCCACAAGCGCGGGAAACTCTTCCGTTACTGGAATCCCCAGGGCGAACTGATCTACCAGAGCACGCAGTACAACGACCCGGTACAGCTCGTCTTCGACCCGCCGCTCGCCCTGGACAGCGACGACCCGGCAGACCGGACGTTCCGCTACTGCGCGCTCTACGACAACGGAGCCACGAACCCGGCCGAGGTAAAGCGACGCTCGACCTCGCCCCTGCCACCGCCTCCGGCTCCGCCCGTTCCGTGCCATCCGACCCACTGTGCCGAAGGCAGGATCGGAGCGCCGTGCGGGGGGCCGACGGATCACGCGACCTGCGACACGGAACCGGGTAAAGGCGACGGGATGTGCGACGCTTGCCCGCTCCTGGGCGGCTTTACGACGGAAGACGAAATGTTCTTGCCGATCGCCTTCTACTACGTGGTCGGCTGAGCGGGCGCTGCGGCTTGCCGCGAGAAGACCGGGTCGAGTAGAGAAAGGGCGGGGTCCCGATGCTGGCCTGGCTTCTCCGCGCAACGGCGTTCGTGTGTCTCTTCTGGAGCGCGGCTCTCTTCGCGGGGCGCGATCTTTTCTCGGAAGCGGGTGGGGGTGGGCCTCTTTTCGAATTCGTGGCCAACGGTCTCGCAGCTTCGCAGTTCGCTTTCGCTTTCTTGGTCTGGCGGGCCGCCGGCGAGGCGACCCCCAACCGCACCGTCGTCTACGGCGTTCTCCTCCTCCTCGCCCTGAAAGTCGCCCTCGACCTCTACGCGCTTCTCGACGGGCTCGCGGGGACTCCGGCCGTGCTCGTCCTCGCGGATCTCGTGACGAGCCTGGCTCTCGTGACGGCGCTCGTGGAAGCCTTGCCGAGAGCGCTCCGGGGCCGCTGAGCAAAAAAAACGGGGAGCCCGACCTTCGGGCCCCCCGCCCCTTCTTCGCCGATTTTCTTCCCGATCAAGCGGGCGGGCGGAAAAGGTTCTGCATCTTCATCGCCAGACCCATGTCGCCGGCGATCTTCAGCTTTCCGCTCATGAACGCCATCTGCCCGTTCAGCTTCCCCTGGATCATGTCGACGTAGTCCTGGGCTGCCATCGTCATGGTCATGTTGGGCGAGGCATGGCTTCCCTGGTGAACCGTGCAGGTCCCGTCCTTGATTTCCACGTACCAGTTTCCCCCTCCGTCACCCGTCAGGTTGAACTGGATCACGGCATTCATCCCTTTGGCCGCGTCCGGGTTCAAGCTGGAGGGCATCTGGTCGAAAATTTCTTTGACTGCCGCTGCCGTGTCTGCCATCTCTCTCCTCCTTCTCGCGGGAGCGCTTCTCTCCTCCCGTTCGGTTGTAGGACACTGCCGGCCGCCCTGCCCCGCCCCCCGCGCCCGTTCCTCCGTGCGGCCGCGTCTCTTCTAGGGAAGCCGGGGCGAGTTGTCAATGCGGGCCACTCTCGGGGCGACCTCGAGCTGGTCCACCAGGACGACGCCCTCGGGAAGCCCGACGAGCGCCTTCTCTACCGCGGCGCGGGCCGCCGAATCCACGTTCCCTCGCAACCACACCCAACCGTCCCGAACGGAAACGTCGATGCGCTCCCCTGCGAGTTCCGGCAGCGCACGAAGGCGACGCTCGACCTCCCCGGCGATCTCTCCGTCGGAAAGCTTCGCTTCACCGAGCCCGAAACCCCAGCTGCCGAAGCGCAGGATCGCAGCCTGGCCCGGCGGTGGCGCGGGTGGGGTGGCGTCGGCGGACCAGGGTTCGTGGAGCAAGGCCCGGGGCATCAGGAAAACCGCGAAAAACGCCGCGGCCGCCGGCAGCCGAGTCCGCCGTCGCCGACCCCGGGAAGCCGCGCGGGGGCGCGGAGGAGTTCCGTCCCCGTGCTCGCGAAGAAGTCTCACGCAGAGCTCGACCTCCGCGCGAAGCCTTTCCACTTCTCTTTCCAGACTCACGATCCGGTCTTCGTCGACCGCACGGATCCAGCGGCGGAGCAACCCTCCGAGCCCCCGAGTCCATTCAGCCATCTCGTTCCCCTCCGGATTTTGCGGCGACGCCCGCGGCGACGTCGGGCTCGAAGCGGATGCGCCACACCCTGCCTTCGCGTTCCGTCCGGTGTCGCGCGCTCTCGCCGAGCGATACGACGATCCGCGTCCGCGGCCACTTGCGGCCGCTCGGAAGGATCGCGACCTCCTCGATCGGACGGCCGTCTCCCGGCAAAACGAGCGGCGACCCTCCGGAGGGAAGACCTTCGATCTCGAAGTACGCTCGACGTGCGTATCCGGAGTGCAGCCCGCGCAACCGCACCGGCCAGGAAGTCTCGATCTCGACGAACGCGACGTCGTCCTCCCGTCCGACACGCGCGCCGAGCAACTCCGCTCGGGCGCGGCCCCGAAGTTCTCGGAAGAGGGCCGACCAGCGGAGGGGCGGAATCGCCCGCACCACCTCTCGAAGAATCTCGCCGCCGTCCGCCGGGGCGTAGGTCACGACCGTACCGTCGTCCGTGCGCTCCATGGTGGCCGTGAATCCGGGGAACTCGACCACGGCGACGAGCGAGCGCGCCGAGTCCGAAAGGAAGCGGGACGCGCGGCCCTCCCAGCGATCGGCGGGAACGAAACCCACTCGTTCCGCCACCACCACGGGGGTGCCGCCGGGTTCGAGTCTCTCGGCGAGTTCGAGAAGGTCGGAGTTCCGCAGGACGATGCACCCCCTCGTTTCCCGCGCCCACGACGCTTGCGCGAGCCGATCCGTCCCGTGGATCCAGATGCCGTGGCCGGTCCTCCCTTCGCGTCGATCCCAAGCGTTCGGGTAGTTCAGCGGGAGGGCGAAATCCCCGTAGAACTCCGCCAACCTGTTCCCCGGGAGAAAATCCGTGATCAGGTAGACTCCGTCGGGAGTTTTTCCGTCGCCTTCGAGTTTTTTCGCCCCTACACCTCGTCCCGTGGAACAGGGGAACACCTCCTCGAGCACCAGGCGGTCCCCCACCTTGCGGTAAAGCCGCAAGGTCTGCGCGCTCTTCTCCACCACGACCACCCGATCTCCCGCGGGTCCCAGGTAGACGGGCGGCAACCAGCCGACCATCTCTTGTCCGTCGCCGAGTTCGGCGCCGAGTTCGATGAACCGATCCGCTTCGGGTGCGATCTCGCGCACCGCCGCGAGGGCGCGCAACCGGTCCTCGAGATCCCTCCTCGGGTCGGCGGCCCAGATCGCCTTGCGGTATTCGAACCAGGCCTGAGCGAGACGGAAGTCCCCGAGGAGAACCCTTGCTTCCGGATCGGCACCGGCAGCCCGCTCGAGCGCCGCGACCGCGCGAGCTTCGTCGCCCCGCAGGGCCGCGAGGATTCCCACCAGCCGCCGGAACTGCGGGGCGTCCGGGGCCAGTCGAACGGCTTCCTGCGCGGCCTCGAGGGCACGCGCGACCTCCCCGCGGCGGAGGAGCCAGGTCGCCAGATCGGCGAAAACCTGCGGGTCCGTGGGGTGCGACCGAAGCCGTGCGAGAAGCCGTTCCTTTTCCGCCACGGGTTCTCCGGCGTGGCAGGCGGCCGACACGGCGACGAGAAAAAGGGCGACCCAGAAAAGGACGAGACCGTGCGAGCCCCGACGCTCCCTCCCGGGCCTCATTCTTCCGGCTCTCCGGCTCGCGCTCGCTGGAGTTTTCGATAGGCGAGAAAATGCCTGCGGGCCTCCGAGCGCTTCCCGTTGCGTTCGTAGAGCAAAGCCAGGTTGTAGTGGGCGTCGGCAAGTCGGGGATCGCGCCGCAGAGCGTTCCGGTACATCCGGATGGCTTCGAGCGGCCGTCCCAGGTCCTCCAGGACGACCCCGAGGTTGAAAGCCGCAATCGGGTCCAGGGGATCGAGTCTCATGGCCCGCGCGTAGTGCTCCCGAGCGGCTTCGCATTCTCCGCGCAGGTGCAAGAGCCGTCCCAGATTGATATGGGCCTCCGCCATCCCGGGCGCATGCCGGAGCGCGAGACGGTAGGCCTCGATGGCGCGCTCGACCGACACGCTCTCCTGCTCGACGCCGATGTTGTACCATTCGCGGCCCGTCAAAGGGCGGTCTCCCGGAGAGAAGAAAATCACGCGGGCAGGCTCCCTCTGTCCGGTCGCGAAGTCGAACAGGAGCTGGCCGTCTTCGACACGCCACCGCCGCCGGCGAGCCAGGGCGAGAATCGCCTTGCCCTCTCGAACGAGCGACACTCCGGGCGGCTCCACACCCGCACGGCGGAGCGTCACGAACGCGCGGCGAATCCTCTGCCACGGGAGGCCCGCGTCGCGCAGGCGCTTGGCGGCGCGAAGGACCAGGAGATCGTGGAAGGAGTACCGGTAGGTACGCAGGGTCCTCCGGACACCCCGCAGGATTCCCCAGCGCGCGTAGAGCCGAACCTGCGTAGGAGTGAGACCCGTGAGCCGCGCCACTTCCCGGGTCGTGTACCCCCCGACCAACTCCGCCATCGCCTCCACCCCTCCTGCAACGGGCGTGGCCCTTTTATACTGCACGCGCCCGAATTTGCAACGGAGCGAAGAACGCTCCGCTCAGCGCTTGAGCACGACGAAGTGGCGGCGAAGCTCCGCTACCTGATCCTGGACCGACTCGAAACGGCGCGACCGGTAGAGAACGTCGAAGAGCTCGCCGTCGCTCGCCTCCCTTTTCTGCTCGAGCCGGGCGAGCACGTTCACGATCTCGTGGATCACCCGCGGGATTTCCCGCTGGGGGATCACGAGATCTCCACGACCCAACGACCCGCTGAAATTCGACGCGTAGGGACGCAGGACGTGCAGGATCGAGTCCGTCACTTCCCGCTCGCTGGCCATCGAGTCGCTCCTTCGCGAACCTTCACGTTTCGCAGGATACCACAGCGAGGGCGCGGGCAAAACGTCCCGGGGCTCGCGCGAGCCGGGTTTCCCCGCGGTGCAGGGCGAGTTGCCGCGTTCCTGCCAGCGTGCTAGTCGCTCGGACGAGGACGAACCATGGCGACCGTCATCACCAGCGAGTGCATCAACTGCGGGGCGTGCGAGCCCGAGTGTCCCAACACGGCCATCTACCCGGGTGGCGTCGAGTGGGAGCTCGACGGCGTGAAACATCCTCCGCTCGCCACCGACATCTTCTACATCGTTCCCGACAAGTGCACCGAATGCGTCGGCTTCTACGACCACGAAGCATGTGCCGCCGTCTGTCCCGTCGACTGCTGCGTGCCCGACCCCGAGCGGCCCGAAACCGAAGACGTCCTGATCGAGCGCGCGAAGCGGCTCCACCCGGACAAAGAGTTCCCGCCCGACTTCCCCTCCCGATTCCGAAAGGCCGGCGCGCCCGCGCCGGAGACGAAAGGCCAGCCGGCCACCCCGCCCGAACAGGCGCCGCAAAGGGCTCCCGAGCCACCCGCGCCGACCGCCGCGCCCGCGCCCGCTGCCGCACCGGCGGCGGAGTCTACTCTCCGCCTTCCGAGCCTCGAAGAATGGGAAGTCCCGGTGGAGTGCTTCCGCTGCGGCGGCGTCTACGCCGTGGCCTTCCGCCACTTTCGCGCCGGCGTGGTCTTCTACTGCCCCTTCTGCAACGGCTCGCTCGTCGTCACGCTACCCATGCACCAGCGAGTGGCCGAAGCCCTCGAGGAATTCCACCGAGAGTGGACCGCCGACTTCGAGGCCTTCGAAGAAAAGCGACGCCGAGAGCTCGCCGAGTTCGAGGAACGCCAGCGCCGGCGTCTCGAAGGATTCCAGGAGCGTCTCAGGCAGGTCTCGAAAGAGGCCCGTCCGCCGGGAGCACCGCGTCGGCGCAGCTGGCTCTTCGGTTGAAATCAGGGACCCGGAAATCCGGCGGCGTTCTCGGGTGGCGGCCCTGCCGCCCCGAGCGGCGGCGAGCCGGCTGCACCGGCCGGAGGGGGTCCACCCGCTCGCAAGGGTGGCGGTCCGGCCGCTCGCGCCGGCGGTGGTCCCGAAGCTCCCGTGGGGGGAGAACCTGCCGCGCCGAACCCTCGCGGGTCTCGCAAGCAAGAACGGACGAAGCTTGCGGGAAGACCGGTCTTCTTCGCGACGTCGGCGATGCCGACGCCCCTGCGCAAGAGGGCGCGGACGTGGGCGCAACGGTCGGCACGAGCTTCGTCCGCGGAACCGACGAGCAGCGCGAAAAAGAAACCCACGGCTGCCGTGCGCGCAAAGGCCGCCTTGGTCATGCCGCCACTCTAGCACGAGCGGTCGGCCGGCCGCCAGCTTTGCACGGCCCGGGAAGCGGTGTTAGCTGAGGGGCGGATGCGCTTACCCGAAGCCCTGCCTCGAGGGGGCACGATCGGCATCGTGAGTCCCGCTGGCGCGACCGACGAAAGCCGCCTCGAGCAGGGGATCCGCTGGCTCGAGGCCCGCGGGTTCCGCGTCCGCGTGGGGGCGCACGCGTCGTCGCGGTACCGCTATCTCGCCGGGCGGGATTCCGAACGCCTCGAGGACCTCCGCCGGATGTTCGCGGACGACGAGATCGACGCCGTCTTTTCGGCTCGCGGCGGCTTCGGCTCGGGCCGCCTTCTTCCCTCGCTCGAACCGTCTTTTTTCGCGCGGGCCGTGCCCTTCGTCGGCCACAGCGATCTCACGTTTCTTCTCACCTACCTGGTGCAGGACTCGCGCCTGGTCGCGTTCCACGGCCCCACGGTCTCGGAGTTCGCCGAACGCCCCGAAGCCGCCGAGGCTCTGGTCGAACTTCTCTCCGGAGAGCGGGAAGCCCGCTTCCGAGCCCCCTGGGTACTCCGAGAGGGGAAGGCGACGGGCGCGCTCGTCGGGGGGTGCCTTTCGATCGTCGCCTCCCTTTGCGGAACCCCCTGGTCCCTCCGAACGAGCGGCTGTCTTCTCTTTCTCGAAGACGTCGGCGAAAAACCTTTTCGGCTCGAGAGGATGCTCGTGCAGTTGAGGCAAGCCGGGATGCTCGCACACGTCGCGGGGCTCGTCTTCGGGGAAATGCCACGGTGCTTCGAAAACGCGCCGGACGACCTCGCCGAGCTTCTTTCCGAAGTGTGTCCCGACGGGCACTATCCCGTCGTGGCGGGCCTCCCGAGCGGCCACGGCACCGGAACCGTCACCTTGCCACTCGGTGTGCGCGCGACTCTCGCCGGCGACGAGCTCCGGGTCGTCGAACCCTTTCTCCGTCTCCCCGGGAAACGCTCGTGAGTTTCGAGTCCGTAGAGCGAGAAATCGACGCCGCGATCGAACGACGCGTGTTCCCGGGGGCCGTTCTCCTCGTCCGGCAGGGCAATCGGGTTTTCTACCACCGCGCGTTCGGCTACCGCACCCTGGAGCCCGAACGAACGCCGATGAAGGAAGACACGATTTTCGACCTTTCGTCCCTCACCAAGCCGCTCGCCACGACGCTCGCGATTCTCGTGCTCGTACGCGAGGGAAAGCTCGCGCTCGACGACCGCTTCACCCGCTTCTTCCACAACTTCGGCGTCCACGGAAAAACGCACGTCACCTTCCGGCACCTGCTGAGCCATTCCTCGGGGCTTCCGGCGTGGCGCCCGTACTACAAGAAAATCCTGCAAGTCGAACGGAAGCGGGGCAGGATCAATTTCCTCGGAAGTCCGGCCGCAAAAGCCTTCGTCTACCAGGAAATCCACCGTGAGCGTCCGGAATTTCCACCCGGAACGAGGGCACTCTACAGCGACCTCGGCTTCATGCTGCTCGGGGAGACGGTCGAAGAAATCAGCGGGGTGTCGCTCGATCGGTTCTGCCAGGACCGGATCTACCGGCCGCTCGGGCTCCGCGCTCTCTCCTTCGTCGACCTCTCGCTCGTGCGGACTCGGCGGGTCGAACTGGTCCTCGACATGATCGCGCCCACCGAACGCTGCCCGTGGCGGAAAAAACTTCTCTGGGGCGAGGTCCACGACGACAACGCCTACGCCATGGGGGGCGTCGCCGGGCACGCGGGGCTTTTCGGTTCGGCGCGGGACATCGAGGCACTCGTCACCCGACTCCAGCGCTGCTACGAGGGCAAGGATTCGTTCTTTCCTCCCGACCTCGTGCGGACCTTCTGGACGCGAGACGAGTCCGTGCCGGGCTCGACGTGGGCGCTCGGCTGGGACACCCCGAGCCCGCGGGGGTCGAGCACCGGGAGCCGGTTCTCGCCGCACACCGTGGGTCACCTCGGCTTTACGGGCACGTCGGTCTGGCTCGACCTGGAAAAGGACCTCCTCGTCGTGTTCCTCACCAACCGCGTCCACCCGACGCGGGAGAACGACGAGATCCGAGAGTTCCGCCCTCGACTCCACGACCTCGTCGTGGAGGCGGTCCGGTGAGCGCGAACGGCCCCGGCATCCCACTTCCCGCTCCCGGCACGGCCCGCCGTGCCCTCGGGTCGGGCGGGAGCGTCCACCTGATCGGAATCGGGGGCGTCGGGATGAGCGCGCTCGCCGGGATGCTCCGGAGTCGGGGTTACCGCGTCCGCGGTTCGGACACGGGCGTCTACCCTCCGGCGAGCCTTCTCCTCCAACGACTGGGCATCCCGGTGTTCGAAGGGTTCGACCCTGTCCACCTCGCGGACCGTCCCGACCTGGTCGTCGTGGGGAACGTGGCGACCGCTCGCAACCCCGAAGTGCAGGCTCTCCTGGAAGCGCGTCTTCCGTACGTCTCTTTTCCGCAGGCACTGCGGGAGCTCTTCCTCGAAGGACGCGTGCCCGTCGTGGTCGCGGGCACGCACGGCAAGACGACGTCGACCGCCATGCTGGCGCGGGTTCTCGAGTCCGCGGACCGCGACCCGAGCTTTTTCGTGGGCGGCCACTCGCTCGACTTCGACACGAACTTCCGCCTCGGACGAGGACCCCTCTTCGTCGTCGAGGGCGACGAGTACGACTCGGCATGTTTCGACAAACGACCCAAGTTCCTCCACTACGGAGCCCGCGCTCTTCTCCTGACGGCCGTCGAGTTCGACCACGCCGACATCTACCGCGACCTCGAAGCCGTCGGGCGAGCCTTCCGCCGCCTCGTCGCTTCCCTGCCCCACGATTCCCCGCTCGTCGTCTGTGCCGATTTTCCCCACGCTCTCGAGGTCGCCTCGGGAAGAAGGGGCGAGACCTTCGGCTTCGCCCCCTCGGCGGACTGGCGGCCCGCCGACGTCCGGACGGGAGAGGACGGGGTGCGGTTCACCGTCGTCCACGGAGGGCGGAGGGTCTGCGAGATCCGGCTCGCGCTCGCGGGCGACATCAACGTGCGGAACGCCCTCGGCGTGTTCGCGCTGGCGCGACGCCTCGGGCTCTCGAGAGAAGAGATCGCGGCCGGACTCGCGCGTTTCCGGGGCGTCGCGCGCAGGCAGGAGATCGTGGGCACGTTCGGCGGCGTCACGATCGTCGACGATTTCGCGCACCATCCCACCGCGGTCGCCGGGACCCTCCGGGCGCTCCGCGCCCGTTTCCCCGGCCGGCGGCTCTGGGCGCTCTTCGAACCCCGGTCGAACACGAGCCGCCGGAGGGTTTTCCAGAAGGAGTACGCGTCCGCCCTCGCTCCGGCGGACCGGGTCGTCGTCGCCCGCGTCCCCACGAAGCCGAACGACCCCGTGCCTCCGGCGGAGCTTTTCTCCCCCGAGGAGCTCGTCTCCGATCTCCGGATGCGCGACGTCCCGGCCGTGGCGGCGAGCGAGGTTTCCGAGATCGTGGAGCTCGTGCGGCGGGAAGCCCGCCCGGGCGACGTGGTGGTCCTCCTTTCGAACGGCTCGTTCGGGGGTCTCCGGGGACTTCTCGAAGCGGCCCTCTCGGGCTCTTCCGCTTGAACGGGCTCCGGAGCGGCGTATATTGTATGGCCGTACAATATCACACGCTCGGGAGGAACTTCGGTGGACGTCCTTCGCGAAATCCACCTGGTGTGGTGGGGCGTCGTCGCGGCGCTGGTCGTGGTGTGCGTCGTGGGATTCTACCTGCTCCGCGACCGGCCGGAAAAAAGCTGACGGCCCGTGGCCCCGGACGGCGCCCGGCCGCCGAGGCGGCTCGCACCCGCCGGCGCATTCTCCGCGTCGCGCGGCGGGAATTCGCACGTCACGGTTTCCGGGGCGTGTCGCTCCGTTCTCTCGCCCGGCTCTGCGGGGTCCAGGTCCACACGATCCAGCACCACTTCGGGTCGAAGAGGAACCTCTTCGCGGAAGTGCTGGATTCCTGGAACCGCGAACTCCGGAGTCTCGTGCGCCGGGCGCTCGAGAACGAACCCGCACGGCCACGGCTTTTCGAGCACGTCGTCGACGAGGTTTTCGACTTCTTTCTCCGGAATCCGGAACAGGTCCGCCTCGCGACGCGCGCTCTCCTCGGCGAAGGCATCCCCTCGAGGGATCGGAGCTGGGTGCGCTTCATGAGCGAGGCGGCTCGCGGGGCCGGTGTGGCGACGAGAGGCTTCGACCTGCGCCTCCTCCTGGTCACCCTGGAGGGGATCCTGCACCACCACGCCCTGGCCGCGCACCACTACCGGAACCTCTTCGGCCGCGACATTCGCCGAGACCCGTCCCTCGCGAGAAAAACGAAACGCCACCTCCAGCGGGTTCTCCGGTCCCTTTTCGCGATCCCGGAGGCGACGTCGTGACCCGCCCGCGCCGCATCGCCTTTTTCGGGGGGCGAATCCTCACGATGGAGCCCGGGTGTCCGCGGGCGGAGGTCCTGCTCGTCGAGGGAGATCGGATCGCCCGCGTGGGGGGCCCGGAGCTGCTCTCCCTCCCCGGGCTCGAACGGCGGGACCTGCGGGGCCGCTTCCTCCTTCCCGGATTCGTCGACGCTCACAACCACCTCTCGATCGCCGCGCTCCACCCTCTCTGGGCCGATCTTTCCACGGCTCGGACCCCCGAAGATTTCGCGCGGGCCCTGCGGGAGCAGGCCCGACGAGAGCCCGAGGCGCCGTGGATCCGCGGCTTCGGGTGGGACGAGGGCCATGGAGGCTTCGTCCCCGATCGCGGTTTCCTCGATTCTCTGGACCTCGGGCGTCCGACGTTGGTCGCCCACTACTCGCTTCACCAGGGAGTCGTCGACTCCCGGGGCCTCGCGGAGCTCGGAATCGGCAGGTCCACGCCCGACCCGCCCGGAGGCGAGATCGTCCGAGACGCGCGGGGAGAACCCACGGGGCTGCTCGTCGAACGGGCGTGGAGCGAAGCGCACGCTCGCTCCCTTGCCGCTTACCGGGATCCGGAGCGCTGGCCGGAGCTCGTCCTCGGCCGGGCGAGGACTCTCCTCTCCGAGGGGGTCACGTGCGTGCACGACGCCGCCTGTTCCCCGCGTGCCGAAGCCCTGTACGGCTCGATGCTCCGGGACTTGCCGCTTTCCGTCCTCGCCATGCCGCACCCCGAAGCTCTCTTTTTCCCTCCGGAGCTCTCGCGTCTCGGGGGCGCGGTGACCGGAGAAGGAACCGAGGTGCTCCGCGTCGGCGCCTGGAAGCTCTTCGCCGACGGCGGCGCCGCTCCGGCCATCGACGGTTGCCTCGGCGGGGAGCGGGTCCGCTACGGCACCCTCTTTCCGGACCTCGAGGTCGCCGTTCGGGAGGTGGCGGAACGTGGATTCGACGTCGCCATCCACGCGATCGGAAACGCCGGGCTCGAAGCGGCGCTCGACGCGATCGAGGCATATCGGCGGAAGCGGAAAGCCCGCCCCGTTCGATTCCGCATCGAGCACGTCGTGCTCGCTTCTCCGCGCCAGATCCGGCGCATGGCGACCCTGGGCGTGACACCCGTCGTCCAGCCGGCTTTCGTCGACCACATCGGGCGTGCGGTCCGAGACGTCCGGTTCGAGGACCTCCTGTGGCTCCCTTTCGCGAGTCTCCGGGATGCCGGACTCGAGCTCGCCGCCTCCTCGGACCATCCTTGTGCCTTTTCCGCGCCGCTCCTCGGCGCCGCGCGCGGGTCCACCCGCAGAACCGCCGGAGGGGAAGTTCTCCTGGCCGAAGAAGCAGTTCCTTTCGAAGAGTGGCTCCGAGCCTTCACGCTCGGCGCGGCCCGCGCGGGCGGGCAGGAAAACGAGCGTGGCAGTCTCAGGGAGGGAAAAAGAGCGGACCTGGTCGTCCTCGAGGGGGAGCTCGACCCGGAGCGTCCCCCCGCCGTGGTCGAAACCTGGGTCGGCGGCACGTGTGCCTTCTCGGTCGAGCAAGACGGCTAGCCGAAGCGGCCTTTCGCGAAAAAACCACCGGATTGACAGCCCCTTCCGAACTGCCCTAGCCTGGGAGAAGGAAAAACGCGAAAGGGGGGCGAACATGCGAAAGCTTTCCGGGATGTTTTTTGCCGCACTGCTCGGCGCCCTGGTCGCGGGGTGGGCAACCGCGGACGCCCATACCTGCCGGAGCGTTTGCAACCAGATCCGCCGCGCCTGTGTCCACTCGGAGCAGGCGACCCGGCGCGTCGCGCGCGCCGACTGCACGGAGCAGCGGGACCTCTGCCGGTCCGCGTGCGAAGCGAACGCGGAAACGTGCCCGGCCGACTGCGAGAGCGCCCACCAGGCCTGTCTCGGTCAGTGCGCGGAAGGCGACACGACCTGCCAGGAAGCCTGTTCGACGAACCTCGAGGCCTGTCTCGACGATTGCGAGAACTGCCGCTCGAACTGCAATCTCGCGCGCCGCGACTGTCTGGACCTCGCTCAGGCGTCCTGGCTCGAGGCGCGCGAAGCCTGCGATGGGTCCCGGACGACGTGCCGCGAGACGTGCGTGGACCCCATCGACGGAGAGTGTGTCCGAGACTGTCGCGACGCCTCGCGAGCCTGTGCCCGCTCGGCCAAGCAGGACGAAAAGCAGTGCAAGGCCACTTGCCCGAGAGGGCCCGAGCGGCGGCCGTGCTTCCGGGACTGCCGCCGCCAGAAGGACTCGGCCCTTCGAGCGTGTGCCGACGCCGAAGTGCTCTGCCTGGCCGGGTGCGCCGGGGTCACGCCCTAGGCACGGCCGCCTCGACGAGCCGCAGCGGGGCCCGGGGAGAGAGGCCGCCGTAGTAGGCGCGGTAGGCGCGGTAGTGCGTCAGCACCCGCTTCACGTAGTCACGGGTTTCGCGATACGTGATGCTCTCGACGAACTCGTCGAGTTCCAGGTCGCCGAAGCGGGCCACCCACCGTTCCACGGCAGGCCACCCACCGTTGTAGGAAGCCAGCGCCTTCACGACGTCCCCCTTCCACCGGTCGAGCTGCCGCCGGAGGTGTCGGACGCCGAGAGCGACGTTGATTTCCGGGTCGTCGAGCTTTGCGGTCACCTCCGACCCGAGCCCGGCCGCGGCTCCTTCTTCGGCGGCCACCGTGGGGAGAAGCTGCATGAGCCCGCGAGCGTCGGCAGGAGAGTGCGCGCGGGGATCGAAGAAACTCTCCTGCCGAATCAAGGCGAGCACGAGGAAGGGATCGAGGTCGTGACGCTCCGCCTCCCGGCGGACGACGTCCCAGAAAGCCAGCGGGTACCGCAGCCGAAGGCCGAGTTCCGCGGGGAGGGAACCGAGCCCTCCGTCCAGGCGGCGCACCAGGGCCCACGCGCCCGGATAGTCGTCCGAGGCAAGACTCTCGACGAGCACGTAGAGGATCTCGGAACGCGTGCGGGCGGCCCTCCGTAGCGCCGCGAGCTCCTCCCAGGCGAACTCCCGGAAATTCCAGCGCCTCCAGATGCGGTAGCGCCGGAGGTGGTAGTCCGGCAGCCCCGGCGGGGGTTCCAGGTCGGGGAGCGGCCCCGGCGGGGTACCGGTCCTCGGGGCCGAGCCCAGTCCCAGCCGCAGCTCGCCGAGCCACGCGTAGTAGTCGTGCGGCGACTCGCGAACCAACCGCGCGAAAAGGCGCACCGCGTCGCCGCGCTTCCCGCTCCTCTCGAGCGCCCGAGCCTGCCAGTACAGCGCGCCCGAGGACCCGCGGCGCGCCGCTTGCCCGAAGGCGCGGGATGCCTCGACCCAACGACCCGCGCGGTAGAGAACCCAGCCGATCCTCCACCCGGCCTCTTCCCGCAGACGCGCGGACGGTCGGGACGCGAGCGTCCTTTCGTAGAACCGCCTCGCCTCCCCGAAGCGTCCCTTCGACTCCGCGATCCGGCCGAGCGCGTACCAGGCGTCGGCGGCGAGCTCGTGGGCAGGAAACCGACGCAGGAACGCCCGGAACGCCGCTTCCGCCGCCACGTCCTCGTCCGCGTTCCAGAGGAGCGAGGCGAGCTCGAAGAGCGCTCGGGGAACCCGCGCGTCCCCAGGGTGCAGCGCCGCGAACCGGCCGTAGACGGTGGCGGCTGCCGCGCGCTTTTTCTGCCCGCGGAGGGCCCGGGCCAGCGCCCAGAGGGCGTCGGCGTCCGCTTCCGCGGGATCGGCGTTCCGGGCAGCCGCCTCCGCCGCGACAAAGTCTCTCTCCTCGAGAAGAACCTCGGCTTCGCGGAGCCAGTCCTCCCGGCCCCACCGGGGTGCCTCCGGCAGGCCGAGGATGCGCCGTTGCAGCTCCTTGGCCGAGCGGGCCGCGGACGTTCCTACGCCCCGAAGACGGACCTCCCGGAGCTCCCCGAGCGCGCCGGCGATGTCCCCCCGGAGCACGAAAACCTTGGCGAGTTCCACGCGCGCCTCGAGGACCGTGTCGCGGCTTGCCTCCCCCTCCAAAGCCATCCGGAGGAACTTCTCGCCCTCGTCGGGACGGCCCTCGACCACGGCCAGGCGCCCGAGCTCGAGAAGGGCCCTCGGCCTCCACACGCTTTCCGGGTGCCGGTCGACGACCGCGAGCCAGGCCTCACGGGCTTTTCCGGTCTCGCCCGTTCTCGCGAGGGACAGGCCGAGAAAGTATCCGCAGGCGTCCTCCGTCGCGGGCTCGACGCTCGCGAGCGCCTCGAAAAGGGAAGCCGCGGTGCGCGCTTCTCCGCGCTCGAGCCGCGCGAGAGCTTCGCGTAGCGCCGCGGGCGGATCTTCCACCGAGGGCGCGGACACGACCGGCGGGACCGGAAGGCGGCCCGGACAGCCGGCGAGCAGCATCGCCACGAGAAACCCGAAAAACGCTCGCCGCAGGCACGAGTTGACAACCGCCGCACCCCAAGGGAACAAACCCAGCATATGCTCGTCCTCGCTTCCTCCTCCCCCAGACGCCACCGGTTGCTCGCGAGCTTGCGCGTACCCTTCGAGGTGGTACCTCCCGACGCCGAAGAGTCACCCCGGCCCGGCGAGAGACCCGAAGAGTTCGTGCGGCGCGCGGCGCGCGACAAAGCCGCGCAGGTCCGCCGCCTGCGTCCGAACTCGTGGATCCTCGCCGCGGACACGGAGGTCGCGCTCGGCGCGAGGATCCTCGGCAAACCCCGCGACGCGCTCCACGCCCGCCGGATGCTCGAGTCGCTCTCCGGCCGCGAACACACGGTCTGGACCGGTGTCGTCCTCCTCGACCCCGACGGTACGGCCCGGCTCGACGAGGCCTGCGCGAGCGTGGTGCGCTTTCGCGAGCTCCGGAGCGAGGAAATCGACCGTTACGTGCGGAGCGGAGAGCCCTTGGACAAGGCCGGAGCCTATGCGCTCCAGGGAGGGGCTTCCGAGTTCGTCCTCGAAGTACGGGGATCCCGTTCCAACGTCGTGGGACTCCCTCTCGGCACCGTACGGCGGGCCCTCGAAGAGCACGGTCTTCTCGATGGCCGAACGACCTGACGTGCGGGCGAACGTTCGCGCCGTCCTCGCCGCCATGGCCGCCGCGGCGCGCGGAGCCGGAAGGGACCCGTCGGACGTGCGGCTCGTGGCGGTCGCGAAGGGCAAGCCCGCCCCGCTCGTCCGTGCCGCCATCGAAGCCGGGGTGCGCATCGTCGGGGAAAATTACGTGCAGGAAGCGGAAAAGAAAAGACCGCTCGTGGGCTTACCCGCGCAGTGGCACTTCGTCGGCAGGCTGCAGCGGAACAAGGCGGGGAAAGCCGCCGCGCTCTTCGACGTGATCGAAAGCGCGGACCGGCTCGACCTCCTCCGCACCCTCGACCGAATCGGTCGGTGCAGGGAGCGTCCCGTGCCCGTCCTTCTCGAAGTGAACGTGGCGCGGGAGCCGACGAAGGCCGGCTTTCTCCCCGAAGAGCTTCCCGCCGCGGTCGAGGAAGCGGCGAACCTCGGCGGAATCCGGCTCGAGGGCCTGATGACGATCGGGCCGCTCGGCGCGAGCGAAGAAGAGAAACGGCGGGTGTTCCGGAGATTGCGCGAACTCCGCGACGACCTCTGCCGGCTCGCTCCGCTCCCGGAGCTTTCGATGGGAATGTCGGACGACTTCGCCCTCGCCGTCGCCGAGGGCGCCACGCTCGTCCGAATCGGCCGCGCGATCTTCGGCCCGCGCGAGAAAGACCCCGAAGAAGGAGGCAGCACCCCATGTCCGAGACCCGGCACCGAATGCCCCGCGTCGGAATCGTAGGGGCGGGGAACATGGCCACGGCGCTCGTCCGCGGCTTTTTGCGCGCTCGGCTCTACCGCCCGAAGGAAATCCTCGTGAGCGATACGGACCCCGTGAAACGCCGGCTCGCCTCGCGCCGCCTCGGGGTGAGAACGACGGCGGAGAACGTCGAAGTGGTCGAGAAAACTCGCACGGTGGTGCTCGCGGTCAAGCCTCAGGTCCTCGACTCGGTGCTCGAAGAGATCCGGCCGGCCGTCACGGGCCGACACCTGGTCGTGTCCATCGCTGCCGGGGTGAGCACGGCGCGCATCGAAGGGCGGCTCGGAGAGGCCGCGCGCGTCGTCCGGGTCATGCCGAACACCCCTGCGCTCCTAGGGCGGGGCATGTCGGTCCTCGTGCGCGGGAGACGGGCCACGGTCGGCGACCAGCGGCTCGCGCTGAAGCTCTTTCGAGCCGTGGGCTCGGCGCTCGCCGTCGAGCGGGAAGACCTTCTGGACCCCGTGACGGGGCTCGCGGGTAGCGGACCCGCCTACGTCTATCGGTTCGCCGAGGCTCTGATCGCCGGGGGAGAGAAAGCCGGCCTCCCGCTCCCGCTCGCACAGAAACTCGCCCTCGAGACGCTGCTCGGCGCGGCGCACATGCTCGTGGAGTCCGGGGAGTCCCCCCAACGCCTGCGGGAGATGGTCACCTCACCCGGCGGGACGACGCTCGCCGGTCTCGAAGAGCTCGAGCGGCGGGGATTCTTCGAGGCCGTCGTCGCGGCGATCGAGGCCGCCACCAGGCGCTCCCGCGAGCTGGGTGGGAGCTGAAAGCGAGCTTGTCCGGGGCCCGGGAGGCGGCTAAAAGCGGGACATGCTCGTCCTCGCCAACTTCCTCCTGGCGCTCGCAAGGGCACTGGACCTCGTCCTCTGGCTCTACCTCTGGATCGTCGTCGCCCGAGCGCTCGTATCCTGGGTCAACCCGGACCCTTACAATCCGATCGTCCGCTTCCTCTACGGCGCGACCGAACCCGTGTTGTCGCGCGTCCGCCGCGCGCTTCCCGTCTTCGCGGGAGGGATCGATTTTTCGCCGCTCGTCGTGATCGTGGGGATCTACTTCCTGCAGATCTTCCTCGTCGGGAGCCTACACGACCTCGCGCGCAGCCTCCGCTGACGGTTCCGCCTCCACCTCGAGGCCCAGAGCCTCCACCATCCTGCGAGTCGGCTCGGCCGGGTCGCCCGGAGTCGTGAGGTACCCGTCGACGAAGAGCGAGTTCGCCGGAAAGAGAGCGAGGGGCTGGAACCACCCGAGGTGGAGTTCCCGTCCCCCCGCGGCGCGAAGATCCGCCCGGGGGTGCGCGAAGCGGGCCATGCACAGGATCGCGAGACAGCGCGCCGGGTCGAGCTCGTTCTTGCCCTCGAGCGGGGTCCCGGGGATGGGGTGGAGGAAGTTCACGGGCAGGGAGTCGACCTCGAGCTCTCTCAGCGCCAGGGCCAGGTCCACGAGATCCTCGTCCTGCTCGCCCATCCCGGCGATGAAACCCGAGCAGGTGCGAAGCCCCGCGCGAGCCACGTTCCGGACCGTGCGCACGCGGTCCTGGTACGTGTGCGTCGTGCAAATGCGAGCGTAAAAGCGCTCGCTCGTGTTCAGGTTGTGGTTGACCCAGCCCACCCCGGCCTCGCCGAGCCGCCGCGCCTGCTCCTCGGAGAGAATGCCGAGCGAGACGCAGATTTCCAGGGAGGGGAACTCCGCCTTGAGCCGCCGAGCGGCTTCGGCGAAGTGTTCCACGTCGCGATCGCTGGGCCCCCGCCCGCTCGCGACCATGCAGTACCGCCGGGCTCCCGCAGCCACGGCCCGGCGCCCGGCCTCCACGAGCTCCTCGAGTCCCTGGAGGCGATAGCGCGGGATCGGCGCCCGGGAAACGGCGGACTGCGAGCAGTAGTGGCAGTCCTCCGGACAGAGGCCGCTCCGCGCGTTCCGCAGCATGCAGAGCTTGACCCGGCGCCCCCAGTACCGCTCCCGCACCTCGCGCGCGGCCCGGAGAAGCCGGGGTAGTTCCTCGGCAGGCCAGGCGAGGATGCGAAGCAGGTCCTCGCGCGTGGCCGCATCTCCGGCGAGCGTCCTCGCCGTGAGCGCCCGGAGCCAGTCCTCGTCCCGCATCGGGCCCCGGATACCTCAGGGCCCCGCTCGCGTCCAGGGCCCGGCCGGCCTCAAGAGCCCAAGGCCAGGCCGTCTTTGCGCCGGTCGGCACCCCCCCAGTAGACGCGGGTACGCGGATGGACCATCACGCCCTGGCCCCCGCCGAATCCGCCGCGAAGGAGGGCCGCGTCCTCCGGCTCGACCCTGTGGCCGCGCCGCGCGAGGTCCCTCTTCGTCGCTTCCTCGAACGAGTCCTCGAGCGCCACGCGGTTCGCCTCGAGGTAGTGGAATCTCGGCTCGTCGAGCGCCTCCTGGACGTTCCAGCCGCCGTCGACGAGGTTCGAGACCACCTGCACGTGCGCCTGCGCCTGCATGTCGCCACCCATGACCCCGAAGGCCACGAGCGGCCTCTCGCCGTCGAAAAGCATGGCAGGGATGATCGTGTGGAAAGGCCTCTTCCCCGGGGCGAGACAGTTCGGGTGCGCGGGGTCGAGTACGAACCCGCGCCCGCGGTTCTGGAGCGCGACACCCGTGCCGGGCACGACCAGTCCGGAGCCGAACGGCCCGTAGAGGCTCGAGAGAAGGGAGACCACGTTGCCGGACGCGTCGGCCACCACGAGGCACACCGTGTCGCCTCCGGTCGCGACCCGTCCGGGACTCGCACCGGGAAGAGCTCGGGCGGGATGCACGAGGGCGGCCCTTCCTTGCGCGTAATCTTTCGAGAGCAGCTCGTCGACGGGGACCGGAGCGTGTTCGGGGTCCGCGACGTACCGCCCGCGGTCCGCGTACGCGAGCTTCACCGCCTCGATCCGGTAGTGGATGCCGTCGGGAGAAGCCGGGTCCACGTCGAAGTTCTCCAGGATGTTGAGCCCGAGGAGCGCGGCAATTCCCTGCCCGTTCGGGGGGATCTCGAAAAGCCGGTAGCCACGGTACGTCGTCGAGATCGGCTCGACCCAACTCGAACGGTGGCTCCGGAGATCCTCCTCGTCGAGAAGTCCGCCCTCGGCCCGAGAGAAGGCGACGAGCTCGCGCGCGAGCTCGCCCTCGTAGAATTCGTCGCGCCCTCCCTCCGCGAGGCGCCGGAACGTGCGGGCGAGCTCGGGAAACCTCACGCACTCCCCCGGTGACGGCGCACGCCCCTCGGGCGCGAAGACCCTCCTGGCTTCCGCCTGCCTGAGAAGGCCCGACGCGACGATCAGTCCCCATTCGTAGGCCACCACTTCCCCGACCGGGACTCCCTCTTCCGCCCGGGCAATGGCCGGTTCGAGAACACGTGCGAGGCCGAGCCGCCCGAAGCGGTCGAGCGCACAGCACCAGGCGTCGACGGCGCCCGGAACGGTGACCGAGAAGATCCCGTGGTAGGGGACTTCCTGGAATCCCCGCTCGCGGTACGCCTCGAGAGTGGCGCGCCGCGGTGCCCGGCCGCTTCCGTTGAGACCGTAGAGCTTTTTTTCCTCCTCCCACCACACCAGCAGAAAGCAATCCCCCCCGGGACCCGTGTTGTAAGGCTCGAGGACCGAAAGAAGCGCCGACGCCGCCACCGCCGCATCCACGGCGCTTCCTCCGGCACGGAGGATGTCCAGGGCGGCGAGCGATGCCAGGGGCTGGCTCGTCGAGGCCATGCCGTTTCGGCCGAAAACGACCGACCGCTGGCTCCGGCTCCCCGGGGTCCGGCGGCGCGAAGAAAACATGCCCGGCACGCTTGACGCGTCCACGGGGGGTGATTGTATGCCACCGCACCCGTGCGCTCCGCAAACGGAAAAACCCGCGCCGCTCTCGCGCTCGCCGCACTCGGTATCTCTTTCTGCGCCTGGGCGCGCGCCGGCGAAAGAAGCGAAGAGGTTTTTTTCCTGCTCGCACGAGGGCCGGCGCAGCCCCGCGCGGAAATACGGCTCCGGCAGCGGCGGCTTTTGCGCCGCGTCGGTACCCGTTTCGGGCTCGTGCGCCTCTACCGCAGCGTCGCGGCGCTCGCCCTACGCATCCCGGCGGAAGACGTCCGCCGTCTCGCCCGAGAAGCCACGGCTTTCTCCCCTCTGATCGAGGGCGGGGGAGCCCTCGCCGAGAGCGGGCCTCTGGTAGGCGCACCCACGGCACATGCCCTGGGGCTGCGGGGCGCGGGGACGCTCGTCGCCGTACTCGACACCGGAGTGGACAGCTCTCACCCCGACGTCGAGGGCCGAATCGTCGACGAGGAGTGCTTCTGCACCCGCAGCTGCTGCCCGGACGGCGGCACGCGCATGAGCGGCGGTGGGAGCGCTGCGTCCCACGCCGTGCACGGTCCCCACGTCGCCGGAATCGTCGCCTCGGCGGGACGCGTCTCCGCACCGGGGATCGCCCCGGAAGCGCGGCTTTTGGCCGTCCGGGTCCTCGACGACACGACGCGAGGGAATCTGGCGGACTGGATCGCGGCCCTCGACTGGATCGCGACGCGAAGGCCCGACGTGGACGTCGTGAACATGAGCCTCGTGAGCGACGCCCTCTTCCAGCCGCCTTGCGACGAAGCCAACGCCTTCACGATGGCCTTCGCGGATCTCGCGCGCACCCTACGGGAAAGGGGGACGGTCGTCGTGGCAGCCACGGGAAATCTGGGTCGGGACGGCGTTCTTCCCGCCCCCGCCTGCGTGAGCGGGTTCGCCGCCGTGGGCGCGACCACGAAGGAGGACGATATCGCTTCGTTCACGAACCTCGCCCCCGGCGTGGCGCTTCTCGCCCCCGGCGTGGGGATCGTCTCGGACAGTCCGGGAGGGGGCACGGCGGTCCTGAGCGGAACGTCCATGGCCACGCCCCACGTAGCCGGGGCCCTGGCGCTCCTCGCCCCTCTCGTCCCCCGCCTGCACCTGCCCGCCCTGGTCGACGTGCTCTCCGCCTCGGGTCACCCTCTGGAGAACCGGCGCCTCTGCCGAGCGGATTGCGCCACGTTTCCGCGCCTGGACATCGCAGCCGCGCTAGCGCGGCTCGAGCGCTTCCGGACCCTCACGCCCGGCGGCGCGGGGCGCCGCCGCGACTGCCAGGTGGAGTGGGACATCGCGGGGGTCGAGCTGCCTCCGCGGAGCTCGCGCGTCCGCATCCCGTGCGAGGACGGCGACCCTTCCTGCGATGCCGACGCGACTCCGGGCCAGTGCACGTTCCTCTTTTCCGCTTGCCTGAACGTCGTCGACCTTCGCACTCCCGAATGCGATCCCACGGCCCCCATCGACGCCTACAGGCTCGTCCGCCCGAGCCCTTTCGATTCGCGCGATCCCACGGACCTCGCCAACGTGACCGGGCTGCTCTCGCGCCTGCCCGCACTCCCCCACGGGTCGGCGGCCACGTGCACGTCCTTCGTCCCCTTCGTCGTCCCTCGCGGGACTTCGATCGGGTCCCGGTCCCTCCTGTTCGCCGCGGAAACCCGGCTCGGGCGCGACGCGGACCGCTTGCGGTTCGTCTGCCTCCCGCCCGGCGGCCTCAAAGGTCGAGCAGCAACCGGGCCGGGTCCTCGAGGCGTTCCTTGACCCGCACGAGAAAGGTCACCGCCTGCTCGCCGTCGACGAGCCGGTGGTCGTAGGAAAGCGCGACGTACATCATGGGCCGGACGGCGATCTGCCCGTCGACGACCACGGGCCGCTCCTGGATCTTGTGCATCCCGAGAATCCCGCTCTGGGGCGGGTTGAGCAGTGGGGTCGAGAGAAGGGATCCGAAGACCCCGCCGTTCGTGATCGTGAACGTGCCGCCCGTCACTTCGTCCACGGAGAGCTTTCCCTCTCGTGCGCGCGCAGCGAGCCGCGCGATCTCGGTCTCGAGCTCCGCGAACGAGAGCCGGTCGGCGTAACGCACCACGGGAACCACGAGGCCGCGCGGGGTGCTCACGGCAATGCCGAGATGGACGTGCTTTTTGTACACCACGTCGGCCCCGTCGATCTGTGCGTTGAGAACGGGGATCTCGCGCAGCGCCGCGATGCAACTGCGGGCGAAGAACGAGAGGAGCCCGAGGCGAATCCCGTGCTTTCGCTCGAACGCCTCCCGATACCGACGACGGAGTTCGTTGACGGCGCTCATGTCCACCTCGTTGAAGGTGGTCAGCGTCGCCGTCTCGCGGCGTGCGGCGAGAAGCCGTTCCGCGATCCGCCGCCGGATGGGTGTCATCGGGACCCGCTCCTCTTCGGCCTCGCCCTCCGCCGAAGGAGTCGGCACCCGCCGAACCCGCCCCTCCTCGCCCACCTCTGCGCCCGAGGGCGTGGGCACCCGTGCGAGGACGTCGCTCTTGGTCACCCTCCCACCGGGCCCCGACCCCGAGATTCTCGCCGCGTCGACCCCGTGTTCCGCCGCGACGCGGCGTGCCAGGGGGGTGACCTTCGCCGCAGGAGCGGTCGTGGAACGTTCGGGAGGCTTCGCCGCGGGCGTCTCTTTCGCGGTCCCCGTCCCGGGTGTCTCCTGCGGCACCTCGCGCCGCTCCGCCGGACGCGCTGGCTTCGACTCCGAAGCGGGCTTCGCCGGCGCACCCTGCGGGGCGCGCCGTTCCCCCGCAGGAGCGATCCGTGCCACCACGTCGCCCACGCGCACCGTCTCACCCTCCTGGCGCAGGATCTCGAGCACCCCCTCCCGCTCGGCAGGGATTTCCACGTTCGCCTTTTCCGTCTCGAGCTCGACGAGGATCTCGTCCGCGCGCACCTCGGCCCCGTGCTCCTTGAGCCACCGAACGATCACGGCCTCCGTGATCGACTCGCCGAGCGGCGGGACCCGTACTTCAACCGCTTCCATGGGCCTCGTCTCGATACTCCGCACCTCCGGACATCGCAACCGGCCCCTGCCAAGCGTCGCCCCCGAGGGCCTGGCGGACGAGTTCCGCCTCCTCCACCTCGTGCACGGCGTAGACGCCGGTGGCCGGGCTCGCCGCCTCGTCCCTCCCGACGTAAACGATCGGCCGGTCCCCGAGGACCGACCCGATGCGGTCGCGTACGAATTGCCACGCTCCCATGTTCCGGGGTTCCTCCTGGACCCAGAACACCTCGGCGGCGTGGCGGTACCGTTCGAGCAGCGCGGCAAGCTCCCGCGAGGGAAACGGGTAGAGCTGCTCGAGCCTCACGAGCGCCACGCCTTCCACTTCGCGCCCGCGGCGGGCCTCCAGGAGGGTGTAGAACACCTTGCCGCTGCAGAGGATCAACCGCCGTACGCGCGCCGGGTCATGGACTTCGGGGTCGTCGAGAACCGTGCGGAAGCACCCGTCCGTGAATTCGCGCACGGGCGAGACCACGAGCGGGTGGCGCAGGAGACTTTTGGGCGTCATGAGGACCAGCGGCTTGCGGAATTTCCTCGCGAGCTGTCGCCGCAAAACGTGGAAGTACTGCGCCGGAGTCGTGGGGTTGGCGACCTGGAGGTTTTCCTCCGCGCAGAGCTGGAGAAACCGCTCGAGCCGGGCGCTGGAGTGCTCGGGTCCCTGGCCCTCGTAGCCGTGCGGCAGAAGCAGGACGATGCCGCTCATCCGGTGCCACTTCGACTCGGCGCTCGCGAGGAACTGATCGATGAAAACCTGGGCGACGTTGCAGAAGTCGCCGTACTGCGCCTCCCAGAGAACGAGCCGATGCGGGTCGGCGAGACTCATCCCGTACTCGAAGCCGAGGACGCCGGCCTCGGAAAGCGGGCTGTCGACCACCTCGAAGCGACCCTGTTCCGGGGCGATGTGGTCGAGAGGGACATAGGGCTCGCCCGTTTCGTAGTCGTACCAGACGGCGTGCCGCTGACTGAACGTCCCACGGCCGCTGTCCTGCCCGCAAAGCCTCACGTTCCGCTTTTCGAGCAGAAGCGAGCCGATCGCGAGAGCTTCCGCGCAGGCCCAGTCGACGCGCCCTTCCCCCTCGAGCATGCGGGCCCGGTTGCGCATGAGACGCAGCAGCCGGGGATGCGGCCGGAAGCCGTCGGGGACACGCTCGAAGACGCGAACGATCTTCTCGAGTACCTCCCTGGGGACCGCCGTGTCCGCACCCCAGTCCCCCGACGCCCACCCGAGCCCCTGCCACAGGCCGCCGAACGCGAAAACCTGCTGGCGCGGACGGAATTGTCGCGCGTATTCCAGCGCCGCCTCGAGAAGCTCCCGCCGCGACCGCTCGGCATCCTCGACCTGCACGGGGTCGAGCACTCCCTCGGCAACGAGCCGAGCCTCGTAGAGAGTGCGCACCGTGGGGTGCTCGGCGATCTTCTTGTAGAGCACGGGCTGCGTGTACGTCGGGTCGTCGAGTTCGTTGTGGCCGTGCCTGCGATAGCACACGAGGTCGATGATCACGTCCTTCCGGAACTTCTGCCGAAAGCGAGCAGCGAGCCGCGCGACGTGCACGACCGCCTCCGGGTCGTCGGCGTTCACGTGGAAGACCGGCACGCGAATCGTCTTCGCCAGGTCGCTCGCGTAAGGCGTCGCACGGCAGTTCTCGGGGGGAGTCGTGAAGCCGATCTGGTTGTTCAAGATGACGTGGATCGTTCCGCCCGTGCGGAACCCCCGCAGGCCGGAGAGCATGAGGGTCTCGGCGACGATCCCTTGCCCGGTGAAGGCCGCGTCGCCGTGGATCAGAAGAGGGACGACTCTCCGCCGCTCGGTATCTCGCAGGTGCTCCTGTTTGGCGCGGACGATCCCCTCGACGACAGGGTCGACCCACTCCAGGTGGCTCGGGTTCGGGCTCAGGGAGAGATGGATCTTGCGCCCGCTTTCCGTGGTGTGGTCGTGCGAAAAACCCTGGTGGTACTTCACGTCACCGTCGCCGTGGGCGTCCTCGGCGAGGCCCGTCCCCTCGAACTCCGCGAGAATCATTTCGACCGGTTTGCGCAGCACGTGGGCGAGGACGTTGAGCCGCCCGCGGTGAGCCATCCCGATCACGATTTCTTCGGCGCCCTCGTTCGCGGCGGTCTCGACGAGGGTGTCGAGCAGAGGAATGAGGGATTCGCCCCCCTCGAGGGAAAAACGTTTCTGCGTCGGGTACTTCAGCTGCAGAAACTTCTCGAAGCTCTCCGCGACCAGGAGCCTTTCGAAGATCTTTCTCTTCTCCCCCGCCGAGAGAGCGGGCCGATTGCGGCAGGGCTCCATCTGCTCCTGGAGCCACTCGCGCTCTTCCTTGACGGGAAGATCGCTGTACTCGACGCCCACGGTACGGCAGTAGGTCTCACGGAGAGCCCCGAGGAGATCGCGGAGCCGCACCTGCCCGAGACCGCGGAAGCCGCCCGGCGGAACGATCCGGTCGAGGTCCGAGGGGCGAAAACCGAACTGCCCCAGGTCGAGCAGCGGATGCTCGGTCGGATTCCCACCGAGAGGGTTCAGCTCCGCCGCAAGGTGCCCGAGCTCCCGGTACGCCTGGACGAGACCGTACACACCCACGGCGACGGGCTCGCTCTCCGCCCGGGTCCTCCCCGGACCTCCGTCCCCCTCGATTTCCGCGAAAAACCGCGCCAAAGTAGGGTCCACCTCGGCCCGGTTTCTCCGGAAGTCCTCGTAGAGTTTTTCCCAGTAGGCTATGCTTTCGTACGTGAGCTCGCGCATGGGTGCTCCGGTCGACTGCGGGACAAAATACATCCTGCTGCTCGCTGCGTCACCCCCGACGGTCCCTGCACTCCCTTGCGCGGGTGTAGTGGGGGATCCAGGTCGGGACGCGTCTCGTAAATAGTGGATTCCACGTGCATTTCCAAAAATTCACAGGCTGTGGATAATCCTGTGGAAAAAAGGTCGGGCCCGAAACAGCAAGAGCTTTTCTCCAGGGTTCCGCCCCATCGCAACTCGGAAACCCACCGACCCGACGGTCTGGTTCCGCGTTACACCTTCGCGAGCTTCGTGGTGGGGTCGGGTAACCAGTTCGCCCATGCCGCCGCGCTCGCCGTGGCGCACCAGCCAGGGGAGCGCTACAACCCGCTCTTCCTCTACGGTGGGGTCGGCCTCGGAAAAACCCACCTCGCCAACGCCATCGGCCACGAGCTCCTCGCGCGCCGCCCCGAAGCACGCGTCCTCTACCTCTCGGCCGAGGCCTTCATGAACGAGCTCATCACGGCACTCCGGAAAAACCGCGTCGAGGAATTCAAAGCGCGCTTCCGGCGCGTGGACCTCCTCATCCTCGACGACGTCGAGTTCCTCGCCGGCCGCGAGAGGACGCAGGAGGAGTTTTTTCACACCTTCAACACTCTCTGGGCATCGCAGCGCCAGATCGTCCTCACGTCGGACAAGTCGCCGAAAGAGCTCGAGGCACTCGAGGAGCGACTTCGGAGCCGCTTCGAGTGGGGCCTCACCGTCGACATCCAACCACCGGACCTCGAAACCCGCGTGGCCATCGTCGAGAAAAAAGCCGACGCGCAGGGACTCCGCCTGCCGCACGAGGTCGCCCTCCTGGTCGCCAACCATGCGCGGGCGAACGTAAGAGAGCTCGAGAGTTGCCTGAACCGTCTCGAGGCCGTCGCATCGCTCGAGGGCGTCGAAATCACGGCCGACCTCGCGCGGCGCGTGCTGGAAAGCATGGGTCAGGGAAAGACCGGAAGCATGGTGACGATCGACGAAATCAAGCGCGTCGTCTGCGAGCATTTCCGCCTCTCCCCCTCGCACCTCCTGTCCCGCCGCCGCTCCAGGAACCTGACCTTTCCCCGTCAGCTCGCCATGTACCTCTGCCGCAAGCACACCCCGGCGTCCTACCCCGTCATCGGAAACGAGTTCGGCGGCCGGGACCACACCACGGTCATCCACGCGATCAACGTCGTCGAAGCGAAGCTGCGAAAAGACCCGGCCCTGCGGCTTCTCCTTGACAAGCTCGAGCAGTCTCTGCAGGACGGGGCCTGAGGAAAAGACCGTGGGAAGAGGATGGGAAGAGGCAAGAGAGGACCGCGATACGGAAATTCCCCCGCACGGATTCCACACGAGAGGCACCACAAGTCGCCGTCCTACCTCCTCTTTCCCGTCCGTATCCCCAGTCCAGCGTCCCTACGATTACGCCTGGACTTTTTTCTTTTTCCCTAGGAGCCAGCGCCAGGAGAACCTATGGAATTCACCGTAGAGCGAGAAAATCTCCTCGGGGCTCTCTACCTCGCTCAGGGCGTCGTCGAGCGCCGCACCCCCATTCCGGTCCTTTCCCACGTCATGCTGATCGCGGACGGCCAGAGCGTGACGATCGCGGCCACGGACCAGCAGGTCGGCATCCGCCGGAGAATCGAGGCCGGGGTGAGGAAAAAAGGCAGGGCGACGGGGAACGGCCGGATGCTCTACGAGATCGTTCGTGAGCTTCCCGAGGGCGAGGTGACGGTCAAGGCCACGGAAAACCGGTGGCTCGAGATCGTGGGCGGCAAGGCGCGTTTCAAGGTCGTCGGGGTGGATCCCGAGGAGTTTCCCGCGATGCCGGAGATGCCCCGCTCGAAAAAGGGGGTCGAACGTCTCGGTGCCGAAGTCCTTCGCGAAATGATCGTGCGCACGCAGTTCGCGGTCGCGAGCGACGAGACCCGAATCAACCTCGCCGGAATCTACGTGGAAAAACTGGGGGAGGCGTCCCTGCGCATGGTGGCCACCGACGGGCATCGCCTTGCCATGGTCACGAGAGAGGTAGGGTCCTGTGCCGGTCCCTGGGGCGTGATTCTCCCGCGGAAAGGCGTGGGGGAGCTCAGGCGTCTTCTCGAAGCGGGCCCGGAGGGACTGGAGGTGTCGCTCGTGCACGACGGGGGGCTCGTCCATGTGGGCGCGGGGGACGTGGAGTTGAGCATGCGGCTCGTCGAGGGGGAGTTCCCGGATTACAAACAGGTGCTTCCCAAGAAGCTTCCGCGGAGGGTCGTCGTTTCCGCGCGCGACCTCGCCGGTGCGCTGCGCCGTGTTTCGCTGGTCTCGAGCGACGTTTCGCACGGGGTGCGGCTGTCCTTCGCGGACTCGACGCTGAAGGTATCCTCGATGAACCCCGAACGCGGGGAAGCCGAGGAGGAGGTCGAGGTGTCCCTCGAGGGGGAGCCCGTCTCGGTCGGTTTCAACGCCCGCTACCTCCTCGACGTCCTCGGGGTGGTGGCGCCGGATGCCTCCATCACCCTCTGGCTCGGGGACGAGCTGAGTCCGGCGAAACTCGAGGCGGACGACGACCCGGACTTCGCTTACGTGGTCATGCCCATGCGGCTTTAGACAGCGGCTGGATATCGGCGTAAGTATTCGATTTTACGCAGGTTTTTCGGGATCCGCCCGCTTTACTGCCGTACCCCTCTCTGGTATGCTTCGTAGTTGTTCGCGGTACCCCGGGGGTGCCGCCCTACGGAGGCTTGATGGGGCTGGAAGAGACTCGGAACCACGACTACGACGCTACCCACATCCGTGTCCTCGAGGGGCTCGAGGCCGTTCGAAAGCGGCCCGGCATGTACATCGGCGACACTGCCGAGCGGGGTCTCCACCATCTCGTTTTCGAAGTGGTGGACAACTCCATCGACGAGGCGCTCGCCGGGGCATGTGACTGGATCCGGGTCACCCTTCACCTCGACGGAAGCGTGAGCGTGGAGGACAACGGGCGCGGCATCCCGGTGGACACGCACCCCGAGGAAGGGGTGTCGGCGGCGCAGGTGGTGCTCACGAAGCTGCACGCCGGGGGGAAATTCGACCGCAAGGCCTACAAGGTGTCCGGCGGCCTCCACGGAGTGGGACTCTCGGTCGTGAACGCCCTCTCGGAGAACCTCGAGGTCGAGATCAAGCGCGAGGGTCACGTCTACGTCCAGCGTTACGAGCGAGGGAAGCCGCTGGGTCCCCTCGAGGTCGTCGGCAAGACCAACGAGCACGGCACCAAGGTGACCTTCAAGCCCGACCCCCTGATTTTCCCGGACCCGACCTTCAGCTTCGACATCCTCTCGCAGCGGCTCCGCGAGCTCGCGTTCCTCAACCGCGGTGTCCGGATCGAGATTTTCGATCAGCGCTCCGGCAAGTCGCACGAGTTCCTCTACCACGGCGGGATCGAGGAATTCGTCCGGCACCTGAACCGGGCGAAAACGCCGATCCATCCCGAGGTGATCTACATCTCGGGAGAAAAAGAAGGCGTGTTCGTCGAAATCGCGATGCAGTGGAACTCCGGCTACGCCGAGAGCGTCTACTGTTTCGCCAACAACATCAACACGGTCGAGGGCGGGACGCACCTGGCGGGGTTTCGCTCCGCGCTCACGCGCACGATCAGCTCCTACGCCACGGCGCAAAACCTCCTGAAAAAAGAGGAGCAACTCGAAGGCGAGGACGTGCGCGAAGGTCTCACGGCCGTCCTGAGCGTCAAGGTGCCCGAGCCGCAGTTCGAGGGACAGACGAAGACGAAGCTCGGGAACTCGGAAGTGAAGGGCTATGTCGAGACACTCACGGGCGAGAAGCTGCGGGAATACCTCGAGGAGCACCCGGCGGAAGCCCGCCGCATCGTCCTGAAGGCGGTCGAGGCGGCTCGCGCGCGCGAGGCGGCGCGCAAGGCCAAGGAACTCGCCCGCCGGAAGGGGGCGCTCGACTCGGGATCCCTCCCCGGCAAGCTGGCCGATTGCCAGGAACGCGACCCGGCGCTCGCCGAGCTTTTCATCGTCGAGGGGGATTCCGCCGGGGGGTCCGCCAAGCAGGCGCGCGACCGCAAAAACCAGGCCGTCCTACCGCTCCGCGGCAAGATCCTCAACGTGGAAAAAGCGCGCTTCGACAAGATGCTGTCCTCGCAGGAGATCCGCCTCCTGATTTCCGCCCTGGGGACGGGCATCGGCCGGGAAGACAGGGATCTCTCCAAGCTTCGCTACCACACGATCATCATCATGACCGACGCCGACGTCGACGGGTCGCACATCCGGACGCTTCTTCTCACCTTCTTCTACCGGCAGTTCCCGGAGCTGGTGGAGAGAGGGCACGTCTACATCGCGCAGCCACCGCTCTACCGCGTCAAGAAGGGCAAGACGGAACGCTACCTGAAGGACGACGCGGCCCTCGACGAGTTCCTGGTCGCGCTCGGGACGGAGAACGTCGCCCTCGAGCCCGGGCCGGGCGGCCGGTCGTGGAGCGGGGCGGAGCTGCAGGGAATCGTGCGGAAGGTGCAGCGGCGGGAGCACGTCCTCGGGGCGCTCGAGCGCCAGCGCCGGGCGCGAGCGCTCGTTCTCGCGTTTTCCGAGGACTCGCGTGTGCGGCCGCAGGTTTTCGAGCGGCGGGAGGAGCTCGAGGCGATCGCGCGGGCGGCCGAAGCAAAGGTCCTGGCCCGGCATCCGGAGCTCGCGCCGGTGCACGTTCGGGTCGTTCCCGAGGGAAGGCACGAGCCTCTGGCAAATCGAGGGATCCGTGCGCCTGAACGGTGCCGCGTTTCCCGGCGTGTTCGACCTCGACTTTTTCCTCTCGCCCGAGTTCGAAGAGGTACGCCGCCTCACGGCCGAGCTCGCCGCCGTGGGAGATCCTCCCTTCCGGCTGCGAGAGAACGGCACCGTGGCGGAAGCGGCGAGCCTCGAAGAGGCGGTGCGGCGGATCGTCGAACGGGCGCGCAGGGGGATGACGATCCAGCGGTACAAAGGCCTGGGCGAGATGAACCCCGAGCAGCTCTGGGAGACCACGATGGATCCCGAGCGGCGGACGCTCCTCCAGGTGCGGATCGAGGATCTGCCCGAGGCGGACATGATCTTCTCGACCCTCATGGGGGACGAGGTGGAGCCGCGCCGGCGCTTCATCGAGGAGAACGCGTTGAACGTGCGGCGGCTCGACATCTGACGGCGACATGGAAACGAAAGGCCAGCGAATCCCGGTCAACATCGAAGACGAGATGCGGCAGTCCTACATGGACTACGCCATGTCCGTCATCATCGGCCGGGCCCTGCCCGACGCACGCGACGGACTCAAGCCGGTGCACCGTCGCGTCCTCTACGCGATGTACGACCTCGGCAACGACTGGAACCGGCCCTACAAGAAGTCGGCGCGTGTCGTCGGAGACGTGATCGGGAAGTACCACCCGCACGGTGACGCGGCGGTCTACGACACCGTGGTTCGCATGGCGCAGGATTTCTCCCTTCGCTATCCCTTGATCGACGGACAGGGCAACTTCGGATCCGTCGACGGCGATCCTCCTGCGGCCATGCGCTACACGGAGGTCCGCATGGCGCGGATCGCCGGCGAGATGCTCGCCGACATCGACAAGGAAACCGTCGACTTCGTGCCGAACTACGACGAGACCATCGAGGAACCCGTCGTGCTTCCCGCCCGGATCCCCAACCTGCTCGTGAACGGGTCCTCCGGCATCGCCGTGGGCATGGCGACGAACATCCCGCCGCACAATCTCCGCGAGATCGTGGACGCCCTGGTCGCGCTCGTCCGCAACCCCGGCATCACCGTGCGCGAGCTCATGCAGTTCGTGCCGGGTCCGGACTTCCCCACCGCGGGATTCGTGTACGGCCGCGAGGCGATCGCGGAGGCGTACGAGACCGGCCGGGGCATTCTCACGATGCGCGGCCGGGTGACCACGGAGGTCGACGAGCGCTCGGGCAAGACGAGCCTCGTCGTCCACGAGATTCCGTACCAGGTCAACAAGGCGAGGCTGATCGAGCGGATCGCGGAGCTCGTGAACGAGCGGCAGATCGAGGGCATCGCCGACCTCCGGGACGAAAGCGACCGGAGCGGGATGCGGGTCGTGATCGAACTCAAGCGAGACGCCGTACCCGAAGTGGTCCTGAACCAGCTCTGGAAGCAGACCCCCCTGCAGGAGACCTTCGGCGTCATCATGCTCGCCATCGTCGGAGGCCGCCCGCGCGTTCTCAACCTGAAAGAGGCACTCCAGGTCTTTCTCGACCACCGCAAGGAGGTCGTCACCCGTCGCACGGCCTTCGAGCTCCGCAAGGCCGAGGAGCGGCTGCACGTGCTCGAGGGCCTGAAGACCGCGATCGAGAACCTGGACCTGGTGCTCGAGCTCGTCCGGTCGGCCCCGGATCCCGGGACCGCCAAGGAGGGGCTCGTCGCGCGGCTCGGCCTCTCGGAGACGCAGGCCCAAGCCGTGCTGGACATGAGGCTCCAGCGCCTGACGAATCTCGAGCGGGACAAGATCGTCGAGGAACACGCGGAGGTGGGCCGGCAGATCGCCCGCTACCGTGAGATTCTCGCCGACGAGCGGGAAGTGCTCGAGATCGTCGTCCAGGAGCTCCAGGAGATCCGGGCGCAGTACGGCGACGACCGCAGGACGGAGATCGTGGACGGCGTCACGGAGATTTCCGTCGAAGACATGATCGCCGACGAGGACATGGTGGTCACCGTCTCGCACCAGGGTTACATCAAGCGTCAGCCCGTGGCGCTCTACCGGGCACAACGCCGCGGCGGGAAGGGCAAGATCGGGGCGACGACCAAGGAAGAGGACTTCGTCGAGGATCTTTTCGTCGCGTCGACCCACGCCTACATCCTTTTTTTCACCACCGCGGGAAAGGTCTACTGGGCGAAGGTCCACGAGATCCCGCAAGGGGGCCGTGCGGCGCGGGGGAAGGCGATCGTGAACCTCCTGCGGCTGTCCCCCGAAGAGAGAATCTCCGCCTTCCTTCCGGTCAGGGAATTCACGCCCGGACGCTTCGTCTTTTTCGCGACCCGCAAGGGGACCGTGAAGAAGACTCCGCTGGAGGCGTTCGCCAATCCCAGAAGGTCCGGGATCGTGGCCATCTCGCTCGACGAGGGGGACGAAGTCGTCGGCGTAAGGCTCACGACGGGCGAGCAGGAAGTGATCCTCTCCACCCGCGGCGGCCAGGCCATCCGATTCCACGAAGCGGAGGTCCGGCCCATGGGACGCTCGGCTCGGGGCGTGCGGGGGATTTCTCTCGAGGAGGGTGACGAGGTCGTCTCGCTCGACGTGGTGCAAACCGGCGCCACGCTCCTGGCCGTGTCCGAGCGGGGGTACGGGAAGCGCACGGTGACGACGGAGTATCGGCGGCAAGGTCGAGGGGGAAAGGGGATCATCACGATGCGGGTCACGGAGAAGACGGGGCCCGTCGTGGGTGTGCGGATGGTGACGGACGAGGACGACGTGATGCTGATCACCGACGGCGGCAAGGTGATCCGAACGCCTGTCAAGGGGATTTCGGTGATCGGCCGCAACACGCAGGGCGTCAGGCTCTTCGACCTCGAGCCCGGCGAGCGCGTGGTCGGAGTCGCGAGGCTGGCCGAAAAAGACGAGGAGGAAGGCGGGCAGACCGAGCCGGCGTCTTCCGCCGAGCCGGAAGGCGCATGACGGCTTCGCGCCGTGCGCTCGCGCTGCTTCTTCTTCTGTTCTCCGTCTCCGGATGCGCGGGGCGCTCCGCGCATCCGGTCGAGAAAGCGCCCGTCTCGTTCGTCGCCCGCGGCCGGAGCGCCGTCGTAGCCACGGCCCATCCCGCGGCCACCGCCGCGGCCCTGGAAATGCTGCAGTTCGGGGGCAACCTCGTCGATGCCCTGGCCGCGAGCTCGCTCGCCGTCGGCGTCGTGCGGCCTCAGTCGACGGGACTCGGCGGCGGCGGCTTCGCGGTCCTGGTGCTCCGCGGTGCCGACGGGGAGCTCGACGCTCGCGCGTTCGACTTCCGGGAGCGCGCCCCGCGGAAAGCGACCCGCGAACTCTACCGTCGCGCTCCTCGGGACGCGAGCCTTTTCGGAGCCCTCGCAGTGGCGACGCCGGGGCTCGTGGCGGGCATTCTCGAGATCCACCAGCGTTTCGGTCGCCTGCCACGACAGCGGGTTTTCGAACCCGCGATCCGCCTGGCCGAGGAGGGGTTCGCGGTCTACCCGGGGCTCGCCAGGGCCTCGGCGCGGATGCGCTCCCTTCTCGAGCGGCACCCCGAGAGTCGGCGCCTCTTTCTTCCGGGTGGCGAGCCCTTGCGGGAAGGGCAGCGTCTCCGGCAACCCGAACTTGCGGCAACGTTGCGGCGGATCGCGGCGGAAGGTGCGGACGGCTTCTACCGGGGGCCCGTCGCTCGCGCCATCGCAGAGGAGGTCCGGAGGCTCGGGGGCGTGCTCGACGAGAAGGATCTTCGGGCCTATCGGGTGGTGGAGCGACCCGTCCTCCGCAGAGCCTGGCGGGGATTCGAGATTTTCGCCATGCCTCCTCCGAGCGCGGGTGGAGTTCTCTGGTTCGAGATGCTCGCCATGCTCGACGCGGCCGGCCTCGATGTCTCGCGTCTTTCCGTGGCACGCCGGGCGCACCTGCTCGCGGAAGTGATGCGAAGAGCGTACGAGGATCGGGCTCGCTACCTGGGAGATCCCGATTTCGTCGACATCCCCCTCGAACGGCTTCTCTCGGCCGACTACGCCGCCTCGCGCATGAGCAGCTTTCGTCCCGACCGCGCCACTCCGGCTCCGGTCGGGGCGGCGTCCCTGGGCGGGGTGAACACGACGCACATTTCGATTCTCGACGCCGAGGGAAATGCCGTCGCGGCGACGGAGACGATCAACTACGCGTTCGGGTCGGGGATCACCGTTCCGGGGACGGGCGTCGTGCTCAACAACGAAATGGACGATTTCGTGACCCGGCCGGGAGAGCCGAACGTCTACGGGCTCCTCGGGTCGGAGGCGAACGCGGTGGCGCCGGGCAAGACCCCGCTTTCGAGCATGTCACCCACCGTCGTTTGCCGGGACGGCAGCCCCTTTTCTGGTCCTCGGCAGCCCCGGCGGCTCGCGCATCGTCACGGCCACGCTCGAGACCTTCCTGAACGTCGTCTTGCTCCGGATGGGGCTGCCCGAGGCGGTCGCGGCCCCTCGCATCCACCACCAGGCGTTCCCGAACCGCATCTTCTACGAAGCCGGAGCGCTCCCCGCCGACGCGAGGGCGGAGCTCGAGCGAATGGGGCACGAGCTCGAGGAGACCGAACCCATGGGGGACGTGCAGGCCGCCATGCGGGAAGCCGACGGGTCCCTCGTCGCGGTCTCCGACCCGAGGGGAGACGGCAGACCGGGAGGTTTCTGAGGGCTCGGTTCGGGCTGGCCTCTCTCGCCGACAGGTGCTAGGCGTTTTTCGGTGCTCTCCTGGCACGTTGCGCGTCGGGCTCTCGGTGTCTTCTCGGGCGCGTTTCTCGCGATCCTGGCCTCGTGTGGCTCGGGCGACGACCCGCCGCCGAACCCGCTTTTCGTGAGCACGGCCGGCGCCGATGCGAACCGTGGCGACGCGACGGCGCCGCTGCGGACGCTTTCGCGCGCCCTCGAGATCGCCCGCGACGGTTACACGATCGTGGTGGCTCCGGGGGAGTACCGCGAGCGGGTGACCACCGACCGTGTGGGTCGAGCGGCGCGGGCGCTCCAGATCCTCGCGGACACGGACGGCAGGCTTTTTCCCGGCGGAAGTCCGGGTGCGGTCACGGTGCGGGGGGCCGGGGGCCCGAACTCCGAGGTGATCAAGATCAACAACAGTCCGGACACTCTCCTGAGCGGCTTCGTCGTCACCGGAGGGGGTGGTGGGGGCATCGTGGTGAACCGCAGCGACGGAGTCCGGATCCAGAACTGCGTGGTGCGCGAGAACCGGGGGGAGGCGGGCGACGGCATCCGCGTCCAGAGCTCGAGGGGCGTCCTCCTCTTCAACAACCTCGTGGTCCGGAATTCCGGGGCGGGGGTGGTGCTCGCGGGCGACGAGGGTTCTCCGGCGGCTCTTCTCGTGAACAACACGATCGCCTTGAACGGCTTCGTCGGCATCCGCATCGGTTCGTCCCAGGCAGCCTCGCCCGGCGCCCGCCTGCGGGCGAACATCCTCTACCGCAACGGCGAAGCCACGACCCCGGCACGGGAGAATTTCTCGGTGCGCACCGATCCCCCGAGCGAGGCGGGGCTCGATTCGAACTTCAACCTCGTGTTTCCGCCCACCTACGTCCCGGCACGGGTCGAAGGACCGAACGACCTCGGCGTGGATCCGGTGTTCGCGCGTTCGAGTCCGCAGGAAGCCGCGGACTTTCTCCTTCGCGCGGCGAGTCCGGCTCGCGACCGCAGCCCCAACACGCAAATTCCCGAGGACCTACGCCTCTGTCTGCAGAGGTGGAGCGCTCTCGAGAGCCTTGCCGTGGACACGGGGCCCGTCGACCTCGGGTATCACCTCCCGCTCACGGCTCCCCACTGTGGCGTGATCCTGCCGCCCCGGGGCGATGGCTAGTGGAGCCGCTCGCGGCGAGCCGCGCGCACTTCGGCCGCGAACTGCCGGAGGCCCGAGCCGAATTCACGTCGATTCCGCGCGAGTCGCGCCGCGAGTTCCCGGGCTTGGCCGTCGGTCCGGCCCTGCTCCCGTAGCGCGAGGAGCCGTCGCTGGAGTTGCTCTCGTTCCGCGAGCAGGCGTTCGATCTTCGCGAGTCCGAGAGACCGCACGGGACCGGCCTGTGCTCGGTCGGCGATGGCTGCGAGCCGTCCGAGGAGGGCCCCGTGGAGCCGTCCGACGTCGGCGAGCGTACGCCGGTCGCTCCGCACCACGCCGAGGAAGAAGGCGGAAGAAAATTCCCGCAACGCGCGCTCGAGCTCCCCGCGGCGGAGGTACGCGTCTCCCCGCTCCAGGCGGCGAAATGCGCTCCCGAGCCTCCGCCGCTCCCAGGCACGCCGAAGCGGGGCCCGGAGCGGTGCCACGAGGAGGGCCAGGACGACGCCGAGAAGCGCGAGGGCCGCGAGCGCCAGGAGCAGGGAGAGAGCGGCCATCTCCTCCGTGGTCGCCCGGACTCAGCGCGGAGGCATGCGGAGGGCGCCGTCGAGTCGGATCGTCTCTCCGTTCAGCATCGGGTTCTCGACGATGTGGCAGACCAGCGAAGCGAACTCCTCGGGGCGGCCGAGCCGGCGCGGAAAGGGGATTTGCGCGGCCAGGTGGTCGCGTGCTTCCCGGGGGAGCAGCGCGAGCATCGGCGTGTCGAACGTCCCCGGTGCCACCGTCACGCACCGGATCCCGAGCGACGCGAGGTCGCGTGCCACGGGCAAAGTCAGCCCGACGACGCCGGCCTTCGATGCCGCGTAGGCGACCTGGCCGATCTGGCCGTCGAAGGCCGCAATCGAGGCCGTGTTCACGATGACGCCCCGCTCGCCGTCTTCCTCGGGCTGGTTTTTCGCCATCTCGGCGGCAGCGAGCCTGAGGACGTTGAACGTGCCGACGAGGTTCACCTCGACGACCTTCCGGAAGAGATCGAGCGGCATCGGTCCCTCCTTGGTCACGGTCCGCATGGCGGCGCCCACCCCGGCACAATTCACGAGCACGCGCAGGGGGCCGAACCGCTCCGCCGTCCGAGCAAGGGCCTCGCGCACCCCGGCTTCCTCGGTGACGTCGGTCCGGAAGAACAGGCCGAGCTCGCCCAGGGCTTCGAGGAACCCCGGCTCCTGCCGGTCGAGGATGGCGACCTTCGCGCCGCGGCGCACGAGCAGCCGAACGGTGGCTTCTCCTAGACCCGAGGCCCCTCCGGTGACGACGGCCACGCTGTTTTCGAGCCGCACGGGCGTCCCCCTCAGCTTTCGAGCTCGACTTCGACGTCGGAGCCCACCACCCTCGTTGCGTACGCGCGTACCCCTTCGCGAGCGGGACCCGAGAGCACCTCGCCGGTACGGAGGTCGAAGTTCGCCGCATGCCACGGGCAGGTGACTTCCGTGCCCTGGACCTCTCCTTCGGAGAGAGGCCCGCCTTGGTGCGGGCACGCGTCGTCGATGGCGAAAAAAGTCCCCTCGACGTGGAAGAGCGCTATGGTCCTGCCTTCGACCTCGACGGCTTTGGCCGTCCCTGGAGGGAGTTCGTCCGCGCTGGCGACCTTGACCCATCGACCCATGGAAAGACCTCCGGGAAAATTCCGTTGCTCGGGCTCCGGAGTCCCTAGCAGGTTTTTCCGCGAGTGGGGAGAGGTTCGGCAGCCGCGAAATTGACACGGCGCGCGGGTGGCCCTAGACTTCCGCCCCCCATGCGAGAAGCGCGACTCCTCGGCCTGCCGCTCCTGCTCTTGTGTTGGCTCGCTTCGCCGGCAGCGGCGGGGTGGGTCATCGAGCAAGTCCACTCCTCGATCGGCCCGAAGGGCAGGACGGCCTTCGAGCAGACGAGCACGGTGTTCGTGTCGGGCAACAAGGTGTACGCGCGACACGAGCCTCTCGAGCTCGTCGCCGACTTCTCGAAGGGGGAGCTCTTGCTCCTCTTGCAGGAAAAGAAGCTCTACTGGCGGGGGCTGATTTCGGAGTACGTCGACGAGGTTCGCGAGCTCGTGCGGGGCCCGGCGTTCCAGCGGCCGCCCTCCGGTGAGGGCGAAAAGGAAAAGCGCCGCGAGGTGAAGATTCGGGTGGAAGCCACGGGGTCCGAAGAGACGGTGGCCGGGTATCCCGCCGAGAAGTACATCGTGTACGCGGACGGAAAGGTCTTTCAGGAAATCTGGATCGCTCCCGGTGTCGGCATTGCCGCGGAGCTCGACGTCGAGAAGCTCAACGAATTCCAGCACGAGGCGAGCGGCGGCATCCGCGGCAGGACGGCCGACGCGTACCGCGCACTCGTGAAGGACCGTGAGTACCGGAAACTCTACCGCAAGGGGTTCCCCGTTCGTATCCAGGCCCGCTTGGGCGAGTCGATCCTCAGGACCGAGGTACGGAGGATCGAGAAGCGCGCCCTGGACGAGGGCCTTTTTTCGCCACCGGCGGGTTTTGCGCGCGTGAGCCTGGCCCGCCTCTTCGACGAGCGGAATGCTGTCGGTCGGTGACCGCGCGCCCGAGATCGAGGGCACGCTCTCCACGGGAGAGCCCTTCCGGCTCGGGGAGCTCAGGGGAAAGAAGCACGTCGTTCTCTATTTTTTTCCGAGGGCGTTCACACCGGGCTGCACGCGCGAGACCTGCTCCTTCCGCGACCGCACGTCGGAATTCCACGCCCTCGACGCGGAGATCGTCGGGGTAAGTCCCGATCCACCCGAAAAGCAACAGGCCTTCGCGCGGGAGTACGGCGTGAGCTTTCCTTTTCTCACGGACAGGTCGGGCGAGATCGCCCGCGCCTTCGGCGTCGCCCGGCTCGGCGGATGGTTGCCTCCGAGGCGCGTCACCTTCGTCGTCGACAAGGACGGGACCATCCGCGAGGTGATCCACGCGGAGCTCGCGATCGGGCACCATATCGAGCGGGCGCTCGAAGCCCTGCGGGCTCTCCAGGCGGGCTGACACCGCACAGAAGTGGCCTCCCGTCCGGACGGTCCTGGGCCGCCCGGGAAAAATGGCGCCCCGTTAGGATTTTCCTGGAAGAAAGGCCCGATTCTTGCTCAGAATGACCGGAGGCAAGGGAAAAGGCGCGGAATGCGGGTTCGTCTTTTTCTCGTGGCTCTCGCGGTGCTCGTGGGCGCTTCCGTCCAGATCGCCCTCGGGCAGGAAAAGGGGGCGTCGAGGCCCGGTCACACCGAGGACTGGCCTTCCGTGATCGTTTCGCCTCGCGGCTTTTCGACCTCGGGGCTCCGGGTTCGGGCCGCTCCGCAGGAGCTCCCCCCACCCGGGAGCCGCCGTTGGTGGGCTTCCCTCGTGGCGCAGCTAGCCGTGGGGCTCCGCCTGGCCGACTCCTCCGAGCGTGGCCGCGTCGCCACCTGGGCCGAGTCCGCCCTCGAGGACCGGAGGTTCCAGTTCGACCTGGGCCGGTCCCCTCGCCGCGGCCTGCGCCTCCGCCTCGTCGTGGGCGAACGCGGAGGCGGCCCTTCGGCCGGTTTGAAGGTCATCTGGTAAGCTTTTTCGGGATTTTGCGAAGCCGCGCGAGTGCCTCCCGGGCCACCTCGCGGTCGTCGAACGGAAGCCGCCGGGAGCCCACGATCTGGTAGGTTTCGTGGCCTTTTCCGGCCACGAGCACGACGTCTCCCGGCCGGGCCAGCTCCACTGCACGCTCGATCGCCCGCCGCCGATCCGGCTCTACGAGAGTCCGGGGCAGCGCGTCCCCGGGGATTCCCGTCAGGATCTCCCCGATGATGGCCTCGGGGTCCTCCGTGCGCGGATTGTCGGAGGTCACCACTACGAGGTCGGCCAGCCGAGCCGCCACCCGCCCCATTTGCGGCCGCTTGCTGCGGTCCCGGTCACCGCCGCAGCCGAAAACGCAGAGGACGCGTCCCGACGCGAGCTTTCGGGCCGTTCGGAGCACGGTCTCGAGGGCTGCGGGCTTGTGGGCATAGTCCACGACGACCAGGAAGTCCGCCCCGGGGTCCACCACCTCGAAGCGTCCCGGGACCTGTGGGGTCGTCTCCAGGCCCCGGACCGCGACCTCGAGCGGCAGGCCGAGCCCGATCCCGGTGGCGAGAGCCCCGAGCGCGTTTTCCACGGAAAAGTCGGCGACCGAGCGAAGCTCGACCTCCGCCGTGCCCACGGGTGTCCGGGCGGAGAAAACGAGTCCCCGGCCTCCGAGGCGCACGTCTTCCGCCCGCACGTCGCAAGTCGTTCCGCGTCCGTACGTGAGCACGGTGGCGCGGCGTGCGGCTTTTCGCACGGCGGCGGAAGCCGGGTCGTCGGCGTGAAGGACGGCGAGCCCCCGGCCGAGGAGCTCGAAAAGCCTGAGCTTCGCCGAAAGGTACTCCTCCATGCTTTCGTGGAAGTTCAGGTGGTCCTGGCTCAGGTTCGTGAAGACGGCGGCGTCGAACTCGATGCCGTCCACCCTGTGGAGTGCGAGGGCGTGGGAAGACACCTCCATCACGGCCGCGCGCCCCCCCTGTTGCCGCGCCTCGCGAAGAAGGGCCTGGAGCTCGGGTGCTTCCGGGGTGGTCTGCGGAGCCGCACGGGTCTCGAGCGGGAGCTTGTACTCGACGGTTCCGATGCGCGCCGTCGGCTTGCCGGAGGCGAGGAGGATGCCTTCGACGTAGTAAGCCGTGGACGTCTTCCCACTCGTTCCCGTGATCCCGACGACCAGGAGTTCCCGCGACGGGTGGTCGTAAAAACGACAGGAAAGCTCCGCGATGGCCCTCCAGGCATGAGCGACCCGAACGACCGTCACCGTCTCGGGAAGGGGAAGATCGCGTTCGACGACGAAGGCACTCGCCCCCCGCGCGAGCGCTTCGGGGACGAACTCGTGCCGGTCGGCTCTCGTTTCCCCGCCCGGCTTGCGGTAGCCCGGGAGGCAGACGAAGAGGTCTCCGGGCTCCACCTTGCGGGAGTCTTCCTTGATCCCCCGCACCGGCACGTCGAGAGACCCTCTGGCTTCGAGCACGGGGAGGTCGGCGAGGATTTCTCGCAGCGTCTTCATCGGGAAGGGGCTTGGCGACCTTTTAACTCAGGCCCCGGCTTGACGCGAAGCGTGCCCGGGAGCAAATGCGCGGTTCGTATGCGTCGCTTTGCTTGGACGGCGGCCCTTCTTCTCGGTTTGGCCGTCGCGCCGAGCCTCGGCGCGAGCGCGCCCCTCGATTTCGAATCCGTCGTCGCAAGGGCGCGGGAGAGGGCGGCGTCCGCTTTCGAGGATCGGACCCGGCGCGTGCCACCGTGGCTCCTCGAGATCACCTACGACCAGTGGCGCGACATCCGCTTTCGGCCGCCGCTTTCGCTCTGGAGGGACCGGAACCTCCCCTTCGAAGTGCAGTTCTTCCATCCCGGCCTCTTCTACGACCGGGTCGTCGAAATTCACGAAGTCGACGCCGAAGGCGCGCACCGCGTCGCATTTTCCCCCTCTCTTTTCGACTACGGCAAGAACAACTTCGCGAGTCGGGTTCCGCAAGATCTCGGCTTCGCGGGGTTTCGCCTCCACTATCCGATCAAGCGTCCCGACTACCGCGACGAGGTGATCGTGTTTCTCGGAGCTTCGTACTTCCGGGCGGTGGGGCGCGACAACGTTTTCGGCGTCTCCGCCCGGGGACTCGCCCTCGACACGGCCGAGCCTCGGGGAGAGGAGTTCCCCTTTTTCGAGGAGTTCTGGCTCGTGCGACCGAGCCGCCGGGCCGAGGCCGCCGAAATCTGGGCCCTGCTCGAAAGCCCGCGGGCAGCGGGTGCCTACCGGTTCGTCGTCTATCCGGGCATCGAGACGGTGGTGCGAGTGGACGCCCGGCTCTTTTTTCGCGAAGAGGTGGGCAAAGTGGGCCTGGCCCCGCTCACGGGGATGTTCTTTTACGGCGAGAACAGCCGGGAAAGGCCCGACGACTACCGGCCCGAGGTCCACGACGTCGACGGCCTCTCGATTCTCACCAAGGAGGGCGAGTGGCTCTGGCGGCCTCTCGACAACCCGCCCCGGCTACGGGTCACCTCGTTCGAGGCCGCCGACGTCGGCGGTTTCGGGCTCTTTCAGAGGGATCGGGACTTCGACCACTATCAGGATCTCGAGACCCGGCCCGACTTGCGGCCGAGCGTGTGGGTGGCACCGAGTGGAAAGTGGGGAGAGGGACGGGTGGAGCTCGTGGAAATCCCCGTCAAGGAAGAAACGAACGACAACGTCGTGGCGTACTGGGTGCCCTCCCGAGCACTCGAGCCCGGAAAAGAACACCGGTTCCGGTACGACGTGTCGTGGTTTTCCGACCATCCCGCCCGCCCGCCCGGGGGGAGGGCCGTGGCGACGCGGGTGGACCGCGGGACGGGAGAGGACCTTCGGCGAATCATCGTGGACTTCGAGGGCGGAGCGTTGAAGAAAATCCCCCGGGACCACGTCCTGGAAGGTGTGTTGACCCTTGGCGACCCTTCTCGCTTCGTCGAGCAGCAGGTGATCCCCAACCCGGTGAGCGGCGGCTGGAGGCTCGTTTTCCAGGTCCGGAGACCTTCGCAGCCTCTCGAGATGCGGGCCTTTCTCCGCAAGGGAAGGGACGCCTTGACGGAAACCTGGAGCTACCTTCTCGAGCCATGAGCGCCGCGGCACCGGAGCGGGCCGAGCTCCCGGACTGGCTTTCGGGGCCGCTCTCTCCCGAGCGGCTTCTCTGCGATTGGGCGTCGCTGCACCGTCAGTTCGTGGCGTACGCGGAGTCACTCGGGTTTCCCGCCGACACGGCTCGCCGGTGCGCCACGGAAGCGTGCTACGCCCTTCTCGGTCGCGAGGACTGGAAGCCCGAGGACTTCGTCCGCGCGGGCTTCGAAAGCCTCCGTGACACGCTCGAGCGTTTCGCTCCGGCGCCGGAGGGGGTCGTGGGCGGGCGCGACCGGTTTCTCTTCTGGCGGCTCTGGCGTGCCGCGCTGGCTCACGCCGGCTCGCCCGACGAAGTGCGGAAGGCCGTGGAGCACGGCAGGCTTTCCCTGCCCCCGGCGCCGACCCCGCCCCTGGCTCGAGCGAGCTTCGTTCCGAACCGCCTGGTTCGGAGCGGGCTTTTCTGGAGGATCGAGGACGGTAGGAACACCCCTCCGAGCCGCCGCTCCTACGCTCGAGAGCGGCGTGGGAAGCCCTGGACGCGCGTGGCGCGTCGCCGGCGCGCCGTGCTTTTGTCGCTGGTCTTCCTCCCCACGCTCGTCGCCACCAACTTCATGCTCGACGTTCTTCCGCAGAGGGGGGCGACGTACCTCGAGCTTGCCATCGCGCTTTTCTTCGGCGCGCTCTTCGGCTGGATTTCGGTGGGTTTCTGGACGGCGGTCACGGGGTTTTTCCTGCTCCTCCGTAAAGCCGACCGCTTCGCCGTCCTGCGGGACGTACCCGAAGAAGGGCCCCTTCCCTCTCCGGAGGCGAGGACCGCGGTCGTCATGCCGGTCTGCGAGGAGCCGCCGGCCAGGGTCTTCGCGGCCTTGCGGACGATGGAGCGATCGTTGCGACGCCTCGGCGCGGCGGATCGGTTCGACTTCTTCGTCCTGAGCGACACCGCCGATCCCGCGCGCTGGCTCGACGAGGAGTTCGCCTGGTTCCGCTGGCGCCTCTCGGAGGGACTCCCGGAAGGCGTTTTCTACCGCCGGCGCCGCGCGAGGGTGGAACGCAAGAGCGGCAACATCGCGGATTTCTGCCGGCGCTGGGGCGGGCGCTACCGGTACATGGTGGTCCTCGATGCCGACAGCCTGATGGCGGGCGAAACCCTGCTCCGGCTCGTCCGGGCGATGGAGGCCAACCCCCGGGTCGGCATGATCCAGACGGCGCCTCGCGCCTTCGGCCGGCGGTCTCTCTTCGGCCGCATCCAACAGTTCGGCTCGCGCCTGTACGGCCCCGTCTTCGCGGCGGGGCTCCATTTCTGGGAGTTGGGCGACGGTCACTACTGGGGTCACAATGCCATCATCCGCCTCGAGCCCTTTCTCCGCTTCTGCGGCCTGCCGCGGCTTCCGGGCGAGCCGCCGCTCGGCGGAGAGATTCTGAGCCACGACTTCGTCGAGGCGGCGCTGATGGGGCGCGCGGGCTGGGAGATCTGGCTCGCCTACGACGCGGAGGGCACCTACGAGGAGGTGCCGTCCTCGCTCCTCGAGGAAATGCAGCGCGACCGTCGCTGGTGCCAGGGAAATCTCCAGCACCTGCGGCTTCTCTTCGCGCGCGGCGTCTTCGGCGCGCACCGGGCGCTTTTTCTGAACGGCGCCATGGCCTACGTCTCGGCCGCTCTCTGGTTCGTCTTTCTCGTGCTCTCGAGCGCCGAGGCAATCTGGCAGGTCCTGCGCGAGCCCGACTATTTCCCCCACGGCCGGAGCCTTTTCCCGGAGTGGCCCGTCTGGCGCCCCGACTGGGCCGTGGCTCTCGTGTTCGTGACGGCCGCGATCCTTTTCCTCCCGAAAGTGCTCGCGCTCGCCCTCGTGTTCGTGCGGGGGCGGAGCCGGGATTTCGGGGGTGCGGCGAAACTCGTGGGGAGCGCCCTTCTCGAGTCGGTTTTCTCGGCCCTGCTCGCGCCGATTCGGATGGTGTTCCACACGCGCTTCGTCCTGGGGAATCTTTTCGGGAAAAGCACGGGCTGGCGCTCGCAGAGGCGCGAAGACGCGGAGACGAGCTGGACCGAGGCTCTCACGCGGCACGGAGGCGACACGCTGCTCGCGACCGTGTGGGGAGCCGGCCTCCTCTGGCTCAACCCGGAATTTTTCTGGTGGCTCACGCCGGTTCTCGGGGCGCTTCTCTTCTCGGTCCCCCTCTCCGTCTGGGCGAGCCGCGTTCGCTGGGGAGAAACGGCGCGCAGGCTCGGGCTTTTTCTCGTGCCCGAGGAAACCCGTCCCCCGGCGCTGCTGCGCGACTTCGAGCTCGAGCTCCGGCGGGAAGAGGAAGCGGGGCGACGTCTGCCCGGGGGTGTCGAGGGGGCCGTTGCGGACCCTCTGCGGAGCGCCGTGCACGCCGTCCTTCGCCGCAATCCCCGCTCGCTCGCGCCGCGTCTGCGCGAGCGGCGGGAAGAGCTTCTGCGTCGGGCGCTCGCGGGCGGGCCTGCGGCTCTCGAGCCGCGGGAACTCTCGATGCTTCTCCGGTATCCCAGGATGGTCGAGGCCCTGCACCGCTCTCTCTGGGAGGTTCTCCGCCCCGAAGAAAGCCCGTGGTTCCGAGGCGCCGGGCTCGCTTCAGCCCACGGGCGGGAGATTGCCGTCGAAGGGGCGCTTGGCCCTTGACGGCATGATGCCGTACTTGCGGCGGAGCTCCTGCATGCTCGCGAGCTGGCCCGTGTAGTCGGGCGGCTGCCGGAGCATCCAGACGATGCCCTCGGCGGGGACCTCCGTCGGTTCCCAGCTCGAGTGGTCGGCGTCGGGCAGGTTCGCGACGAACCCCTCGGACGCCACCGGCACGTCGATCCGGAAGCAGTTGACGGCGATGCCGTGGGGCCGGAGCTGCTCGGCGACATCCAGCGTGAGCCGTTCGAGCGCCGCCTTCGACATCCCGTAGGCCATGAGCCCGGGAAAAGGATGGAGGGCAGCGGCCGAGGAGACGTTCACGATGGCCCCGGATTTCTGCGCCGTGAGAAACGGGACGACCGTGCGGATCGCCACGAAGGGCGCCCGGAGATTCACGTTCATGATCAGGTCGTAGCGCTTGAGGGGAATGTGCAGGTCCCCCGGAAAGGTGATGGCGGCGTTGTTGACCAGGATGTCGATGCGGCCGAAGTGCTCGACCGTCTTCTCGACCATGCGGACCACTTCGTCTTCGACGGCGAGGTTGGTGGGCACGGCGAGCGCTTCGCCCCCGAGGGCGCGGCACTCCCGCACGGTCTCGTCGATCGTGCCGGGAAGCTTGAGGGGCGAAGCGTCCGTCGCGCGCGCCGCGCAGGCGACCCGGACCCCTTCGCGGACCAGGGCCAGCGCGAGCGCCTTGCCCACGCCGCGGCTCGCCCCGGTGACGAGCGCGACTTTCCCCGCGAGCTCCACGGCCCGCATCCTGTCAGACGGGACGGCCGCGGGTCAACTTCAGTTGCCGCCGTAGGTGTCGTCGGCTTGCTGGAGGGCGTACTCGAGGAGCCGGCGCTCGGCCTGCTGGTAGGCGAGCGTCCGCAGGAGCTCCTGCCCCTTGTGGACGAGCGGGATGGAGGCGAGATAGGCGACGACCTCGCTCGGCGAGAGCTCGTCGATCGCCTTTTCCATTTCCTCGATCACCTCGTCCGGGATCTTCTCGATGCGGAGCGCGTCGAGAGCTTCGAGACCTGCCGCGAAGCGGCGGGCGAAATTCTCGCGCGCCTCGGACACGTCCTTTTCCGTGTACCGAACCCCGAGCTTGTGCGCCGCCTTGGCATAGAGGCGCTCGAAGGCTTCGAGGATCGCGTCTTTGGTCGTCCGCACCATGGCTACCATCCTAAGCACCAATCCCGCCTCGGCAAGGGGCCAGGTCGGCCCACCTGGCGTATCGCATGGAATTTACGTGACTTTTTTCGATTGTGATTTGACTGCCTCCGCCCGGGCTCCTAGAGTGGAGCCATGAAGACCGCGGCCGCCGCCCTTTTCGTCCTCGTGCTCGGAGCCACGGCCCTCGCGGGCCAGCGCGTTTACACCTGGCAGGACGAGAGAGGCGTGTTGCATTTTTCCGATCAGCCTCCCCCTCCCGGAGCGAAAGCTTCCGAGAAGTGGGTCGAGCCCCTCGAACCGGTGGGTTCTTCCGCCCCCGAATCCGGCACCTCTCCTGCGGGCGAAGCCGAGGCCCCTCGTCCCGCCCCGGCCGAAGATGGGCGCCCGCAGGTCGTCGTCACGAGCCGCATGGCCTCGCCCGTGGCCGAGCGGGTGTGGCGGATCTCGGGCGAAGTTCGGAACACGGGCGGCGGAGAAGCCAGGCGCGTGGCCGTGATCGTGCGGGTGACGGACCCGGGTCAGGGGACGGAGTGCCTCACGACGGCGCTCCCGGTCGAGCCCGCGGACCTGCCGCCCGGTGCGACCGGCAAGTTCGAGGACTACCTCGAGAGTCCGTGTTTTCTCGGAAACGCCGGCGTCGAGGTCGTCCCCGAGTGGAACTGAGGCTCAGGCCGCCCGCGCCGCGAGCCGCGCTCGAATCTCCGCGTGCACTTCCTGCGTGATCGGATAGCGCTGGAAGAGGAGCAGCGCCGCGGCGTAGCAGCTCGCCGGGAAAAAGGAGTAGAGAAGCCGCATCGTGAGGACCACGTCGGGCGACTGCTCCACGTTGGGCACGTAGCCCGCCAGGTGGAGGACCTGCATGGCCACGAAGAGCGTGACGGCCGCCGAGGATTTCGTCACGAGGGACCAGAGGCCGAAGTAGGCCCCCTCGCGGCGCTTCCCCGTGAGGAGCTCGTCCTGGTCGATCACGTCGGCCTGCATGGAAGCCGGAAAGGCGAGGCTTCCGCCGAGACTCACGCCGCCCACGGCGAGCAGAAAGAAAAACAGCGTCGACCGACCCGGGCCGAGAAAGAAAAGGCCCGAGGTCACGAACACCGCGATCAGGAGCGCGAAGGACCACGCCTTTTTCTTTCCGATGCGGCGCGAGATCCTCACCCAGAGCGGGAGGGTGAGGATGCCCATCAGGAGATAAACGAGGATGTAGGCGGGAAGAAGGTGCGGAGTCTTGACGACGTACTCCGAGATGTAGGGGATGAGCGGCCCTGGCACGGCGCCGGCCACGCTCGTGAAAAAATAGGTGACGAGGAGGACGCGGAAGGCCGGGTTGCGCAGCGTCGTGACGAGGCCCGTCCACGGCGGGAGCACGTGCACGCCCTCGGGGATGCGGGGCTCGCGCAAGAAAAGGGCGGGGACGAGGATCGTCGCGGCCCCGGCCGCTCCGACCGCCGCCCCCATGGCGGCGTAGGCTTGGCGCGTGTCGTCGAAGAGGTGGAGGGCGAGCGGCACGCCGAGCGTGCCCAGGATGATGCCGCTCACCGAGAACATCTCGCGCACGCCCACGAGCCGCGTGCGCTCGTAGTAGTCGGGGGAAAGTTCCGCGCCGAAGGAGTAGTAGGGAATCGCGCCGATCGTCCAGCAGAGAAAAAGCCCCATGTAGGCCGCGAGGAAGTAGAAAAAGAGCGCCTCGCCCTGGAATTCCGGGGGCGGGCTCCAGAGAAGGGCGAAGCAGAGGCCAGCGGGAATGCTGCTCGCCACGAGGTAGGGCCTTCTGCGGCCGAGCCTCGTTCGGGTGCGGTCCGACACGTAGCCCATCACGGGGTCCGTGACGGCATCCCACACCCGGGCGATCAGCACCACGAGGCCCACGAGAGCCGGCGAGAGGAGTGCCACGTCCGTGTAGAACTTGGGCAGGTGGACGTAAACGGCGAGCCCCATCATGGAGTAGCCGAGTTGCCCCACGCCGTAGCGGAGCAGCACGGAAACGGGCAAGGGCCCCGGGGCGCTCATGCCCTCGGGCTTCTAACCAGCTTCTCGGGGCCAGGCAATGCGCGCGGCTCGCGGGTGCGGGCATTTCTCTTCTCCTGCCCGGGCCGCGTCCCGAGCGGTCGCGACCGCTTGCCTTCCGGCGGCCGGTGCAGGCAGAAGGCCCGGGCGGGGAAAGCGCGAGACGGCTCGGGCCCGGCCTCCTCGTCGAGACGATGAACTTCGACCGCCCAAACCGGCGCAGCGTCCCGCTGGGATTCGGCCGCGTGGGCTGCGTCGAGGCGGGGTCCGGGGAGGCGACGGTTCTCCTCCACGACTTCGCCGAGGACTCTTCGCTCTGGCCTCTTTCGTCGCTGCCCGCCGGCCGGCGCTATCTCGCCCCCGACCTCCCCGGCCACGGAGCGTCGGAAAAGCCGCGCGTGGAGTATGCCCCGGAACTCTACCTGGGCGCGCTCCGCGAGCTCCTGGACGCGCTCGAGATCGCGCAGGCGGACTTCGTGGGTCACGGCCTCGGGGCGGCTCTCGCTCTCGGGCTCGCACGGCGAGAGCCCGGGCGCGTCCGCTCGCTCGCTTTTCTCGGCCCGATGACGCCCGCCGCCTTTCCCGGCGGCCGGGTCACCGAGGTGCTCTTCGAGCTTTCCCGGCGCCCGAGGATTCTTCTCGGGCTCGTCCGCCTGCTCCGGGGTGCTCTCGCGCGTCTCGAGCTCGGCCCGCCGGGGATGCCGCGCGGGAGCGTGCCGAGCGGGGTGCTCGCATGCCGGGAGCGGCACTACCGCGACCGCGAATTCGCGCGCGTTTTCGTTTCGACCGTCGTCCACTGGACGCGGTGGGTCGCTTTCCAGCCGGACGTGGAGGAACTCGCGCAGCCGCTCCTTCTTCTCTGGGGCGAGCGCGACCTCGTCTATCCACCGCGACAGGCACCGCTTCTCCGAATTCTCCTGCCGCAGTCGCGGCTCGTCCTTCTTCCCTGCGGGCACTGGCCCCACCTCGAGCTTCCGGACCGCGTCCGCGCCGAACTCGAGGGCTTCTGGGAAGAAGTCAGGCTCGATAGCGCTCGTCGAGCCGGAAGTGGTCTTCGAGGCCCAGGATCGAGTTGAGCTCCTCGAAAGAGAGAAGCTCCCCGAGGTGTTCCCGGAGCGTACCCTCCCGCCGGAGGATCTCGTAGACGCGACCGAGGGCTCGGGCGGCCGCGAGAATCGGCGCGAGCGGCGTGACCACGAGGTCGAAACCGAGCTCGTGGAGCTCCTTCGGGGAGAGGAGCGGCGTGCGGCCCCCTTCGATCATGTTCGCGACCCGCGGCGGCGGCACCGCCCGCGCGATGGCTTCGAGCTCGGCCCGGCTCCTCGGAGCCTCGACGAAGGTCGCGTCGGCGCCCAGGTCGTGCGCCGCCCGGGCACGTTCGATGGCTTCTTCGAGACCCACGGCATCGCGGGCATCGGTGCGGGCGACCAGGAAGAAGTCTCCGTCCTTGCGGGCGTCGGCGGCCGCGCGGAGCTTGGAGAGCCACTCCTTCCGTTCGACCACCTGCTTTCCCCGCATGTGGCCGCACCTCTTCGGCCACACCTGGTCTTCGAGGAAAAAGCCCGCAGCACCCGCCTGCCGGTAAAGCTCGACCGTGCGCAGCACGTTGCGGGCGTTCCCGTAGCCCGTGTCGGCGTCGACCAGGACGGGCTTTTTCGTGAGCCGGCAGATCCGGCGTGCCGCGTCCGCCATTTCGGTCTGCGTCAGGTAGCCGAGGTCGGGCTCTCCGAGATAGGTCGCCGAGACGCTGAAACCGCCCACGAAGAGCACCTCGAAGCCCGCGCGGTCGGCGAGCCGCGTCGTGAGCCCGTCGTAGACGCCGCCCAGCACCAGCGGAGGCCGCTCGCGAAGCAGCGCGCGAATCCTCTCCGCCTTGCTTTGCGTCGGTTCCGCGGCGTTCATCGGAGCGTCGCTCGCCTAGGAGCTTTCCCGTATCTTGTCGAGCTCGCGGAGGATCGTCTCGGGGCTCGGCCGCACCCGGTAGTTCTCCGTGAGATTGCGCCACCGGATCGTGCCGTTCGAATCGAGGAGGAAGCTTGCCGGTCGGGCGATGTCGCCCGCGGGCGTGCCCGCGTGGCGGAGCCCGTACGCGTCGATCACCCGGAGTTCGGGGTCGGAAAGCACCCGGTACTCGAGACCCAGGTCCGCCACGACCTTTGCGTTGGTTTCGGGCGGGTCCACCACGACCGCCAGGATCTCACAGTCCCGCTTCCGAAACTCGTCGATGTTCAGCTGCAGACCCTGCAGCTCCGACATGCAGAACGGTCACCAGTGCCCCCTGTAGAAGACGAGAAGCACGTTCCGGCCGCGGAAGGAGGAGAGAGTCACCTCGCGGCCCGTGTGGTCTCGGAGCGTGAAGTCGGGGGCCACCGTGCCGACCTTCGGGCTCGAGGCCGCGGCCGGGAGTTTCGAGGAGTAGCCGACGAGGTAGTAGAGGAAAAACCCGGCGATGCCGAAGTTGAGGGCGGCCAGCACCGCGGCGGTGCGCCGTCCGGTGCCGCCGGGCGAGAGGGCTCGGCGCAACTCCCAGGAAGGAGAGGAAAAGCGCAGCGGCCAGGACGGCCAGGTTGAGCGCGGCCGAGTCCCGGAACCAGGGGTAGCGGGGGGCGACGTAGCGGTTCACGAGCGTGAAGTACGAAATCACGCCGGCGACGCCGAGAAGGAGCCCTGCGAGGGGCGCCCAGTTTCGCTTCCGCGCCACGGGGTCTTGCTACCGCGGCGGCGCGGGAATGTCCAACGGGGGACGTCGTGGTCGTCTGCGGGTCCGCACCCGCCGGAGCGCACGCCTCCGGATCGGACGCGGGCGGCGTCATCCCGGCACATCGCGGGGAACGTTTCGAACGTTCGGTTCCTGGCGGAGGCGAGGGAGCGCGTCTTGTGGGGCGACCGTGGTTCGTTGGATGGAAGCGACCACTGCCGTGCACATTTTGACATGCAAATCGCAGGAAAGTAGGAACTTTTCATGGCCACTGTGATCCAGATCCGCAACGTCCCCGAGGAACTTCACCGCCGCCTCAAGATGCGGGCTGCCGCCGAGGGAATCTCGGTGTCCGAGTACGTCCTCCGCGAGATCCGGAAGTCGCTCGACCGGCCGAGCCGCGAAGAGTGGCTCCGGCGAATCGCGCAGCTCCCGCGCACGAAGATCCGGCCGTCCGCGGCTGCGGTGATCCGGAGCGAACGGCGACGGCGGTGATCGTCCTCGATGCTTCCGCCGTCGTCGAGCTTCTGCTCAACACGGCGGTCGGTGCTGCCGTGGCGAGACGCATCCGGGGACGCCCGACCCTCGCGTCCCCCCATTTGATCGACGTCGAAGTCGCCCAGGCGGTCCGCCGGCTGGTTCGGCTGCGCCAGATCGAACCGTGGCGCGGTGCCGTGGCGATCCAGCATCTCGTGGAGTTCGATCTCGTCCGGTTCGATCACGTCGAGCTGCTGCCGCGCATCTGGGCGCTTCGAGCCAGCCTGAGCGCCTACGACGCGGCGTACCTGACGCTGGCCGAGGTCCTGGATGCGCCTCTTCTGACCTGCGACGGCAGGCTTGCCCGGGCGGCACGCGGGATCGCAAGGGTGGAGCTGCTGCGCTGACGCAGGGGTCGATCCGGTGGCCAACCCAAGCTGGGGGTGGGCAAAAGAGCAAAGTCCACCTCCCTCGGGCGCGCGATTCGGAGCTGCCGGCGTAGCGGGCACCGGGCACCCGGCCGCGCAACTGCGACAACCGAGGCTCGCCAGGGGTCGCCGGCGATTGACTCTCGCCCCCGAATGACCTAGCGTCGCCTTCCAGCAGGGCGGGCGTAATTCAGTGGTAGAATGCCAGCTTCCCAAGCTGGACGTCGCCGGTTCGAACCCGGTCGCCCGCTCTTTTTTCTTGCTTCTCCGTGCGCCTCTCCGTGGACTTTATCCTGCCCCGTTCGGCGTTCGAAGCCAGCGGGAGGATGGGGGGAACGCTACACGCGTCTCGCCGCCGGCACGCTTTCCGTGCGGGGCATGATCAAGTCGTGGTCGAGGCCGTGTCGCAGCACATCGAGCCGCCCGGAGACCGAAGCCAGATGAGTCGCCGGAACACGACTGAGGTGGACGAACTCCTTCGTAGCGTTGTCGCCGAGCTGCCCCGGCGCGTGCTTCGTCTGCGCGTCGAAAGAAAGCGTCGAGACAGCCAAGGTCGATCGCCGCGACGGAAGGGCGCGTTACAGGGCGCAGCGCAGCCTTCCGTATCGAGTTTCAGCCCCAACTGCCGCGCGGCCTCCTTCATCGCCTTGAGCGCCGGATCGTTCTCGCTAAGCGGCCGGTCCTCAGGTAGCACCATCTCGAAATGCACGCCGAGCTGTAGCTTCTTCAGGTTCATCCGCGCGGCGGGTCCGACGAAACAGCGGAAAAGCTCGGCCCAGTTCTCGACGGGAACCGCCCCGCGAACGACGAACCGGCGGACCATGCCCTTGGCCCCGGCCTTTGTTTCAGTGGTCGTCCCTGAGCTCCCGCCAGCGGTCGCGGCGGCTCCCGCTTCACCTTCGGCGCCTGTTTCGCCTGCACCGACCCCAGCTCCAGCGGTCTCCTCGCCCGCAGGAGCCTTGGCCGGCTCCGGTGTGAACGCCGGAATGATCCACACGCCGTCCTCGCTCGGGTCGAGCGACACCGGCTCCCTGCAGTAGCGGGCCTGAAGGCTGGAAAGGCTCGCACCGCGACCGATACCTACGAGTCGTAGCCCCCCTTCCTTGGGGATGAGACCCGTGCTCTCGAGCGTCACCGAGCCCACACGCCGGAGAATCCATTCCTCGTCCTCGACGAGCGTGGTCCACAGGTACCCGAGGTGTTCCTGGAAAGTGGGGCGCGCATCCGAGAGCGCGCACACTTCCACCTCGTGGCCGTGGACCCGAAGGGCAACGGTGTAGGCGGGCCCCAGCGCCTCCAGAGCGGCCTTACGCGCCGCCTCCAGGCGCTTCTTGAGATCTTCGCGCTGCTCGTCGTCGAGCTGATCCCAGAAGTCCCGGCGCACGGCCTCCAGGGCGGCCCGCTCCCGGTAGGCCTGGCGCAGCTTGCTCAAACCCCGGGCGGTTCCCGCCAGGAAAACAAGCGTGTTGCGGTACAGCCGCTCCTTTCCGCCGCACCGTGTGCTGATCGCCTTCACGTGCTCCTGGATCGCCTCGCTCGCCCCGCCGTTTTCGTCCCAGGCGAGTGAGGGTGGCAGGATGAGCAAGGTGAGGGACTTCTGCTCCGGCAGGTCCTCTGCAGGATCGACGATCACGCGCCAGGTCGCGCCGGCGACAGCGCTTTTCTGCGATTCCGCCCGGAGGTCCTCGAGGATCTCTTCGTCGAAGTTTTCTTTCGCCATCTGCTGGCGGTACTGGACGACCAGCTTGTTGAGTGTGGGCTTGGTGCCGAACCAGTAGCGCTTCCCGAGGCTTCCGGCGGTTGCGGTGTGAAGATAGAAGCACCGGTTCTCCAGTTCCAACAAGGCTCCGTCGGTGTAGTTCCAGTTGACTCCTTGTTTCGAGCAGGCCAGCTTCAAGTCCTTCGAACTGAATCCGCTTCGACCGCCCTGGCCGCCGAGCGAGCCGAGCAAGATGGCGGCCGCCAGCCCCTGGCCGATGGCCTCGCTTCGGTAGTCGCCGCCGCGTTCCTCGTCGAAGAGGCCGGCATTGGATCGCTCACCGACCACATCGGCTGCCGCCACCGACTGGTACGCGGGACCCCAGAGCCGCGTCAGGGCGGCTTGCAAGGCATCAATGGACCAGCGGATATGGCACGGCTGGATGAGGTGTTAGGTCTGGGTATTGCCCTGTCGGCGCTTCCAAAGGTCGCCGACGATGCTCGCCAGCAGCCGCAGGACACCCCGCGTCCGCTGGAAGTCCGGGTGGCTCCCCCAGCGGGTGTAAAGCGCGTCGATAAGCAGCGGATGGAAAGGATAAGCGCGCTCGATCAACTCGCGATAGCTCCCCTTCGTGGCCTCGGAAGGAACTTCACCCGGGTGGGCTGCGTACATGGCTTGATAGGCTTGGGCAACCTTCTTCGGATAATCCGGGTCGCTTTCGGGCGCGACCGATTCGAACAGGCGAGCCCGGACGACCTCGTAGATCTCCTCATCGGCGACGGGTTTGACGTCGGCGCCCAGACGCTGGAACCGCTTCTCCAGGGTTACGAAGGCCTCTTGTCCTTTCTCGCTCTGCGCGACCTCGTATTTGCTGGCCGGGAGCGTTGCCACCACCACGGTTCCAGGGACCTGTTGCACGGATTCCGTAAGTTGCTGGATGAAAGAAATGGTCTGGTCCGCCAGCGTCGTATCGCCCACCTGGACCGCCGCCGCCCCGACGCAGTAGTCGGCCAGCTCGTCTAGGAGGATGAGGCATGGAGTGGCTTCACGAAGCACTTCTACAAAAATCCCTTGCGGCACGCGCTGGCTCTCATCGTTCGCCCGCACGCGCTGGTACAGGGCCTTCCCGCCAAGCTGGTACGCCAGTTCGCCCCACAACGTGCGCAGGTGAACCCCGTCTTCGACCATACGGCCCTGGGTCGCGTCGCACGTCTGGTTGGTGAAGACGGCCACGCCTTTCACGTTCTGCGGCAGTTGCCCGCCGATAGCCCTTCGAAGGCCTTCGGCATGGGGCGAATCCTTCAACCGCTCCGCGTGCTTCGCCAGGTGCCACAGGGCGACCAGCGTGTGCGTCTTGCCGCCACCAAAGGCGGTCTGGAGGCTGATGACGCGGTCACCCGCTTCGCCGCCACCGGATAACGCCCCCGCGACCCGACTCAGCACGCTGGACAGCCCAGTCGTGAGGTAGGTCTTGCGGAAGAACTCCTCGGGGTCGAGGTAAACCTCCGGCGCCGTGCCCTGGACGACGGCCCAGAGGTTCGTGGCGAAAACCGCCTCGGCAAGGCGACCTTCGCGGATGTCCTCGTGAGGTGTCGCGATGGCGTACCAGGGTCTGAGGTCTGTCATGGCTGATCGCCTCCCTTCTCCCGAAGCCAAGCTTCGGCGGCCTCGATGAATTCCTGAGCCCACGAACAGACCGCCTCGGCATCGGCGTTTGATACGTGCGCTTCGATCCCGTAGTCGCCGACGTTGCGGTAGTTCTGTGCCGCGAGCAACCAGCGATGAAACTTGGGATCGAGCTTGCCCGGCTTCGCGTACTCTCGGCCAAAGGCAGCGATGACAGCGGAATGCCTTCGATACGATTGGCCGAGGATACCGAGGAGCGCTTCTGCCACATAGAACATGGCGTAGTATGCGCGAGAGGCGGCAAAGTCCGCGTAGCCGTGCCTCAGCAAGATCCGCGCTGCAGCCAGGCTGTCCTTGGCTTTCTGCAAAAAGGTTTCGCCTTCCCTCATATGGCCACGCCCTCTCGCCGAACGTTCATGAGAAACGGGGTATTTCGGCTCCGGTAATCCTGGGACGTCACGAACGCCGTGGAGATCGCCACGTCGTACTTCAGGCTGATTTCCGCCGCTGCCTCGGCCGTCTTCCGGATCAAGGCGCCATAGTCGAACGGCCCGCGCATGACGCACAGCACATCGATATCGGAACCCGCTTCGGCATCTCCACGCGCATGGGACCCGTAGAGCACGACCGCTTCGAGGTCTTCCGCGAGGATCTCCGCCAATCGAGCGCGATATTCTTCAACGATCTGTCTGACGCGGTCGGATTGGTTCATGTCGCGTCCCTCAATCTGTTTGGAAGAAGGCCTCCCGCATGACCGGAACGCCGTGCGCCTGCCCTCCGCGCGCAGGATCGGGCGCTCGCCGGGTAGGGCGTTGACCAACTGCCAGCCCCCCAGGTCCTACGGCAACACCTCGAAGAAGGCCTGCGCCAGATTCCAGAACGCCTGCCCGCCGGCAGGCGGGCCTGCCGGTCGGGCACACAGGTGCCCGCGGGCGACTCCAAGGGAGTTTCCGCGCTGAAAGCCTACCCTCCAAGCGCCCTGCAACCCGGCGCAGCATGGTGGACAGCCCTGTTGCGAGGCACATCTTCCGAAAGAACTCCTCGCGGTCGAGGTAGACTTCGGGCGCCGTGCCTTGGACGACGGCCCAGAGGTTCGCGGCGAACACCGCCTCGGCGAGGCGTCCTTCGCGGATGTCCTCGTGGGACGTCGCGACGGCGTACCAGGGTTTGAGGGTCTCACTCATTGGCCTTGTTCCTCCCGAGTCGGTGCCCAAGGAGTCGGTCCCTCACCGTCTCTATGAGGTCATCACACAATCTCGACGGGCCCTCCACACCCAGCTCCTTTAGGACATCCTGCACAATCGCTTGCGTCAGGAATCGTGGATTGTTTCCGTTTGACCACAGGCCCACCGTGACCATCCTCTCCCGCGCGCTGTCCATAAGTTCCGGCGTAGGTTCGTTGTGTGCTACGTCGTTGCGAAGGTCCCGGACGCGGTTGATGACGTCGGTCAGTTTCTTGAGCGCGTCTTTTCCTACGTAGTCGCGGGCGAACCTACCGGCCCCATCCTCGAAAAAGATATATGTGCCGTCATCCAATTGTTCGAAGGGGCAGTTTCTTTTGTCTTTCTCGTCCGATTGTTTGTTGCGCAAAAGCTTTGGTTCCTGCGGCGGCGAAGCGTTCTGTTTGAGGCGAAGCACGTCCAGGCCGCGGTGCTTGCCACCTGTGCGCTCGAAGTGATCGAGCAGATGATCCCACAGAGCAGCTTCGAAAAACGACACGGTGCCGTGAACAGCTCTCGGTATGTCTTTTGCCCGGAGAGCAAGCTCCACGCGCAGCGCCGCGCGTACCGCCATGCGGGAATGCTTGAGTACCGGGATGTCGCAGTCCCCGGGTATCGGAAGCGCCGAGGCGAAGCGGGCAAGCCACTCGATGACCTTCGTCCACTCGCGCTCGGTCTCGTCGCTGTAAAGTGGCTCGGCGACCGCCCAGGCTCCGAGAGGGTTGCCCTTGTCGATCAATTGCAGCACACGCCGGCGTGCCTGAAATGAGACGATCGGTTCGGGCACCGACGTACGTGGGACTGCGCAGTCGGGAGTCGGTGGGCTTGCCTGCGCACCGTCAGCGACCTCGAGCACCTCGAGCGCCGCTGGCGGGGGTGCGTGCAACCCCACGATCTCTTCGACGAGATTGGTCACGACAGGAAAGCCGCCCGTCGCTGCGACGACGATGCGGGACGGATTTACCGCCCTAAGGCTCTCGCGTATGGCATCCTCCAGGCGTTCGACAACCTCGCGCCGAATAACGGCATCACGGGGTTCGTTGGGATTCTCGAGACGCTCTGCGCCCTGCAGATAAACCCTTCGCCAAACCGTTTGGACCCCTTTGGCCTTCAGTCGAGCCTCGAGCACGGCACCAGCGAAGCGCGGATCACCAGGGGCAGACTCGGCGTCGCGGCGCGTTTCGAGAAGCACCACTGCCGTGGGAACAAACTTGCGCAAGACCGCGTCGAGCTTCGGCGTGCACAGTTTCAGTTCACCTTCGGGGAGCCTGTCTACGGGTGCTCCCTTCGAAACAGGGGCGTCGCACAGAACATACCCGCGCCGCTCGATACCGTCGTGAAGAGCGGCGCAACGGTTCTTGCGCAACTCGTACCGGACACCGTCGAGCACAATCTGTACATCGGCTTGGCCGACCGTTAGAACAAGAAGCGTGCTCATGGGTTGCCCTCCTGGCGATAGCGTCGAGCCCGGGTGTGCTCGGCGCGAAGCGTTGTATGGAACGTATAAATGTTCTCATTGCCGTGCCGGTCCGTCGCCCGCGGGTAGTCAGCCGCCTCAGGGTGCTTGCGCCGGTGTACGTCCAGCCATTCCGCCTGTGTCGCTGTTCTCTGGTGATGCGCCCTCACCCACGCGACGAGGTCCTGTTCCGGTCTGAACAGCGGCTTGCCGTCCTCTTCCGTGAGCCACAGGAGTGCTTTGGCCTCGATCCTCACGCTCCCCCAGCCGAGCGGCCTGGCATAGCCAAGCTTGGAGCAGTAGCCGTCGGGATCTGTGCCACCCAGCACTCCCCTAAACTGATCAGGGCACAGGGCAATCAGGATCGCGGCGAGCTCCGCGGCGTCCAGGTCGCGAAAACGAAGCGTGAATCGGAAGCGGCGTCCGGGCCGTGAGGCCTCAAGCACCAGTGTGCTCCGTTCGTTGGCACGGTTCGCCGCCGAGTCGTCTTTCCACGGCTCGCCCGAGTATGCGTCTTTGCGATCCAGGTAAAACTTGCGGCCTGCCAGCTCGCCGGGCTGGTCATAGCCGGCTGCATCGCCGTAGGTGACCAGTGTCGCCTTGTCCCAAGGCCGCGGGCCGGGATGATAGGGCTGTTTCAGATAGAACTCGACCGCACTCGGGCGCGGCATCCCCAGCTCCTTGAGAAAGGTGGGAGGCAAGAAGCGCTCCTCATCGGACTCGCCATCTTCGACCACCTCCAGAGCAGCATTAACCGAGATGCGGCCCATGAGCTGCGCATAGTCTTCCTTGCCAATTCCCGCGCTTCCCTCGTTGTCTCCGGTGTATCCGAAGAGGCGACGGACCGGCGACAAGCCCTGGGGAGCACCGTCGGCGTCGAGTTGGCGTTCCTCGGGAAGTGGAAACAGCCCGTGGCGTTCTTGGAGGTTCCCGTCCTTTCCGCTCTTTTTGCGGACCGTATCCGTGTATGCCCAGCGGTAGTAGTAGTGCCAGCCGAGCGAGACGATGGATTCCTTCTCGACGTCCCATTCCACCCAGATCAGATCGCCCGGCTGGAAAACCACGTCCTTCGCCGCCTTCAGGATTCGACTCCGTGCATCCTCGCCTCTGACGACGTTGGGCACGTCAGGGTGCCGCTCGGAAAAGTGACCGTGGTCGAGATCGATGAGATGGCGAAGTGTTGCGAGATAGCCCTCCTGCACGACGGTCGGGACCTCGACGGTCTCGGTCGCCGTGTCGGGATTCGCGGCCAGTTTCTCGTGCAGGTTTCGCTTCGAGTTGAGCCTCTCGCCTGCTCCCAGCCCCCCACGGTAGGGCGCGCCGTTTGGGTCGTCGAATCGGTAGTAGTTCGAAGTCTGATTCCCCCTTCTGTCGTACTTCAAGTTGTCCGACAGAAGTTCCAACCGCTTTGGGACCCGGACCTGATGCTGATCGTCGAGCGGCTCCAGCTCGACAGCGTCCTTATCGTCCGGCACACGCGCGAGTCGGGGAACGAGACGCGGATTGGGGGCGTTCGGATAGAGTGCATTCGGCCGGTACGAGTACGACCGCTCGGCGACGCGCTCCATCGGCGCGCCGAGAAGGGCGCCCAGCTCGTGCCGGAGGAGGCCCTTGAGCGAGTCGCCGGGGATGACGACGGGCCGCTTTCCCCATGGCGCGCGTAGTGGACAAAGCACGGCCTTGTTGGCCGCGAGCTGACCAACCCCATCCAGGCTGTTTGGAACCGGCCAGTCGGCCTCGCTATCGCCGACGATTCCACGTTCCCAGCCGACCAGGAGCGGCGTGAGCGTCCTCATCTCGAAGCGAACCTCGCCCGAAAGCCGCCCCTGGCTGCTCGTCCCGTCGTGCCAGACGGGAGCGGCGCTCTCGAACTTCTCGGGTAGGGGCACGAATCCATACGGCTTCTTTTTGAGATCGGCCTTTTCGGTCTCCGGGGTGAGCGAACCAGCCGCACCGCCGCCGTCTCTGCGACGGTCGCCGCTCCGTCGAACGCCTGCCCCCGGCTGGGCGGATCGGCTCTTCCTCGACTCAGGCCGAGCAGTCGCGGCGATCGTGGTATCTACCGCCTGCGATCTCTTCGAGCCCTGCGGCGTCGAGCTTGGCTCGAACCTGTTCGATGTGTTCTTGCCTCGGGGCGCAGATGATGAATTCGGTAGGAACCTCGGTGCCGACGATGTCGAGGTGCGGCATCCCCAACTGATTGCTTTTCAGCTTGTTGAGTTCTTTCTGACCACGGGGCTTGCCGTCTTTGACGCGAACGCGGATGCGATGCGGCTTGTCGGGCTTGCCGGGCATCAGTCCTCCTCCTTCTCTTCGATGGTCGCAATGGTGAAGCCGAGGGGCTGGTCTGCTACGCGCCACTCGCGCAGAAGCACGCTCCCGGGCCCAGTGCGCGCCGACGAAAAGCGCCGGAAGTTGTGCAGTCGCGCCGGGGTGTGGACAGCCGTTGCCTTCACGGCACCCGGGGCTGCTCGAGTCAACCTCTTCGATGAACACATAACGCGACCCTCCGGCGGTGCGGGCGGCACGCCAGACGGCATCTTTTGCGTAGAACGCCACCTCGTCGACCTGAAGCTTGTTCTCCATCGGCAGGCCACGTGCGCCCGAACGTCGCAGGTGGGTTCGTCAGAGTGAGATCGATGGCAGGATCGCACCACCACGCGACCAGCCTTTGCCGAGCGTGCCCTTCGCGATCCTTGCGGCCTCTCCGAGGGAGAGCTCCACACCATCCAGGCTGCCACTGCTCACCTTCACCCAAACCTCCTTATCCTCAGGCGCCTCATGAAGTCCCGCTGCGATTCGGATGGGTGTGCTGTCGCGGACTCAGGTTCCCGTGGCTCCTCCGGCGGCGCCCAGTCCCTCGCCTTCTTCACATCCTCATTGATCCATCCCTTCGCCCGCCACCGGCCCCAGCCGGCACCGCGCGTCTTGTGCCGCCGACCGGGAGGTGTCCGAGGGCGCCGAGCGCCACCAGCCGATCAATGATCGCGACGAGCGGCTCCACCTCTTCCGGCGTCGGGCCCTTCGACCACGATGCGCACGGGGAACACGCCCCGAAGCACACGCACCGCATCGCGCTTGGCCGTGCCGTAGGACCCCGCAGAGAACTCGTCCTCTGCGTGCATGTGCAGCTTCGCCGCTGCCCAGCCTTCCTCCGCGCGTCCGTCGCGGATTAGGATGCGGCTGCTCTTGCTGACGGTGCCGAACACCTTCCCGGCGGGGTCGTCTTCGCCGACATCACCCTGAAAGAGGTGCGGGTCTTTCACCTCGCGGCCCGCCGCACGCTCGAGACGCGAGAAAGCGTGCCGCAGCGGCCCGCGCACGCTCGCCCCGGGCAAGAGGGGGCGATGCCCCTCCATCAAGATCGCGCGGTCGGTGGTCAGGCAATCCGGCACGTCCGCGTTCGTTGCCCAAGAGGGCCGAGCCCAGAGGCCGTCGCCCGTCGGTTGCAGCGTGCCCTCCGTCTCGTGGGCTCCGACGGCCAGCATATCGAGGCCCCACGCGGCGTCGTTCGGGTCCGGTCGGTATTCGCCGAAGGCGATCTCGACGTCGAGCGTGCGAAAACACCAAGAGCGCGTTGGATGCACAATGGGCACATCGACCGGCGGCACGGAGGGCTCGCGGGGCCGCCCTGCCTGGACCCAATCTTCGTAACTTTTGTCGTCCAACCGATACACCTTCAAGTTCTCGATGTGACACCAGCCCAGACCGCGCGCCGCACCGCCGCCGAGCCAGCAGCGGCCCTTCGCCCAATGCTCCGAAAGCACATATCCGAGGATTCCTTCGGCCTCCATGAACTCGGCATCGTCCAGGGTGTAGGTGCGGTCGACACGGATTTCGAGGAGCCATCTCGTGCCTGCCGGAACGACCTCGCGGTCGTAGAGCACGCGCCAGGCACGAGCGCCGGTCTTGTGGCGAATGCCGACCCCCGCACGAAGAGACAAGGGGGCCGTCGTCGTGGCGTCAGCGAACTCCCAAGCTGAGCGGCGCAGCGCCCCATGCTTGATGTCGTCGGAAACGGCGCGCGGCAGCGGGTCGAAGAAGCGCTTCGCCATCGCCACGGCTGCCCCCTTGAGGCCCCGTCCCACCAGCGTCGGCACGCCATCCACGAGGGCGAAGGGCTGATCGGCAGTGCTCTCCCGCTCGAGTCCCGAGACCGAAAGCGCCGAATCCTGGACGAGAGTCGCCGTGAACAACGTCAGTCGAGTCCTCATGTGGCCTCCTTCGGTCGATGGGCGCGCATTGCGGCACGCAGCCAGCGCACGAACAGGCGCGCATGAGCCGCTCGCTGCTCTGGGGCGAGCGCTTCGAGCTTCTTCAGAATCGCTGCAGCGTCCGGGTGTTTCCAGCTCTTGGCGCCGGCCGTCGTCGGGTTGAGGCGACTGCCGATCGCGTTCGCGTCGTTGCGGTCGAGATCGGCGACCAGGTCGAACCACTGCGACAGGCTGGGTTTGCGTTCGCCACCGGCCTCCGCAAGGACCTTGTGCTCCTCGAACCACTCTTTCGTGCGGCTGGCGATCGCTTCCTCCTCCGCGTCCTCAGCGCCGTTCGGCTCCTCGGTGACCCTCGCCTCGCCTGTGACGCCGGGAAGCACAGCGTCAAGTCGGAATCGGCCGAAGCCCTCGTGCGTGCGCTCGCCGAGCCACTGCCCCCGTGCGGCCCGCTCCGCGAGCTTGCCCACGGCCGGGCCCGAAACTTCGAAGACCGAACCGCGCCGGATCGCCGCCGCTGGCATCCGCCACAGGCGTGAGGTGCCGTTGAAGCCACGGACCATGACACTGTCCTGCATCGATCTGCCGAGCTGAACGTCAACGCCCAGCAAACCGCGCAGAGCGGCCTCGTCCAGCGTAGCACGCCACCGGAGGTACTCATCGCGGACGAGCAAGTCGGATGTCAGGATCAGCAGCGCCCTCTCCGGCGTGTCTGCGACCGAGGGAGGGCTCGACCACGCGAGATCGACCACCTCGACCGGTGCGCCGCCGCGCCCCACGCGCAGCCAGCGAGACCCTTCAAGGATGGGGGCGAGCTTGTTCGCAAGCTGCCACATGTTCTCGCCCAAACCTTGAAGCTCGACAAGGAAGTGCGTGTCCTCGACGATCTGCTCGATGGCGAAGAGCGATGCGTCCGCCTGCTTCGGATCGGGCCGTCCGTTGCGCAGGCGCACGCGGCGCGCGGGCTGGAAGGCCGCCCACTCATCGCTCGGCGCTCCCCGATAGAGGAACAGGTCGTCCTCGGGGCGTTTGAGCTTTTCCTGAGTGCTCCAGGCGTCGAGCCGTCGGACCGCGGTCTTCGCTTGCGCCCACCAGGGCACTTCCCCAGCGCACCCCTCTGGCTTCTCGCTATGGAGTGAGAGCGGCGCAGGAAGGACTTCGACGGTATCGAGGTTCGCCGGCCGTTGCGGCAGGGGCAGGGCGTCGCTCACCGAGACGCGGCCGGAGGTGAGGAGCGTGGCCGTATCGCGATGGCCCTCCGCAATGAGCCACGCCGCAATGGCGCCGAGCAGCGCGCGGCCCGGAACAAAGGCGAAGCTCGGGATCAGGTTGTCTGGCGTCGCCGTTGCCGTGATGCAGAGAGGATCGCGGTTTTTCAGCAGGAGCCTGAGCCTCTCCGCCGGTTGGCCGATCGGGCGCTTCGTGGGCTGGACTTCCTCCGAGTTCAAGCTTGACCCGTCCCGCACCGGCGGAACGACCACTGCCGAGGGCGTCAACCTCTTCCACCAATCTCTTGAGCGTGTCGAGCTGGCTGGCAGGAAGCTCAACCTCACCGGAGAATCGCGTACCCCTTGGTACGTACTCGACGACGCGCAACGTGTCGTCCTTCGGCGCCCGGTTGTCGAATGCCTTGCGCGCCGCCGAACGCCAGATGTGGCTATCCGGGTCATCCTTCGTGTAGAGCGACGTGAACACGGCCCGCTGCCGATCTGGCCGGGCGTAGTCACCCCCAGCGCGTCCGAAGAACGCTTCCGCTTCTTGATCGCCGCGGAGCCTGCGCGCCGCGTCGCGCAACACACCCTCCACATGTGAAGCCCAGATGACGGGGCGGCCGTGCCGGTCGCGCGCGACCAGAGCGTCGATGCCGGCGCCTCCCGAGCCGGAGCCGAGGTGCGCGTCGGACAGCAGCTCCGCCGTCAGCCTGTAACGAACCCAACGCTCAGCCATGGGCGACCTCCTTTGCCGGGTGCGAGTTTCGGGCGCTACGACCAAGCCGTGGGATCTCGCATATCTCGACGAGATCGAGGAGCGCGGTTAACCACGGCCCGTTGCCCGATGCGCGACGCCAGGGAGCCTTCACACCCGCGTCTTCGAGCGCGGCCCGCGCCTCCGCCGACAGTTCCTCGAACGCGAGCTCGGTGAGCGCACGCCCCCGGCCCAGTTGTTCCACTAGGTAGCGAAGCTGGGAGCGTGGCGCGACTTGGAGCTTTTTCGCAGCTTCGACGAGCCCCTGAAGACTGTGAAGCCCTTCGCCGAGCACGTCGACCGGCCGCTGCGAGAGGACACGCAGATCCGAGCCCTTGCCGCAAATCCAATTGCGTCGCCGAAACTCCTCGGGGTCATCCACCCGGGCGGTCGTATAAACCGCCCAGTCGACGATGGAGCCCGTGTGCGCACCGGCCCCGCGCTGTCCTCGGAAGCGGCGTTTGGCGGACTCGGCGAGACGCTCGGCGATCTCGTGCAGGCGATGGATCGGGATCGTGTGCTTCGCGATGACGACACCCACCCCAAGCGTCAGCTCGAAGCCGTTCGCTTTCTTGCTCTGGAAATCGGAAAGTCGATTGCAAAGGGTCACCACGAAGGGCAGCGCGAGCTCAGCCCGGCAGAGCAGCAACAGGTCGTCCCCCCCGAGCATCAGCGGGACGAGCGGCGCTTGCCCCTTTTCACCGCAGTGCTCGTGGATCGCTTCCTTCAGGGCGCGACGCAAGAGCACGCGGTTGCGGTGGAAAAACGCTGCACGCTCGACGTCGTTCCGGGGCGCGGTGCCGCCGATACCGTTGCCGTCGGCTTGGATGATCGCGAGGTAGCCTTCGCCGACGAGGTCTTCGAGCTCCTGCGCGCGCTGCAGATTCGAAAGCTTCGTCGTCTTGCCGAGCAGGCTCGCGAGGTCCCGCGCTGACCCGTCCTCGGCACGCCTTGCTGCCTCGTGCCGGCGGGCAACGTCGAGCGAAACCGCCGGGCGGTCAGAGCCTTGCTGGATGACCGACGAGGCCAGGCCGCGTCCCGTCCACTCGCATGGCGCCAGCACGGGCAGCTCGGTCGACAGAGACGTCCGGCCCTCTTCTCGCTCCGTGCCGTCGATCCAGACACGGAAGCGCAGTCCCGGCAGCTCACGGCGGATGAGGTCCGCCGCCGCCTCTGCAAACTCCTCAGCGCCGCTCGCGAACTGCGCCTCGAAGTGGCCTCCGTCCCTCGACAGGATCCCGTCGCGAGCATCGGCAGACGGATCGTCGTGTCGTGCCAGGGGATCGTTCGGGTCGGCCGCCGGATAGGCTCCTGACAACGGTGCCAGTTTCCAGTTGGAGCCGCTACGTGCGAGGTCGGGTAGCTTTAGCCGGAGTACCTCACCGAGAAGGGTGTTCGCGCCGACCATCGCGCGGAGGCGCGGGACGCCGAACAACCATGTCTGAACCCGTTGGAACTCGATGTGGACTCGGTTCATCTCGCACCTCCATCAAACAACGTCGACTCGCGGTCTTTTGCAGCCCTGGCCTTTCCCTCTGCGCGCAGCGTCGGGCGCTCGCCGAGCAGGGCGTTGACCAGCTTCCAGTCCTCCAGGTCGCGAGGGAGCACCTCGAAAAGCGCCTGAGCCAGTTTCCAAAACGGGCCGTCGTCCAGGAGGTCGCGCTGGCCGAGATACCGGACCAGTTCGCCGCGCTTCTCCTTCTTCCAGAGTAGCATGGCCTGGTGGAGTGCATCGATCAGCGGCGGTCTCGGGTCCATTCCCAGGCCCCGTCGGTCGGCCCGGTCTTTGAGGAGGGCCAGCCGACACCTGGAGCCGTCCACCACGAAGATGCCGTGCCCGCGGGCGACCTCCATGGCATCCTCCTCGGCGCCGCCGATCTGCACCACGAGCCGGGCATCGGCCGCCATTGCCGCCGTCCATCCTCGATGGTCGAGCGGACGAGCCACACCCGTTGGGGCTTGGCGATGTTCGGGTCCACGAGGGTCGCTCCCTTGGCGAAAGCCTCCCGCGCCTCCCGGCTCGCCCACTCGATCAAGGTGTCGAAAAGCGGATGTCCGGGTCCCATGAGCTTGGTTCGCTCCGGGACACGCACCTTGCTCGCGACGCTGACGAGCTGCTTATCGAACACGAAGGGGGTGTCGTAGGTCTCGGACAAAGGCTGTCGACGCTCGCGGGCGAGTTCGAGAAGGGCGCTCGGCGTCGGGCCGATGTGCCAGACCGGGAAGTGCTCGTCCTTGCGGACCGTCCCGCCGCAAGCCGTCCACGCCCGCTCGAAGAACCGCTGGATGAAAAGGGGCTGCAGCCGGCGCTCGTCCGATGCGTCTCGTAGCTCGCGCGCCGCCCTCAGATCCAGCCGCGAGGCGAGAGAGGTCTTCTTCTGGAGGGCCACGAGCCGCTCCGCCCGCTCGCTCGAGGCCGCCGCGAGGGCGGCGTCCGTTTCCCGGGCCCCTGCGGACTCGTCGTCGCTGTCGATGGCGCTCTCGATCAGCCGCACCAGCGGCACGTCCTCCAGCCACTCGTCGATCACGTCGTAGACCCGGTCGGACCCCATCTGCTCCCGCATGACGTCCAGCTTCGAGAGAACCTTCTGCAGAACCGCGCCTTCGCGGGTGTTCCGGGCGACCAGGTTGTAGACCCAGACGTCGCCGGTTTGACCGTACCGGTGGATCCTCCCCATCCGCTGTTCGAGCCGGTTCGGGTTCCACGGGATGTCCCAGTTGATGAGGTAGCGGCAGAACTGGAGGTTGATGCCTTCGCCAGCCGCGTCGGTAGCGACCATGATCTTGGCACGTGTCCTGAACTGCCGCTGGGCCTGCTTGCGGGAGTCGACGTCCATGCCGCCATGGATCGTGGCGACCGTATAACCCTTCTCCTCGAGCCGCTTCGCGAGGCTCTCGAGCGTGTCGCGATGCTCCGTGAAGATCAGGAGCTTTTCGTCCTCGGCCCGGATGACGTCGGAGGAATCGAGCACGGCGAGCAGTTCGGCGAACTTCGCTTCCGTGTGGTGCTTCAGGCTGTCGGCCAGGCGGAAGAGGCGCTCGACTTCGTCCCGTTCCTCCTCGACCTTGTCCGGGTCATCGGTGAGGACCTGGCGGAAGATCCGCTGATCGATCCGCTCGCGTTCCTCTTCGGTCAGGTCCTCGTATTCCGTGATGTCCCGCGGATCGCTGGGATCGGGGGTTCCCCGCAGAAGCCTCTTCTTCTCCGCCTCCGATCGGCTCGGATCCCGCAGTATGGAGAGGACCTCGTCGAGGGCGCGCAGCCGGTTTTCCAGAGTCCGCGTGATCGCATAGAGGCTCGAGGCCAGCCGGCGCTGCATGACCATGAGGGTCAGCTCGACGTTCCGGTTCTTCTTCGCCTTGGCCTCCTTGCGCTTCGAGCGGACGTAGCTCGTCACCTCGTCGTAGAGGATCTTCTCCTCCGGGGTGAGGTCGTAGCCGATGGTCTTGGTGTGGCGTGGCTTGAAGAGGGGTTGCCCGTCCCAGTCGACCATCTCCTCCTTCAGGCGACGGAGGAAGAATCGGTTCCGCGCCTTGCTGATCGGGCGCTCGTTCTCGAAATCCTCCTCTCCCGAAGCTCCGCCTGCCTGCGCCGCGGGCGACGCGGCAGGCAGGTAGGGCGCGGCCTGCTCGCGAACGCGGTCGGCGACGTGCTCGTCTTTCTGGAACAGGTCTTCATCGAGGAGCAAAAGGAGCCGGCGAAACGTGTCCTTTCTTCCTCGGTGCGGGGTCGCCGTGAGGAAGAGCAGATGATCGGTCTTGCGGGCGAGCGCCTTCACGGCCTTGTAGCGCTCGCTCTCCTCGAGCTTGGTGCCGTACTCGTAGGCCGAGAGCTTGTGGGCCTCGTCGACCACGACGAGGTCCCACTGGGTCTCGGAAGCGGCCTTGAGACAGCCCTCGTTGCGCGCCAGGAAATCGATGGAAGTGACGAAGATGCCCTCTTCGTAGCGGGAGAACTGGCCGGGCTCCGCTTCGAAAGACGCGCGATTCACGAGCCGCGCGTAGAGGCCGAACTTCTCCTGGAGCTCCTCTTCTTTCCACTGCTTCGTCAGGCCGCCCGGTGTGATGATGAGGATCTTCTGGATCACTCCCCGGAAGAGCAGCTCTTTGATCAGAAGGCCGGTCATGATGGTCTTGCCTGCCCCCGTGTCGTCGGCGAGCAGGAACCGGATTCTCGGAAGGGGAAGGAGATAGCGATAGACCGCCTCGACCTGGTGAGGTAGCGGATCGACGATGCTGGAGTTGACCGCGAAAAGCGGGTCGAACTGGTGGGCGATGCGGATGCGCTCCGCCTCGGCGCCCAGGAGGAAAAGCTGGGCATCGCCATCGAACGTATGCTCCTGGCCCCGTACCTTGACGAGGGCGGCCAGCTCCTCAGCGGTGAGGGGCCGTTTCACCACCCGGCCGGACTGGAGCCCCACGCCTTCGACCAGCGTCTTGTTGCCGAAGGGGGCGACACGCCGAACCTCGACCAGCTCGGAGGTCTCCAAGCCCGCGACCACGTCGCCCGGAGCGAGATCTTGACCGTTCTGCATCATCGCCGGAGAGGCCCTCCCACTGCGGACGGAGCTCTTCCTCTTATCATGGCGAGAGCAAGAGGTGGAACGTCCAGCCTCCGTCCTCCCGCGCCACGCTGGACGGTCGGCCTTCTGTGAAGGCTCGGGTTGCGAAACGGCAACGGCCCACGCGGAGCTGCCGCGCTTCCCCCGGGCGATTTGCTCAGCCCGCGTTTTCGTCCGTTCGGGCCGCGCCTCGACACGCTTGCCGCCGATCGGGCTCACAGCGCCGGGGTTCGCGTGGTAATCGTGACAGAGATTTCGCCATGGCCCGTGCCGACGCGAGACCGCCGCTTTCGACGAGGCTTTTCTACGGCGTCGGGTCCGTCGCCGACGGCACGAAGAACGCCTCGTTCAACGTCTTCCTCCTCTTTTACTACAACCAGGTGCTCGGGCTTTCCGGCACGCTCAGCGGCCTCGCGATCTTCGCGGCGCTCTGCGTCGACGCCATCACGGACCCGCTCGTGGGCTCGCTCTCCGACAGTTTCCGCTCGCGGTGGGGCCGCCGCCACCCCTTCATGTACGCCTCGGCCCTGCCGACCGCCGTTTCGTTCGCGCTTCTTTTCAGCCCGCCCTCGGGGCTCGGCCAGACGGGTCTTTTTTTCTGGCTTCTCGCCTTTGCCGTGGGGGTGCGGGTCTTCCTCACGTTCTACCTGATCCCGAGCGGCTCGATGCTTCCCGAGCTCACGCCGGACTACGACGAGCGCACCTCGCTGGTGAGCTACCGCTTTTTTTTCGGCTGGGCCGGAGGGCTCCTGACGGCGCAGATGGGCTACCTCTACTTTTTCGCCCCTTCCGAACGCTTTGCGGACGGCCGCTTCGACCCGGACGCCTACGGGAGCTTCGGTCTTGCGGCCGCGGCCCTCATTTTTTTCGCGATCCTCGCCTGCGCCGCGGGCACGCACCGGTGGATTCCCAGGCTCCGCGCCCCCACGGGCGATTCGCCGTTCTCCCTCGGCCGGCTCCGCGACGAGGTGCGCGCGGCGCTCCGGAACCGCTCGTTCCGGATGCTCGTCCTCGGGGCCTTTTTCGCCTCGGTGGCGGCGGGCTTCAACGACGTCTTCGGCCTCTACATGACGACCTACTTCTGGCGGCTCGAGACGCGGGAGATCGGGATTCTCGTCTGGGCGCTCGCCCTCGGAGTGGTGCTCGCGGTCCTGGCGACGAGGTCCGTCACGCAGAGGTTCGACAAGAAGAGAACGGCGGTCGCCCTCTCCGCGGCGGGCCTCACGCTGGGGCCCCTGCCCGTCTTCCTGCGTCTGGGTGGCGCCTTTCCGGGTAACGACGACCCTCTCCTTCTTCCGCTTCTCTTCGTGCACTCGCTGGCGATGGGTGTCCTCGTCGTGTCGAGCGGCATCACGATCGCGTCCATGGTGGCCGACATCGTCGACGAGCACGAGCTCGAGACGGGCCGGAGGCAGGAAGGTGTGTTCGTCGCCGCGCTCGCCTTCGTCGGCAAGACGACCTCGGGTCTCGGGGGACTTCTCGCGGGGGCCGCGCTCGACGCCATCGGCTTTCCGCGCGGCGCGGAGCCGGGCTCGGTGGGCCCGGAGCTTCTCCTCGAACTCGGTCTCGTCGCCGGGCCCCTGCTTCTCGGCCTCTACCTCCTCGCCCTTCTCTGCCTCGCGCGCTACGAGATCACGCGCGAGCGGCATGGCCGCACCCTCGCGGCGCTGGCGGCCAGGTCCTCGGCGGCCGCGGGGAGTTGAAACGCGGCAAGCGACCCGGAGGGACGCGCGCCGTCGCGTCCGTATCCGCAAGGACGGGTCGTGCCACGAAGGGACACGGCCCCACGGAGGGACGCGCTCCGTCGCGTCCGGGGGGCGGGGACGAGCCCGGCAATCGCGCGTCCGATCGTGGCCGATGCCACGGAGGAACAAGGGACCCGACAGAGCGGGTCCCTCCGAAACGCACGGACGAAACGCCGCAGCCCGGCTCGGAGGGACGCGCTCCGTCGCGTCCGGGGGAATGGGGGACGAGCCCGGCAATCGCGCGTCCGATCGTGGCCGATGCCACGAAGGAACAAGGGACCCGACAGAGCGGATCCCTCCGAAACGCACGGACGAAACGCCGCAGCCCGATGCGGAGGGACGGGCGCCGTCGCGTCCGTATCCGCAAGGACGGGTCGTGCCACGAAGGGACACGCCACGGAGGGACGCGCTCCGTCGCGTCCGGGGGGCGGGGGTGCACGCGCCGCCCATGAACATGGACCCGACAGAGCGGGTCCCTCCGAAACGCACGGACGAAACGCCGCAGCCCGATGCGGAGGGACGCGCTCCGTCGCGTCCGGTGGGATGGGGGACGAACGCGGCCGTCGCGAAGGCAAGGACGGCCCTTGTGATCCACGAAGGCGGCGACGGCAGAGGGGACCCGATGGAGCGACGAGCCTTGATGGAAGGTTGGCCCCCCGCCCTTTTCGCCAGGCCGTAGAGTATCCAGCCCCTTGCGGAGCCCAAGGTCGGCAGGCGAAAGCACTGGGTCGGAGGGCCGAGAACCCGAATACCACGGGCGGGAGTCGATGGACAAGAGCTCTCGGTCGCGAATCGCCGTGAGCGCAAATGGCCGATGTGTGCCGGAGGGACCGAGGGCGGCAAGCTGCAAGCGCTCTGCGAACCCGATCCAGGGCCGGCTCCTGCCCCGGACGGGCGAAGGGGCCCGTAGCGTAGGGTCGGCATGGGCCGGAGGCGCCGAGGAGCCGGCGTGGTCCGCCAGGCGTCGCAGCCCGAGGAGACCCCGCGGGGTGTGGAATTCCTCCGGCGGATCGGGATAACTCTCGGGCGTGCGCAAGATACCGGCGAAGCTCGTCCTGCGCGACGCAACCCTGGTTGCGGCGACGCTGCTTTTGTGGGCGCTCGACGCGAGGTACCGCCACGCGCCTGGAGCCGTTCTCGGTTGCCGTGGGACTTGCCGCGGCGCTCGGCGCCGTCCTCTGCGCCTATCTCGCCCACGAGTGGGGACACCTCCTGGGAGCGCTCTCGCGGGGAGCCGCCGTCCATTTCGCCCGAAGGCCCACCGAGGTCTTCCTCTTCCGGTTCGATTCGGAGCGGAACGGCACGCGCGAGTTTCTGGGCATGTCCTACGGCGGCTTTCTCGCAAGCTCGCTCGTCCTGGTGCTCTACCTTTTTCTCCTGCCGCTCGATGCGCTTTCGGGTCGGGTGACCTTGGGTCTCGTTCTCGTGGGCGTCGCGCTCACGGCCGTGGTCGAGGTACCGATCGCCTGGCGCGTGGCCCACGGCGCGCCGATCCCGCGTGGCGCGGCGTACAAGAGCGGCGGAGCGTGAAGACATGGAGGCTCGGGAAAGGCTCATCGTCGCGCTCGACTTCCCGGCGGACCCCGAGAATCCCACGCGCCCCATCCTCCCCGAAGACGCCTACCGGATCGTGGAGACGCTCGGTGACCTCGTAAGCTTCTACAAGGTCGGCTGGCCCCTCTACATGACCGGTGGCACGGACGTCGTCCGCGGGCTCAAGAAGAGGGGCAAGCGCGTTTTCCTCGACCTCAAGTTCGGCGACATCCCCGAGACCGTCCGCCGCCTTGTCGAAGTGGCCGTGGCCGAAGGCGTGGACCTTCTCACGGTGCAGGGGCCGCGGCAGACCGTGGAGGCCGCCGTGCGGGCGCGCGGCACGGCTCCGCTCGGGATTCTTTCCGTGACCCTGCTCACGAGCCTCGGCCAGGCGGACCTGCGCGAGATGGGTTTTGCGGGCACGGTCGAAGACTTCGTCGTCCGGAAGGCCGAAGAAGCGCGGATGGCCGGGGCGGACGGCGTCGTTGCTTCGGCGCGCGAGGTCCTGGCCGTGCGCGGCCGCATCGGCACGCCCGGGTTTCTCGTCGTGACGCCCGGGATCCGCCCGAAGGGCGCGGCCGCCGAGGACCACGCCCGGTCGGCCACGCCTGCCGAAGCGCTGAGGGCGGGCGCGGACTACCTCGTCGTCGGCCGCCCGATCACGAGAGCTCCGGACCTCCGGGCCGCGGCTCGGGAGGTGATTGCCGAGATCACCCGGGGCGTGGGCGACCGCTGAGGTTAGTCAGCGTCGGACGCGCAGGCCCACCGCCGGGGCCGGGCCGGAGCGTCACGTTCCGTCTTGGGCGCCGGAAGGCGGCGCGTGGCTGCACCCGCGGGGTCGCATCCTCGACGGCACGCCGACTCCCGCGTAACATCGCGCCGCGCGATTGCGTCGGATTTGTTCGTGCGAGGCTCGGCGGCCCTCCGATTGCGTGCCGGGGGCGGACGGACGTGCCCCGCATGAACACGGCCACGACAGAGCGTGGCCCTCCGATTCCCCCACGCGAAACGGAGGCCGCGTACGGGCGTTTTCCGTCGCGTCCGCGACGAACGACCTTGCCAGGCGCAAACGCGTCCCACCCGGAGGGACGCGCTCCGTCGCGTCCGGGGCGGGCGGGGGAATCGACGCGACGGTTCGCATCCAGGGATCGGCGGTTGCGGCAAAACGCGGTGGGCCATCCCGCCGTGACGCGCTCCGTCGCGTCCGGGGGCCGCGCGTTTGAATGTCCCCGTGACCTTTGCAATGCCGCGCGGCGACCGCCGGGTCGACGCGGCCCCGCCCGGAGGGACGCGCTCCGTCGCGTCCGAGGTGGCGCGGGGGGGCGCGGCACGCACGAACAAGGACCCGACAGAGCGGGCCCTCCGATGATCGCGGCCAGGTCGTACCGCGTTTGCAAATGGGCGCTTCCGTCTATCCCAAAACCAGCTCGGCGATCGTCTCGAGCTGCGAGGCGTCGTGCGAGGGCACGAGAAGCATCGTGACGGGCGTCTCCCGCCAGGCTTCGAGCCTTTCGCGGATCCTTTCCCTGGGCCCGACGAGCGAGATTTCGTCGGCGAAGCGGTCCGGCACGGCGGCGATGGCCTCCTGCCTTTTGCCCTCGAGGAAAAGCTCCTGCACTTTTTCCGCCTCGGCCTCGAAGCCCATCCGCGCCATGAGGTTTTTGTGGAAGTTCCGGTCCCTCGCCCCCATCCCGCCGATGTAGAAGGCGAGCATCGCCTTCACGGGATCGAGCGCCTTCTCGACGTCGTCCGTGACGTGCACGTACACCATGGCCGCGATCTCGAAGCCGGGCTTCGCCGCGCGCAGCGACTCGGCGTAGACCTCCTGGCGGAACGGCGAGTAGTAGAGAGGGAACCATCCGTCGCAGAGCTCGGCTGCGAGCGCCACGTTCTTCGGGCCCTCGGCGGCGAGATAGATGGGAAGGTCGGCCCGCAGCGGATGGGTGATCGACTTGAGCGGCTTTCCGAGGCCCCACGCGCCGGGCCCCTGGTAGGGCAGCGGGTAGTGGGGGCCGGGGTTCGTGACGGGCGCCTCGCGGCGCAGGACCTGACGGACGATGCCGATGTACTCGCGCGTGCGCGCAAGCGGCCTGGCGAAGGGCTGGCCGTACCAGCCCTCGACGACCTGGGGGCCCGAGACGCCGAGTCCCAGGATCATCCGCCCGCCCGAGAGGTGGTCGAGCGTGAGGGCGGCCATGGCCGTCGCCGTGGGCGTGCGCGCCGAGATCTGCGCGATCGCGGTCCCGAGAAGAACCCGCTTCGTGTGGGCGGCGATCCATGCGAGCGGCGTGAAGGCATCGGACCCCCACGCTTCGGCCGTGAAGACCGCGTGGAAGCCCAGCTCCTCCGCCTTGCGCACCGTTCCGGCCAGGTCCGGCGGAGGCAGCGCGCCCCAGTACCCGAGCTGGAGTCCGAGCTTGAGATTGCGCACGCGGGTCCCTTAGCAGGAGGCTTGCGGAGGCGCCAGGTGTTCCAGGGGGCCCTCCTCCGCGGCGCGGCGTGCACCGCAGGTTGACGGCAATCCGGCGATCGAGGCAGATTGAGGAAGAAGGTACGACCGGCCATGCGGGGTAGCGTGCAGCTCACGGCGATCATCGAACGCGAAGGTGATGGGTACGTAGCGCTCTGCCCGGAGCTGGACATTGCGAGCCAGGGAGCGAGCGTAGAGGAGGCACGCTCGAACTTGCGGGAAGCAGTAGAACTTTTCTTCGAGACGGCCGACCCCTCGGAAGTGGACCGACGCCTTCATACCGAGGTGTACGTAACACGGTTGGACGTATCGCGTGGCTAAGCTTCGCGTCCTCTCCGGCCGCGAAGTCTGTGCCATCCTGGCGCGCCATGGTTTCGTGGAAGTGCGCCGCCGAGGCAGCCACGTGGTGATGCAAAAACGCGTGGACGACTCCACCATAACGGTCCCCGTACCCGACCACGACGAGTTGCGGCCTGGGACGCTGCTCTCCATCATTCGACAGTCGGGCCTGGCTCGCTCGCTGTTCGAGGTACCGTAGTGCCACTTCCGGATGTCGAACCTCCCCGCGGCGGAACCGGGGCGGCAGGAGGTCAGCCGTCGGCCGTCGGGAGGTGCGGGTAAGCCGGGGCCGCGTCCCCGTCCTTGACCCTCTTCGGCGCTCCGTGGTACCGCCCGTGCCGCCATGGCGGATCCCGCGCGGGAACTCGCCCCCGAGGCGCTGGTCGACACGCTCTTTTCCTTCCTGCGCACGGGCGTCGTGAAGGCGGCCGTCGAGCTCGATCTCTTCACGCACGTCGCCCGCGGTGCTTCGACGCTCGGAGAGATCGCGCGCGCCGCGGGTGCCCCCGAGCGCGGCGTCCGCATTCTGCTCGACGTCCTGGCCTCGCAGGGCTTCGTCACGAAGGAAGGCGACCGCTACAGCCTGCCGCCGCTCGTCGAGATGCTTCTTTCCCGGGACTCGGCGCACTACGCGGGCGATTTCTCCCGCATCACGGCAAACCCGCTCATCTGGCAGGGCGTCGGGAACCTGGCGGAGATCGTGCGGCAGGGAAGGCCGCCGGATTCCACGGTGGACGTCGAAGAGCACCCCTTCTGGCGGGAGTTCGCGGAAGCCTCCGAGCGCGCCTCGGAGCTTCCGGCCTCGGGCGTGGCGGGACTCGTCGCGGCCGAGGGGCTCGCGCCCCGGTCGATCCTGGACGTGGCCTGCGGATCGGGCGTCTACGGTTTCTCGCTCCTCGAGAAATTTCCCGAGGCGCGCCTCACCTCGCTCGACTGGCCGGGCGTGCTCGAGCGCGCAAAGGCCGTGGCCGAAAGGCGCGGGCTTTCGGAGCGCGTCGAGTGGCTGCCGGGGAGCGCCTTCGAGGTCGAGATTCCCGGAGGGCGCTACGACCTCGTCGTGGCAAGCCACTTCTACCATCACTTCTCCTTCGAGCGGAACGTGGAGCTCTCGCGCCGGCTCCGCGACGCTCTCGCGCCCGGGGGCACCCTTCTCGTCCACGACTGGGTCGCCGACGACGCGAGAGTGGACCGTGCCCCCGCGATCCTTTTCTCCGTCGTGATGCTCGCTTCCACCTCCGAGGGCGACGTCTTCACCGAGGGCGAGTACCGCCGCATGCTCGAGGCGGCGGGCTTTTCGAGCGTCGTCTTCCGCGAGGTGCCGATCACCCGCACGCACGTGATCTTCGCCCGCAAGGACTGACGGACGCGACGGAGCGCGTCCCTCCGGCACGGGTCCGTGTTCGCATTTTCCCCGTTCCCCTCACCCCTCCGGGACGCGACGGAGCGCGTCCCTCCGCGTGGTCGCGTTCGCGCCTGGCAACGTTCGTCGCCGACGCGACGGAAAACGCCCGTACGCGGCCTCCGTTTCGCGTGGGGGAATCGGAGGGCCACGCTCTGTCGTGGCCGTGGTCATCGACGCCGCAACCGCCGATCCCTGGATGCGAACCGTCGCGTCGATTCCCCCGCCCTCCGGGACGCGACGGAGCGCGTCCCTCCGGGTGGCCGCGTTCGCGCCTGGCAACGTTCGTCGCCGACGCGACGGAAAACGCCCGTACGCGGCCTCCGTTTCGCGTGGGGGAATCGGAGGGCCACGCTCTGTCGTGGCCGTGGTCATCGACGCCGCAACCGCCGATCCCTGGATGCGAACCGTCGCGTCGATTCCCCCGCCCCCCGGGACGCGACGGAGCGCGTCCCTCCGGCCGGGTTCGCCGATGCCGCGGACGTCGATCTTCGGGCGCAACCGGCGAACCCAATACGGCCGCCTCGTTTGCCCCTCCGCCCTCGGGACGCGACGGAGCGCGTCCCTCCGCGTGGCCGCGCGTCATTGCAAACGCGACGGTACCGCCGCCTCCCGGGCGCGATCGGAGGGCCACGCTCTGTCGTGGCCGTGGTCATCGACGCCGCAACCGCCGATCCCTGGATGCGAACCGTCGCGTCGATTCCCCCGCCCCCCGGGACGCGACGGAGCGCGTCCCTCCGCGTGGGACGCGTTCGCGCCTGGCAACGTTCGTCGCCGACGCGACGGAAAACGCCCGTACGCGGCCTCCGTTTCGCGTGGGGGAATCGGAGGGCCACGCTCTGTCGTGGCCGTGGTCATCGACGCCGCAACCGCCGATCCCTGGATGCCGTCGCGTCGATTCCCCCGCCCGCCCCGGACGCGACGGAGCGCGTCCCTCCGGTCGCGCGCGGGCGGGTCCGGCCCCGTCACCCCGAAAGCCGCTCGATCACGGCGTCGGCGAACTCCTCGGTGCCGAGCGTCCCGCCGAGGTCGGGGGTTTTCTTCCCCTCGCGGAGCGCCCGGTCGTAGGCGGCCTTGATGCGGCGGGCCGTCTCGGCGCACTCCGCATCGCTTCGCGATTCGGCCAGGTGGTTCAGCATCATGACGGCCGACATCAGCAGCGCGAGCGGGTTGGCGATCCCCTTCCCGGCGATGTTGGGCGCCGAGCCGTGGACGGCCTCGAAGACGGCGTGGCTCTCGCCCAGGTTCGCGCCCGGAACGACGCCGAGCCCGCCCACGAGCCCGGCGCAGAGGTCGCTCACGACGTCGCCGTAGAGGTTCTCGAGGAGCAGCACGTCGAACTGCCCCGGGTCCTGCACGAGCCTCATGCAGCCCGCGTCGATGATGACTTCCTCGTACGCGACCTGCGGGTACTCGCGCTCGTGGATCTCGCGGGCGCAGCGCAGAAAGAGGCCGTCGGTGAGCTTCATGATGTTGGCCTTGTGGAAGACCGTGACCTTGCGGCGCCCGCGCTGCACGGCGTAGCGGAACGCCCAGCGCGCGATGCGGAGACACGCGGGCCGCGTCGCCACTTTGAGCGAGATGACGACGTCCTCGGTCACCTGGTTTTCCGCGCCGCTGTAGAGGCCCTCCGTGTTCTCGCGGACGATGACCAGGTCGACGTTGCCGAAGCGTGTGGGGACCCCTTCGAGCGTGCGCACGGGGCGAACGGCGGCGTAGAGGTTGAGGCGCTTCCGGAGCTGCACGTTGACCGAGGTGAAGCCCTCGCCCACGGGAGTGGTGCAGGGTCCCTTGAGCGCCACGCCGTGCCGCTCGATGGCCTCGAGAGTCTCCGCCGGAAGGACGTCGAGCCCCGCCTCGAGCGCCGAAAGCCCGGCCTTCCTTTCCACCCAGTCGATGGGCGCCCGGGCGGCCGCGAGCACGCGCACGACGGCGGCCGTCACCTCGGGGCCGATGCCGTCGCCGGGGATCAGGACGGCCGTGTGGCGGGCCATGGCCCCGAGTCCGCCCCGCTCCGCGCCTTCACCGGACGGCGGGGTTGAGCGAGTAGGTCCCCACGATCTCGGCCTTCTCGAGCACGTGGCCTTCGATGGCGCGGAGCACGTCGGGCGCCCGGAACTTCCCTTCCACGGGGCAGCGCTCGAGGTCGGTCGCGTAGAGCGTGAAGTGGTAGTGGTGGAGGAGCTCGTCGTTCCACGGCGGGCAGGGGCCGTCGTAGCCGAAGTACTCGCCCTCCATGTCCTTGTCGCCCGAAAACCACTGCGTGTAGTCGTTGAGGCCCTGCCGCGTCCCGCGCGGCGCCTCGGGCCCCTTCTTTCCGCGGGGGGTGACGCCGCTCGAGAACTCTCCCTCGGCGATCGAAGCCGGCGTGGGCGGAATGTCGACCAGCACCCAGTGGTAGAAATCCACCCGCGGGAGGCTCGCGGGAATCGTCCGTCCCTCCTTGTTCACGTCGTCGGGCCGGCTCGGCACGTCGGAGTCGTGGCAGATGAGCACGAGGGACTTCGTCCCGGCCGGCAGGTCCGACCAGGCGATGTGGGGGTTTCGGTTCTCGCTGAGCGCGATGTGCGTTTTCGGGTCGGGCTTTCCGAAGGCGCAGCGCTCGGGGATACGCTCCCCGTTCCGGAAGGAATTGCTCCAGATCTGCATCGGCCTACCTCCTCCGTCGTTCTCCCAGTCCGGGCGCGTTCTGGCCGTGCCGCGCCCGGCGGCACCCCTGCAACATGGGGAGGGTTCGGGGGTGTGTCAACGGGCGGGGGCGGGGGCCGAGCGGGGAAGAAGATGGTGCCTCCGGGTCATTACAACCGGGCCCTTTTCGATTTTTTTTGGCTTTACATGTTACCGGAACACAGTCGCCGCGTTCCGAAGAAGTGTCGCAAAAACAGGCGTTTACGCACCGACTTGTCGGCGTTCGGTGCTTGGCATCGATTCTCTAGGACTAGTCTCGGAGTCGTTGACTCCTCGGTTCCGACCTTGCTAGGCGAGCCTCCCAGGGAGGGAGCTGAAATGTTCCGCTACACGCTTTTGGGTCTTTTGCGTGCTTTGGGGCCGCAACACGGCTACGCTCTGATTCGCGAGTACGCGAAGCGATCGGGCCTGGAACCGAGCTCGGGGAACTTCTACCGGGAGCTCCAGCGGCTTTCCGCCGAAAAGCTCGTTCGCCCTCTCGGTCGCCGCTCGGACGGCGATCCCAGACGTCTTCCCTACGAGATCACGCCCGAGGGGGAGGCAGAGCTGGAGCACTGGCTCGCGCACTACCCGAACTTTTCGAGTGTCTACGACGACGACATGACGATCCGGGTCCTCCTGATGCCCGAGTTATCCCGTGAGGTCGTCGACCGCATCATCGAACGCTGGCACGACGAGCTCTGGGTGAACGGGAAACTGATCGAGCGCGACTACGAAAATTCGCTCCTCGCGAGAAAGAACACGGCCACCGAAGGTTTCGACCCCTTGCCTCTTCTCTCCTCGCGCCGCCGGAAACACATCGCGGCGGACATGGAGTTCGTCGAGGAGCTGAAGGCCGCCTACCGAGAATGGGTCGAAAAACGCGGTGCTCGTCCTTCGCCGGAGGCGAAGGTGCGAGAGCAAGAAGCACCGTTGAGAAAACCATCGCTCTCGCCGAAGACCCGGCGTTCCAAGAAATAATTCGTCGGGAGTCCTGCCGCGCTGCCCGATTCGAGTCGAGCCATGAGCCGACTCCTCGCCGCGCTGTCGTTCCGGATGGCGTACCGCCACTTCCGCGCGGATTTCGGGCGTTTGGCATTGAGCGTGGTGGCGGTGGGTCTGGGGGTTGGGTTGGTGGTGGGGTTTTTGGTGATGAACGGGGCGGTGATGGGGTCGTTTTTGGGGGTGGTGGACGGGATGGTGGGGAGAGCGGAGCTTACGGTGAGGGGGAGCGAAGGGGTGACGTTCGGGGAGGAGGTGGTGGAGGCGGTCAGGGGGGTGGAAGGGGTGGAGGTGGCGGTGCCGCTGGTGCGGGCGGTGACGTTTTTGGATGACGGGAGCGGGGAGGTGCTGACGGTCCACGGTGTGGACCTGGGTTCGGAGAGCGAGGTGCGGGTGTACTACCGGGGGGACGGGAAGGGGGTGGTGGAGGACTGGGTGGAGTTTTTGAGTCAGGAGGACTCGGTGGTGCTGGGGGAGGAGTACGCGCGGGAGAAGGGGATTGCGGTAGGGGATCGGGTGGAGCTGGTGACGCCGCGGGGTGTGGAGGGGTTCGTGGTGCGGGGGCTGGTGGGAGGGGGAGAGGGGCTGGTGCGAGCGCTACGGGGGCGGCTTGTGGTGATGGATCTCTGGGCGGCGGAGAGGGCGTTTACGAGCGAGGGACAGATCAACCAGATCGACGTGGTGGTGAGGGACGGGGAGAGCGTGGAGGCGGTCAAGGGGAGGATCGAGGGTGTGGTGCCGGAGGGGCTTCGGGTGGAGGAGCCCGTGGTACGCAAGGAGGTGATCCGGCGGACGGTGGGCGGGTTTCAGGCGATGCTGGTGGGGTTCAGTTTTCTGGCGGTGGTGGCGGGTTTTGTGGTGTCGCTGAGTCGGCTCGGGGCGGTGTTCGAGGGGAGGATGTGGGAGGTGGGACTTCTGAGGGCCGTGGGGGTGAGGAGGCGGATGGTGGTGGTGGAGCTGATGAAGGAAGGGGTTTTGGTGGGAGTTCTGGGGACGGTGCTCGGGTGGGTGGTGGGAGCGGGAGTGGCGAGTGTGGGGCTTCCGTATCTGGCGCGGACGACGGCGATAGCGTTTCGGCTTCCGGTGCCGGAGGCGGAGGTGAGCTTCGGTGTGTGGTCGTTCGTGGTGGGAGGGCTGGTGGGTGTGGTGGCGGCGGTGGCGGCTGCGTGGGCGGCTGCGCGGAGGGTAGCGGGGGCGAACGTGGTGGGAGTGCTCAGGACGAGGGGGCGGGAGTGGGTGGAGTGGGAAGGCGAAGGGAGGAGACTGGCACTCGGGTGGAGCGGAGCGATTGCGCTCGGGGTGGTGGGGCTTCTGGTACTGGAGAGGGTGACGGGGCAGGCTTGGATAGGGCACGGGACGACGGCGCTGGTGGCGGTGTGGGCGGGGGTGAGTGCGGGGCCGCTGGTGAGGGTGCTGGGCGGGTGGGTGGTGAAGGTGTGGGAGCGGGCTTTCGGTGTGGTGGGATGGGTAGCTGCGGGGGGATTGGTGTGGAGGCCGCGCCGCTCGGCGCTCACGGTGGGGACGCTGGGGATCGGGCTCGGGTTCGTGCTGCTTTTGGGGATGCTCGGCTGGAGCTTCGAGCGAACGCTGGTCGAGCAGCTCGCGGGACGCTACCGGGCCGACTCTGATCGTGTCCTCGGCGGTCAACGTCGGGGGATACCGCGAAGCCCCGCTCGACGAGAAGATCCTCGAGGACCTCCGCGCCGTACCGGGGGTCGCCGTAGTGGCGGGTAACCAGGCGAGAGACGTTGCGTCGGAGAAATCGGCGGTAACTCTCAGTGCGTACGACACGGCTTACCTGGAGGACCCCCGCATTGCATTCGTGCAGGTGAGTCACAATGGCTCTCCTGCTTCCACTCTAGGCGGGACTCGTGTTTTGGCTTCACGAGCCCTGACTTACGACTGGAACATTGCCCCCGGCGATACCGTGGTTCTCGAGACGGCGCGCGCAAACCTCCCCTTCTCGGTCGTCGGTATTGCGGAAAACGAGCCCGAACCGGCACTCGTCATCCACCGCGACACGTACCGGGAGCTCTGGAACGATCCGACGATCTGGTTTGCGCACGTGGCGCTCGAGCCCGGCACCGATCTCGAAGAAGCCCGCCGGGAGATCCTGCGGCGGCTGGGAAGAAAGTACCGCCTGCGGGTGCGCACGCGCGGGGAGCTCGTCGAGTACTTCGCCGGACAGGCACGGCAGGCCTTCAGTCTCCAGTACGTGCTCGAGGTGATGGTTCTGGTGCTGGTGCTGGTGGGGATCGGGGACACGCTGGCGAGCGGTGTGGTGGAGAGGACACGCGAGCTCGGGATGCTGCGGGCGGTGGGGATGAGCCGGAGGCAGCTTTTCGGGATGGTGACGCTCGAGGGGCTGGCGATCGGCTCTCTGGGGGTGGTGCTGGCGGTGGTGGCCGGCGTGGGTCTCGGGGTTTTCTGGGTGGAGGAGCAGTTTCCGCGGGTGATGGGCTGGAAGCTCGATCTGCACGTGCCGTGGCGGGTGGTGGGAGGGATTGCGGTGGTGACGATGGCGCTCTGCCTTCTGGGCTCGCTTCTTCCGGCGCTGCGCGCCGCCCGGCTTTCCGTCCCCGAGGCGCTCAGAAACGAATGACGATGTTTCCGGAGTGAGAAGCCATGAGCGCACGAACCCAACATCGAAGGAACGGAAACGGTCTCGCCGTCCGGGTCGAGGAGGTGATGAAGCGCTACCGGGCCGGCCGACATGTCGTCTATGCGCTCTACGACCTGAGCCTCGAGGTCGGCGTCGGGGAGTTTCTCTCGATCATGGGGCCGAGCGGATGCGGGAAGACGACGCTGCTTCACCTGATGGGTGGTCTCGATACACCCGACCGGGGTCGGGTGTTTCTCGGGGGAAGAGACCTGGCCACGATGACGGACGACGAGCGAAGCGAGTTGAGGCTCCGGCAAATCGGCTTCGTCTTCCAGAGCTACAACCTGGTTCCGAGCTTCACCGTGGAAGAGAACGTGCTTCTTCCCCTCCGGTTCGCCGGCACTAAGTGGTCCGAGGCTCGGGACCGCGCGCACGCGATGCTCTGGCAGGTGGGAATTTCCCCGGACGCCTATCGCCGAAGGCCCGGAGAGCTCTCTGGAGGCGAGCAGCAACGGGTTGCAATTGCCCGCGCGCTCGTGACCGAACCACGTCTGCTTCTTGCCGACGAGCCGACGGGAAACCTGGACTCCCGTACCGGGCAGACGATTCTCGAGCTTTTGCGGACGCTGAACGCCAAGCGCGGCGTTACCGTCGTCATGGTCACGCACAACGCCTACGCCGCGACCTACGGGCACCGGACGATCGAGCTCAAAGACGGCCAGATCGTCCACGAGGCGGAAACTCCACCCCAAAAGGACCCCCCCGCGGCGGGAGAATCCTGACCGCAGCGCGGGAAGGCCGCGGCCGGAATCCGTGACGAGCCTCGGACTTTTTCTCTCGCTTCGCTTGCCGACGGCTCGTTTCCGCGCGGATTTCGGGCGTTTGGCATTGAGCGTGGTGGCGGTGGGTCTGGGGGTTGGGTTGGTGGTGGGGTTTTTGGTGATGAACGGGGCGGTGATGGGGTCGTTTTTGGGGGTGGTGGACGGGATGGTGGGGAGAGCGGAGCTTACGGTGAGGGGGAGCGAAGGGGTGACGTTCGGGGAGGAGGTGGTGGAGGCGGTCAGGGGGGTGGAAGGGGTGGAGGTGGCGGTGCCGCTGGTGCGGGCGGTGACGTTTTTGGATGACGGGAGCGGGGAGGTGCTGACGGTCCACGGTGTGGACCTGGGTTCGGAGAGCGAGGTGCGGGTGTACTACCGGGGGGACGGGAAGGGGGTGGTGGAGGACTGGGTGGAGTTTTTGAGTCAGGAGGACTCGGTGGTGCTGGGGGAGGAGTACGCGCGGGAGAAGGGGATTGCGGTAGGGGATCGGGTGGAGCTGGTGACGCCGCGGGGTGTGGAGGGGTTCGTGGTGCGGGGGCTGGTGGGAGGGGGAGAGGGGCTGGTGCGAGCGCTACGGGGGCGGCTTGTGGTGATGGATCTCTGGGCGGCGGAGAGGGCGTTTACGAGCGAGGGACAGATCAACCAGATCGACGTGGTGGTGAGGGACGGGGAGAGCGTGGAGGCGGTCAAGGGGAGGATCGAGGGTGTGGTGCCGGAGGGGCTTCGGGTGGAGGAGCCCGTGGTACGCAAGGAGGTGATCCGGCGGACGGTGGGCGGGTTTCAGGCGATGCTGGTGGGGTTCAGTTTTCTGGCGGTGGTGGCGGGTTTTGTGGTGTCGCTGAGTCGGCTCGGGGCGGTGTTCGAGGGGAGGATGTGGGAGGTGGGACTTCTGAGGGCCGTGGGGGTGAGGAGGCGGATGGTGGTGGTGGAGCTGATGAAGGAAGGGGTTTTGGTGGGAGTTCTGGGGACGGTGCTCGGGTGGGTGGTGGGAGCGGGAGTGGCGAGTGTGGGGCTTCCGTATCTGGCGCGGACGACGGCGATAGCGTTTCGGCTTCCGGTGCCGGAGGCGGAGGTGAGCTTCGGTGTGTGGTCGTTCGTGGTGGGAGGGCTGGTGGGTGTGGTGGCGGCGGTGGCGGCTGCGTGGGCGGCTGCGCGGAGGGTAGCGGGGGCGAACGTGGTGGGAGTGCTCAGGACGAGGGGGCGGGAGTGGGTGGAGTGGGAAGGCGAAAGGAGGAGACTGGCACTCGGGTGGAGCGGAGCGATTGCGCTCGGGGTGGTGGGGCTTCTGGTGCTGGAGAGGGTGACGGGGCAGGCTTGGATAGGGCACGGGACGACGGCGCTGGTGGCGGTGTGGGCGGGGGTGAGTGCGGGGCCGCTGGTGAGGGTGCTGGGCGGGTGGGTGGTGAAGGTGTGGGAGCGGGCTTTCGGTGTGGTGGGATGGGTAGCTGCGGGGGGATTGGTGTGGAGGCCGCGCCGCTCGGCGCTCACGGTGGGGACGCTGGGGATCGGGCTCGGGTTCGTGCTGCTTTTGGGGATGCTCGGCTGGAGCTTCGAGCGAACGCTGGTCGAGCAGCTCGCGGGACGTCTCACCGCGGCCTTGCTGATCGTGTCCTCGGCGTTCACGACGTCGCGGGTTACCGCGAAGCCCCGCTCGACTGACGAGCTCCTCGAGGCACCTGCGCGGCCGTTCCGTGGGTGACTCACGTGATCGGTGAGCAGCAAACGGGACGTCGGAGACCGTCGGATGGTAGAGTGCTGACTGGCTTAACTGCGTTTGACGCCCACTGCTTCTCGGATCACGAGGGCTTTGCGATTGGGACCTGGGCAATGGGCACGCGTGAGTTGGCTTGAGCGGGTAGCCTCTGGTGAGGCGGCGATAGTCTCCCAGTCGTTTGCAAGCGTTTTTGGTCGTGAGACGCCGGTGCGCCTGAGGGCTGGGGCAGTTTCTTTGGCATTGCCAGTCGTAGGTATTACGCGGGGACAACCCGTGAGTGCTCGTCATCCTACCGTCGACACGATATACCGGGAGCTCTGGCACGATCCGCCGTTCTGCTACTTGGCGCACGTAGGCGCTGCGAGCCCGGCACCGATCTCGAAGAAGCCCGCCGGGAGATCCTGCGGCGGCTGGGAAGAAAGTACCGCCTGCGGGTGCGCACGCGCGGGGAGCTCGTGGAGTACTTCGCCGGACAGGCACGGCAAGCCTTCAGTCTCCAGTACGTGCTCGAGGTGATGGTTCTGGTGCTGGTGCTGGTGGGGATCGGGGACACGCTGGCGAGCGGTGTGGTGGAGAGGACACGCGAGCTCGGGATGCTGCGGGCGGTGGGGATGAGCCGGAGGCAGCTTTTCGGGATGGTGACGCTCGAGGGGCTGGCGATCGGCTCTCTGGGGGTGGTGCTGGCGGTGGTGGCCGGCGTGGGTCTCGGGGTTTTCTGGGTGGAGGAGCAGTTTCCGCGGGTGATGGGCTGGAAGCTCGATCTGCACGTGCCGTGGCGGGTGGTGGGAGGGATTGCGGTGGTGACGATGGCGCTCTGCCTTCTGGGCTCGCTTCTTCCGGCGCTGCGCGCCGCCCGGCTTTCCGTCCCCGAGGCGCTCAGAAACGAGTGAGCTCCTCCGGCGGCCGTGTTTCGCCAGACGCTCTCTGTCCTCCCGAAAGCTCGCACCCAGCCTGCTCCGGCAAGCCGTGAATCGGGGAATCGGCGGAGCACGTTTTGTGCCAAGGCGCACCCTGGCGGTGCCGCACGAAGAGCGCATGTGGTTGACCTTGGCGTCGTGCTCACGTCGACGAAGCGCTCGTTGTGTCGACCTCCGGACACTCGAGCGCCGCTGCCCGGCAACGGCGCTGTGAGTTGACCACGAGGGCCCTCCGATTTGCGGATTCGAAGCGCCGTGTGGGGAATGCATCGGTTGCCGTCGCGTGCCATCCGGAGGGACGCGCTCCGTCGCGTCCGGGGAGGCGGGGACGCAGGCCAACAACGTGGCCCTGCGAGCGCAGGGGGCGTCGGACGTCGCCTCATGATCGCCGGTCCCGTTCGCGGACACGGCCATCCGGAGGGACGCGCTCCGTCGCGTCCGGGAGGCGGGGACGGACGCGCCGGGCATGAACACGGACCCGACAGAGCTGGGGTTGTGAGGAAATCCCCGGTTAGCCCAGTTTCGCACGAAAAAAACCCGGCAAAATCGGTGGGGGTCCGATCGCGCAGGAGGAATTTTTTCACGTCCTCCACTGCGCCCAGGTCAAGGAGAGGGGCTTTCTGGCCAGCCGGGGCGCAATCGGCTAAGAAGGCTCCGGCCGGGAGATTCCACGATGGCAAAGTCGCTCAACGTCGCGATGTGGGGCAGGGCCGTGCGGGTGATTCCGCGCGTGAGCCGCGAGGAGTGGAGTGCGCTCGACGTGATCTCGCGCTGGCTCATCGCCACGCGTTCGGCGGCGCTCGTCATGACGCTCAACTCGGCCGTCGCGGCGGGCCTTCTTGCCTTCCGCGACGCCCGTTTCGACTTCGTCCTATGGTTTCTCGTCACGGCGGGCCTTCTTCTCGCGCACGCGACGAACAATCTCGTGAACGACCTGACCGACCACCTGAAAGGAGTCGACCGCGACAACTACTTCCGCGCGCAGTACGGCCCGCAGCCCCTCGAACACGGGCTCATGACGCGAGGCGAGATGCTCGTCTACATCGCCGTGACGGGCCTCCTCGCGCTCGGGGCGGGTCTCGCCCTCGTGGCCGTGCGTGGCGCCCCGATTCTTTTTCTTCTGGCCGCAGGAGCCTTTTTCGTCCTTTTTTACACGTGGCCCCTCAAGTACATCGGGCTCGGCGAGCTTGCGGTCCTCGTCGTGTGGGGCCCGCTCATGGTGGGCGGCGGTTACTACGCGATCACGGGCACGGTGACGCCCGAGGTGCTCCTGGCGAGCCTTCCGCTCGCGCTCGCCGCGACGACGGTGCTTCTCGGAAAGCATACGGACAAACTCGAGGCCGACCGCCAGAAGGGCATCCGCACGCTCCCCGTCCTGCTCGGCGAGAAGGGGGCTCGCGCGCTCATGCTCGTGTGCCTTACCCTGCCCTACGCGATCGTCCTGGGGCTCGTCGTCGCACGCGCTTTCTCGCCGCTCGTTCTCGTCACCGTGTTCGCCGTGCCCTGGTATCTCCGCGCCGTCCGCGTTCTCCGCGCTCCGCGGCCCTGCAGAACGCCCGCCGCAATACCCGGCCGAAGCCTGGCCCCTCTGGTTCGTCGCCTTCGCCTTCCAGCACACGCGCCGCTTCGGGTTTCTCTTTCTCCTGGGGCTCGTGGCCGACGTCGTCGTGCACCGGGCGTTCGGCGTTTTCTGAAGTCTCATCTTCCGGCGACGGGAAGGGTTTCCACGGGACGTGGGGCTCGAGGCCTGCGTGTCGTGCATCGGCTTCTCGGCGTTTTCGGAGTCGGGCCTTCGGGCGAGGCGATAGGTTTCGCACACGACGAGGCGCGAGGACGCTGGGCCATCTCGAAAACGGGTGCCCCGCGAGCCCGGCGGGGCGGTTTCCTGCCGGTCCCTTCGTTTCGCGCCCGCCGAGGCGATCGGGGGTCGCCGGCTTCTGCGCTCTTTGCGGGAATTTCGCGGGGTGACGGATTTTCCGGTGCTCCACGCCCCTGTCGGGGGCTCGATCGGTCCGTGGAATGCCCTTGGAACCAAGAACAGGGGCGCCGTGTTTCCTCTTTGGGCTGCTCGTGGCCGACGACTCCGCGCGCAAGCGCACTCGAAAGGAGGTCCACCATGGTCCGATTCCGAATTCACGACGAGAAGACGGCACCCGAAGGGGCAAAGCCGGTTCTCGAGGCGGCGAAAAAGAACTTCGGTTTCGTCCCGAATCTCTACGGCGTCATGGCCGAGTCCCCGGAATTGCTCGAGGCGTACGTGACGCTCTCGGGGCTCTTCCAGAAGTGCTCGCTCCCCGCCCACGCGAAGCACGTCGTCTGGCTCGCGGCCAGCGTGGAGAACGGATGCCACTACTGTGTGGCGGCCCACTCGGCCCTCGGGCTCCAGGCCGGGCTCTCTCCGGAAGCGGTCGAGTCGATCCGCTCGGGGAAGCCCGTTTCCGACCCTGCGCTCGAGGCGGTTCGCCGCCTCACCCGCGCCATCGTCGCCCGCCGTGGCTGGCCCGAAGAGTCCGACATCGAAGCGTTTCTGGCGGCGGGCTTCACCCTCCGAAACCTCCTCGACGTCGTCCTCGGGGTCGGCATGAAGACGCTCTCGAACTATACGAACCACCTGGCTGATACGCCCCTGGACGAGGTCTTCCGCGGCCAGGAGTGGAAGAAAAGCGCCTGAGCCGGAGCACCTCGCAAGCTGTCGAGGTTGCGTTGCTCCTGCGATCGCCGGCTGAGGAGGACGCCAGTGGGTGGGTTTCCGGGCGAGTTCTTCAGCCGCTACCGGTTGGCTACGGGTTGCTCGTGCACTGCACCCTCGATGCGCGGAACCGACAGTCGTCGGCCACCCCGGCGGCGCACTGCCCGGAGGAGCTCGCTCCTGCGGTGTCGCCGAGCACCAGCGAGAAGCGCAAGGGGCCGACCGGAGCGGTCAGGGTCGTTTTCGCCACGAACCGGAACTTGAAGTCCTTGTCCGTGCGCTCGCGGTAGCGCAGCGAGCGCAGGCCCTGGGAGGAGCCGGGGGTGCAGGCCGGCGGGTCGAGCGCGGTGGAGCGGTTGCGGTAGGTGGTTCGGGCCCCCCGTACCTTCCACCCGTCGCGATCGGGATCGCAGCCCGCCTGAGCGGAGGAAGGGATAGGGGTGGTGTTCGTGGTGAGGTCGTAGAGGACCGCGTTCCCGGCGCCGAGATCCTCGACCAGCAGCTGGGCGCCCCCGTCGAAAGCCGTGACCGGCGTCCCCTGCGGGAAGAAGGCCTTCCCGCGCACCACCAGACGCTGCTTGCCCGGTTCCCGGTTGATCCCGCCGATGGTGATCCGGAGGTCGGTCATGTAGCCGGGGTTCGTGCAGACCGGTGTGGTTTCCGGAGAGCAGGAGGGCGTGGCGACAAGCTCCGGCGCCCACCAGTTGCCGGACATCACGATCATGGCGAGGAGCTTCAAGGTGTTTTCGAAGTACCCTTCGGCCTCCACGGGCGTGGCGGTGACGAGGTCCCAGATGTCATTCAGCCACGCCTGGTTCGACGCATCGACCATGGCGCCCACCCCGAGCGGCGCGACAAACGCCATCGACAGGAAATCGTAATCGGGGGCAGTGGAACCGTCGAGCTGGTAGCTGCTCTTGATGTTCGAGGGGTCGTCCCCGGTGGTACTGCGGATCCACGAGTTGATGGCCTGCAGGGCGCTTTTTGCGCGAGTCTCTCCGGAGAGCACGTAATCGGTGCCGAGGCGCCAGGGGTCGCGCGCCGCATTGTACGAGTACGCTCCGTCGAGCGGCCCCTCGAGGAAGTTCGGCGGCGCGGGGGCGGGAGAGGTGAGCGGGTCGACGATGAAGTCGGGCAGCAGGCCGGTGCTCGGGCTGTGGTTGGTCTGGATGGCGCTGACGATCGTGTAGGTGCGGTCGAGCAGGCCGGTCCACGCGGTGTTCCCGGTGGCGTCCTGGTAGCTGCGGTAGTGGTCCGGCATGAAATCGGAGGAACGAGTGGAGCTGTAGTAGGAGTTGGCCGGGTCCACCCAATCGCCGAGCTTGACGTACTGCGCGGTCGTGTCGAGCTCGTCTTGCTGGATGGCGGCGATGACCGAGAGGGCCTCGGCCGTGTAGTCGATCAGGCCGCAGTTCCCCCACTGCTTGCCCGCCAGGAGCAGAGCGTAGGCGATGTCGAGGTCCCCGTCCGAGGCGCTGTCGGCCCCCTCGACGTCATGGCAGCGCTTGTCCTGGTTCCAGGCCATCAAGCCGGGGTTGATCGTGCTCGGATGCTCCCGGAAGTAGGCGTACATTCCGTCGAAGATCGCCTTGGCTTGGGGGTCGTGGCCCGCCATCAGGGCCATGATCATCATGCCGTAGCCGTGGGCTTCGGACACCGTGAGGTTGCGGGAGGAGACGCCGGCGCGAACGACGTAACGGCCCGTCCCGCACTCCTCGCGTACGTACTCCGCCTTCCACGCATCGTAAAAGTCTCGGACCGCCTGATCGAGCGTGGCCTGGGAGAGGTGGCTCGGGACGATCGAACCGCTTGCGTAGGCGACCGGATGCGAGCCGAAGGGATAGCTGGATGCGACCGATCGCGCCGGGCGGCCTGGCACGAGCAGGCCCGTCGCTGCGAGAACCAACTGCCCGAACACCCGAAACGACTCTCTCATGAGAAGTCCCTCCTTTCGGCCCCCTGCGGGCGGCGTGTCCGGCAGTTGGCATGCCGAGCGCACGTCTGCAGACAGGCAAAAACTAGCGGCCTTTCTCGGGCCAGCGTGAGATAGTCCCCCGGTAGGACGGGGGCGTCAAGGGCCGCGGCCGCGCGGTGTCATGGGCAACCGCGGGTCGTTGCGACGTTCATCGAAAAACGCCCGCGCCGGCGGCGCCCTGGGCTCGAAGGCGTCCTGCCCGCCGACCGCCGCGAGGTGGCGCAGGATCCGCCCGCCGTCGCTTGACGGTGCCCGACCGACCGGCGGCACTTCGCGGCGCTGCGCATCGGGACGCGCTACGAGCGTCCTTGTTGCTTCTCCCCTGAGCCCGAAAACCTCGACATTGCCCCTGCAAGAAGAGAGGTGAGGCGCGCACGCGCTTCGGGCCAGGGCCCCCTTTTCTCCCGGGGAAACGGCTCCCTCTTGGGCCGACAATCCAGGGCGCGTTCCGTTGCTTGTCGATTCCAGACACGAGATCGCTCGTGCCCTCTTCTGTCCGTCGCTAGCCTCCGGCACGCAGTGTCCCTTCCAGAGCGACGTTTCGGACCCCCGCTTTCGCGAGCGCGTCGAGAACGGCCACGACACGCTCGTATGCCACGGTTCGATCGGCGGCGAGGAGAACCTCGGGCCGTTGGTGGGCGTGGGTTTTCACGACGGACGGGAGGTCTCGGAGCGCGACCGGCTTTCCGTTGACGGCGAGGCTCTCGGCGGACACCTCGACGCGCAGCAGGGCCCGGGGGACCTGACGGGCCGATGCCGACACGGAGGGCAGCTCGAGATCGAGAATCGCTCGGTTTTCGACGAACGTCGTGGCGACGAGAAAGAAGACGAGAAGCAAAAAGACGATGTCGATCAGCGGCGTGAGGTCGAACGGGGGCTCGGTCGACGAACGGAAGACGGAGCTAGGTTTTTTCATTCCGTTTACTTTCCTTCGAGGCCGGGCTGCGCTGTCCCGAGCCCCTCGAACTCGGCCAGAAGGCGCTCGGATGCCGCTGTCAGGTACTGGTAGGCGGCGATCGTCGGCGCGGCGACGAGAAGCCCCGCGATCGTCGTCGTGAGAGCGAGCGAGACCCCTTCGGCGAAGACCGCGGGATCCCCGAGACCGCTGGCGGCGACGGCCTGGAAGGCGCGAAAGAGTCCGATCACGGTGCCGAGAAGGCCGAGGAGCGGTGCCAGACCTCCCACCACGCGCAGCGTCGTGAGGCCGCGTGCGAGGGCGAAGGGGTCCGGGCACCGGAGAGGCCCCTCGTACGTTCCGCACCGGAAACGGCGGAGGCGGTACCGGTACCCGAGGAGCAGGATGGTCTTGGCGGAAACGATGCCCAGCGAGACGACGGAAAGGAAAAAAAGCACCCAGACGATGGCACCCCCTCGGCCGAAAAGTTGGGAAATCATCGTTCCTCCACGACGCGGAAGTGGAGCGGGACGAGGACGAGGACAGGCTCGGTGCGACCCGGCACCGCGGAGTCGAGCTTCCGGATGCCCCGTGCCGCCTCGAGAGCGGCGTCGTCGAGAAGCGGGTGGGGGCTCCGTCGAACGATGCCCCAGCCCTCGACGAATCCCGAAGGGCGGATCCTCGCCTCGAGCAGGACGGTTCCTTCGAGTCCGTACCGCAGGGCCAGCCGCGGGTAGCGCTTTCGCTCTTCGAGCTTTCGGCGGAGCTCCTCGAGGAGTACCGCGACGGGGTCCCGCTGTGCCGCCTGGCTGGGCCCGTCCGCCCGAGGACGCCCTGGCGCGCCGGTACGCCCTACCGCTCGCCCGTTCTCTCCCTCTCTTTTTGGCATGTCGGTCTCTCTCGGGACGGAAGCGACCCGGTCGTTCTCCGGTGCCGCTTTTTCCCTGCGGACCGACCTTTTTTCCTGCGGCCTTTGTGCCTTCCGGACCTCTGCCGCGGCACGGAGTTCGCGTTCGGGTTTTTCGTTCGCCTCTCCCGCACGGCGTGAAGAACTTCCGGCGTGATCGTTCCTCGAGGGAACACGCGGCGCCGCGGGGGCGAGACGCACCCGGAGGGCGCGGGCCTCGGAGTCGGACATTTCTCGAGCCCCGGGCAGGGACGGCGCAAGACGCAGGAGCCCCAGGTGGAAAAGCGCGGAGAGAGCCATTCCCGCCGCGTAGCACGCTCGCTGGAAACCGGAGTCTTTCCGGGCGCCCGGCGTGCTCATTCTCGCTCCCAGCGCAAGCCCGCGAGGAAGAGCGGCCGCCCGGCCAGGTTTCCCATGGGGCCCGGGAAGCCGAAGTTCGCGTCGAACACGTTGTGTCCTTCGACGAAGAGCTCCAGCTCGCCCCAGTTCGGGCGGGCGAGAAGCCCTCGCCACCCGGCCGCACCGAGCAGAGGAGCGAGTCGCTGCCGGAGGCGGAAGTTCCAGAGCCAGTGGCTTTCCACGGCGAACTCGGGATTGTTCGTCGGCTCGGAAAAGGCGCGGTCTTCGTACTCCCCCCAGAGCTGGAGTTCGGTTCCCGACTTCGAGTGGCGGTACCGAATCGACGGCAAAAACCGGTGAGGCGGCCGGAACGGGAGCTCGTTGCCGTTCTGGCCGGGGAGCCCGCTCAGGTCCTTCGATCGCAGGTACGCGTATCCGAGCTCCAGCACGATGCTGTGGGAATGCACCGTCAGGCCCAGCGCTTCGAACGGTTCGAGGCGCAGTGAGACTTCCACTCCTTCGGTGCGCGCGCGGCCGATGTTCTGGAAGCGGAAGATCTGCCCCGAAAGGGTCGGGAAGGGATTCTCGAAGCCGGGCACGCAGTCGGTGGGACCGCGACAGGCGAGTGTCGGCGCGACCAGGTTGCGGAAGTCGTGGCGGAAGCCGTGCACGAATCCGCGGAGCCCCCTCCAGGGCCGGAAGTCGAACTGCAGGTTCACGCCGAGGCTCGTCTCGGCTTCGAGGTCGGGGTTGCCGAGAATGACGTACCCCCGAATGCGGTCTCCGGCCGCCACGACGTTGTTGGCGTCCACGTCGAAAAGCTGGAGCAGGTCGGGTGCCCGGAAGCCCGTCCCCACCGTGGCCGTGAGTCGGTACGACGATGCGGGTCGCCAGCTCAGGCTCGCGCGGGGACTCGTCTCGAAACCGAAGCGTTCGTGGAGGTCGAAGCTCGAACCGACGACGAGGCTCCACTTCTCGCCGAAAAAGATCTCGTCCTGCACATAGGGGCTGTTCTGGACGACCTCTTCCTCTACATCGGGAACTTCGAAAGCAGTGCCGGACGGGCCTTCCACCCGCCGGCCTTCGGAGCCGAAGCGCTCGACGCGGACCCGGTGCCCGAGCGTCCAGAGGTGGCTCTCCCCCGCGATCCCGCGGGGAATGGCACGCGAGATTCTCCCCTCGCCCGACCAGTCGACGTAGGACACGTCTTCCTCGAAGCCGGTAAGCTCGTTCTTCCGGTCGAAGGCGTAACGGCCTCCCGAGAAAAACACGTCGGTGAGTCGGGTGGGTTTCCAGTGCCAGTCGGCCGCCGTGAGAAGGGCCTGCCGGTCGCTCTCGGGTCCCTCGCGCACGGGATTGAAATTGGCGGTGAGCGAGAGCTCGTGCTCGCTTCCGGCCCGGTACCGCAAGCGCGCGAAAAGATCGTCTCGGGTTTGCTTCGCGTCGCTCTGGTCGCCCTCGAACTGGCGACTCAGGGCTCCGAAGATCCGGGCGAGTTCGACCTCGTCGTGCTGGTAGGAGAGGAAGTAAGAGAAAGGTCCCCGCCGGTAGCCGTGCGTGCCGCCGGCCACGAACTTCCCGCGGTTCCCGGCCGCCGTGCCGAGGGTCCAGGTGGGACGGTCTCGAGGCTCGCGCGTGATCACGTTGATGACGCCGGCCATCGCGTCGCTCCCGTAGAGGCTCGAGGCCGGACCGCGGATGACCTCGATGCGCTCGATCGAGCCGACGGGGATGTCCCGCAGGTCGACGACCCCGTCGATGCCGCCGCGGAAGCGTCTGCCGTCGAGGAGGACCGCCACTTTGTTCGGGTCGGCTCCCTGCATCCGGACCGTGCTCGCGCCGAGACGGAACTGGTCGTTGCGGCGGACGAAAATCCCGGGAATCCGGTCGAGCACCTCTTCCACGTTGTCGGTCGCCGTCGCAAGGATCTCTTCGCGATCGACGACCTGGGTCGGCACCGGAGCTTCCTCGGCGGCGTGCGTGGTTTTCGTGGCCGTCACGACGACCTCGGGGATTCGGTAGGTGGTCGCCGATCCGTTTTCCTGCGCTCGCGAGATCGGAGTGGTGAAGGCGAGAAAAAGGGCGAGGGCGAAGGACCGGCATCCCGCCGGGCGGTGGGCTCTGCCGTGGGGTGGCCCCGAGGCGCGCCTTCCGGGGCCGCGTGGGACGCGGGCGCCGGTCGTCTCTTCAGCGCCCGAAGAGGTGCGCGAGCACGATTTCCACATCGCGGGTGTCGATCCGGCCGTCACCGGTGAGGTCGGTCCGACAGCCTGGGGGTGGGTTCGGGGGTTCCGGTGCTGCGAGTACGAGTGCCACGAGGTCCGCGGCATTCGTCCGGCCGTCGCAGTTCGGGTCGGGTGGCGAAGGTGGCGGTGCCGTCCGGCCCGGCGTGGGGCTCGGGGGACGCGGGCTCGTCGGGCTCGGGCGCGGCGTTCGCGTGGCCGTAGGAGGGGGAGTCGGCCGGCGCGTGTAGGTCCGCGTCGGAGTGCGCGTGAACGAGGCAGTGGGATTCGGTGGGGTCGTCGGCGTCGCGGTGGGCGTGGCCGTGGCCGTCCGTCGCCGTGGGCGTCGGTCTTCGGCGATTTCGATCGAGAGGAAGGGGAGAAAGGATCCACCGACACCCGGGGGACCCGCGCTTCCGTCCCCGAGGTTGTCGAGCGACGTCCCCGTGGGGCTGTCCTCGGTGCGCCAGAGAACGCCGAAGAACCCGTGGCCGTCCCGCAGGACTCCCCGCAGCGCCTCGGTCACGTCGACCTCGAAACGAAGCGGGCCGGAGGCGCGGAGGGTGCGGTCGGTGATCTCGCCGAACACCGTCGTGTCGACCGCTACGGGCTCGTTTTCGACCCTGGCGTAGTCCGCGAGCTCGACGGCGCCGTCTCCCGCGTACGTGTGGACGAGGATCTCGCGGGCGGCCCGGCCCGCGAACTCCGTCCCCGGGCCGAAGGTGGAAAGCACGTCGTCGATGTTGAAGACGAGGGTGGCCTCGCGGATGCGCTCGGGGCTCGTGGAAAGCAGCTTCGCGAGCGGGAACTCCGCGATGCCGCGTTCCTCGGTGACGCCCGACTTGAGCGCGACGGCCAGGGGATTTTCGCCGAAGTCGGGCGTGCCGTCGAAAGGGGCGAGTCCCGGAAAACCGTCGATGACGGCGTCGAAAAGCGCTCCGTCTTCCTCTTTCACCAGGACGGTTTCCGCCCGCGAGGACTCCGGCGCGAGAAGGGTCTGCGTTCCGAAAAGGACGAGGGCGGCGAGCCCGGACCGAAGGATGTTTTTCTCTGGCCGTTTCACGACTTTTCTCCGGGGGGCTGCCGGGCCCGGCCGGGAGGAGGTTCGCCTTTCGGGGGTAGGCGTAGCGAAGGAGCGAGTCCGGGCCCGGCAGCGTGCTTTCTTCAGTTGCCGGCGCAGAGGACGGGGAAGTTCGTCTGCAGCCCTACCGCCCCGATCAGGTTACAGGCGTGGGCGTACTCCGCTGCGACCATCCGTTCGACGTTGTCCTCCACCGCGTCCGCCACGCACTGCGCCACGGCCGCAAAGTCGGGAGCGCCGCTCGAGCACGGAAAACCCAGATCCGCGGGCGTCGTATCCGCGCATTTCGCCGTGATCTTCGACTCGAGCTTCGCGACGGCCCGGGCGAGCTTGGAGGACGGATCGGTTTCGTCCAGAAGTTTCCCGCATTTCTCCTGCGCTTTGTCGAGGGGTTTCCCCTTTGCCGTGTCGGCAAGGATGCGCTGGAGGCACGTGCGCAGCCACGCGTGCTTTTTCTGGGCCAGGATGGCGGCCTGCTTGGCGATCTGCTTCTGGCAAGCGCGCTGCTTTTTGTCGAAGACAGGAGGAGCACCCGTTTGCGTGACGACGGTGAGGAACGGGAGCTTCGCGCCGCCGACGCCCGGCGGTCCCGCGCCTCCGTCTCCCAGGTCGTCGAGAGAGGTGGCCGTCTGGTCGTCGGTCGTGGCCAGGACGATTCCGAGGGCCGGGTCGCCGTTGTCGAGCAGGTCCTTGAGCTCGTTCGTGACGTCGACGTCGAAAAACAGGGGGCCGGACACGGCGAGCGTCGCATCCGTGATCACGCCGAACGGGGTCGTGTCCACGACGGCCAGCGGGGCACCGGCGACGTTCCCGAAATCCGAGAGGTCGATCGCGCCGTTCCCGGCATAGGAAAAGAGCACGATGGTCTCGGCGGCCGTGCCGTCGAAGTCGGCGCCGGGACCGAACGTGCCGATGACGTCGTCGATGTTGAAGGTCAGAGTGGCGCTCACGATGTCGGCGGAGCCGAGCCCGGCAAGTGGCGCGAGCGGAAATTCGGCGATTCCGCGCATCTCGAGGACGCCGGCCTTGAGCGCCACCGAGAGCGGGTTCCCGCCGAAATCCGCGACGCCGTCGGGCGGCGGAAAGGGCCAGCCGTCGAGCTGTCCGTCGTAAAGAGCGCCTGCCGTTCCGTCGATGGTGAAGACGTCGGCCAGAGAGGCCGGAGGCTGGGCCCAGGCACAGAACCCGAGCGCCAGGACCACGATGACCCAGGGTCTCGTGCCCTGCTTTTTCGCTTGTTTTGTCGCGTTCATGCTTCTACCTCCTTCGAGCGGCTCGATCGCGAGCCGGAATTTTCGGGTGGATTCGTGGAAGGATCCGGGCTCGGGGTTCTTCGACCTCTGGCCGCTCGACGGGCTCGATCACGCGGGCGGATCGCGGCAGGACCGGTCTTCGCTTTCCCCGCGAACGTACGACCGCCGCTTGCAGCGACGGCACTTGAGCTCGATGCCCCGCACGGTCCGGCGGGCGAGAAGATTTCCGCACTCGCAGCGGATCTCGTCGGGTGCGGGTCGAGACTTCCGCGGGGACGTCGATCCTCGGTTCAAGGGAGGACCTCCCGAGACCGCCTGGTCACTTCGGCTCGGCGGCTTTCGCGCTCGGGTCGCTCCACGAACCACCTCTCCAGGGCGCGGACCCGGGCGAGGCCGGGCAGCGGAAGGTCCAGCAGGTAGCGGAGGACCCGGTCCACGTCGACGAGACTCGCTTCGCGGTGCTTCCATCCGCGAATGGGGAAAATCTCGTAGCGGCCCAGGGTGAGACGCGAGGGCGTGAGGATGGAGACCCGCGGCGGCGGGGTGCCAGAGCTGGAGATGGAGAAACCCCCGTGGGGCGAAGTAAGCGTGTTTGGGGTCCGCCGGCGGGTGGTGGCGGATCTCCCAGGATCCGACCGTCGCGAGAACGGCCCTCTCGCGGGGATCGTGTGGTGGGGGTGGCCAGCCGGCTGCGGCGGCGCGGATCGAATCCCCGGAAGGATGGCTCCGGCTCATGGCGGCGGGCTCCGAAGCTCAGTGGATCTCTTCGTTTCGCTTTCCCTCGAGCGCCTGGAGGGCGGCGCCGAGAGCTCGAACCAGGTTGCGGCAGCCCTCCGGGGGCAGGCGCAGCGTGACGAAACCCAAGTGGACGTGCAGCATCCCGCAGTTGCACGCCTGGACGAGGACATCCGTGCAGGGCGCGGTCGCGCCTTGTTGGACAGGGTAGTGAGCGTTCATGGGTTTTCCTCCCGGGTCCTGGAGGCGGACTTCTCTCCGGGCACGAGCGCGCAGCTCGAATCGGAGGCCGCCTCGTTGCGGAGCTTCTCGATCCCTCGGCGGATCTGCTTTTCGACCCACCGCACGAAAAGCGGATGCGGGGCGAAGCCGCTGCCGAGTTCGTAGGAAAGGCCTTCGAGGTATCGGCGTTCCGGGCCCTCTCCGGCGACGCGTGCGGGCAGGACGATCGCGCGGCCCCCCTGGCCCGCCGCTTCCTCCACGAGCCGGCGGATTCGGCGGACCCATTCTGTTCTTTTCTCCGGCCAGTCCTCGCGCCATGTCGCCACGTGGATGTGCCGAAAGGGACGATGGGTTTTCTCGGCTTTCTCGGCGATCTGGCGGGCGAGGCTTCGGAGGACCTCGAGCCAGTGCTCGTTTCTCCGGTCCTCGCCGGCACCGTGGGCGGTCAGGATGAGCGTTTCCCGTGGGGGATCGGTGGAGATCTCACGGACGCGTTCCCAGAGCGCCTCTGCGAAGAGCGGGTCGTCTTCGAGCCCGCCTACCGTGACCATGGGTAGAGGCGAGAGAATTCGTCTGGTCCCGTGCCCGTGCCGGTGGGCGCCGTGGTGTCGGGGTGCCGCCTCTCCTTCTCGGAGAGAACCGATCATGGATTCGACGGCCTCGCGGAAGCTCGAGCGCAGGGCGTAAGCGCGCACGACCACCACGGCCTCGGCGCCTCTGTTTTCCAGTCGGCGCACGGCACGTTCGACCACGTCCGGGTCGGCCATCGAGAAAGCGAACTCGACGAGGTATCGGTCTTGGAGGGGTGCTACGGCCCTGCGCACGGCCTCGTTCCAGTGGTAGTCCCCGCCGTGTGCGAGAAGGACGACGCCGATCGCCGTTGCCCGCAGCGGAGTGCGGCGCCGGATTTCTCGTTCTGCCCAGAGGGCCACGGCGGGAGCGAGGTGGGGCGTCTCGACGAGCTCCACACCTCGGGGCAGGTTCCGCCGAAGCACGCGGTCGAAGGCCATCATTCCGTCGAGCTTGGGGCCCAGGTGAAACGCGAGGACGGCCGGGCGCGGGGCCTCCTTCAGGAGTTCCGAAAGCCGCTGCGACGCGGAGCGAGAAGCTTCTCCCGCCCTCCTGTCGAAAATGTCCGGCCAGACGACGGCGCCTTTCAGTTCGTGCGAAGTACCGTCGGCAGCTCGCCTCGCTGTCGCGAGCAATTCGCCTTCCATCTCCTCGCGCGGAAAGCTCCCGCTCGCCCCGTAGCCGACGAGGACGATGTCTCTCGAGCCCGGTAGGCCGCGAAGTTCGGCGGCCAGGACTTCGAGGGCGAAAGAGCTCCGGCCGAAGACGGCTGCGGTCTCGATGGGCGTCGGGGTCCTGGTCCGGGCTTCCGCGAGAAGGCGGCAAGCGAGCCGGAATCGAGGGTCCGCCGAAAAAAGGAACGCGGGCAGCGCCACGATTCGCCCGACGCCGCGCGTCCGCAGTCTTTGCAGGGCCTCGCCCAGTGTTTCCCGGGCTCGTGCGTCGGTGACGAAGACCATCTCGAGGGGCACTTTGCGGGAAAGTGGGGCGAGAGCGTCTCGGAGTTCTTCGTTCCCGAGAAAACCACGGTCCGGAGCGAGGACGAGAGCCCCCACGGGCCGGGGCGGAGAGCCGAGGTGCACGCGGGAGCGGGCGTTCGCGCAGGCCGTGGCGAGGCAGAGGAGCGGGAGGGAGAAGAAGAGAGCGGGCTTCCGGAGCGACATGAGCTAGTTGATTATGAAAATCATTTTCATTTGTCAACCCGCACGGCCACAGGCTCGTGAAAAGATTCGCGGTCACCCCAGTTTCGCCCGAAAGAGTCCGGTCAAATCGGTGGGTCCGATGGCGGCGGCGGAAATTTTTCACATCCTCCACGCTCTGTCGTGGCCGTGTTCATCGACGGCGCGACGCTGGATGCGAACGGTCGCTGTTCTTCTGCCCCGCCTCCCCGGACGCGACGGAGCGCGTCCCTCCGAGGGATCCGTGTCCCCTGATCCGGCGCCGCGCGTCGTTGCCGAGGCGCCGAACACGTTCATACCCCCGCCCCCGGGACGCGACGCCCTCGGGATGGCACGCGACGGCAACGGATGCATCCCCACACGGCGCTTCGAATCCGCGGATCGGAGGGCCACGCGCTGTCGTGGCCGTTTTCGTGGATGGCACGATGCCCCGCCCCCGGACGCGACGGAGCGCGTCCCTCGGGATGGCACGCGACGACAACGGATGCATCCCCACAGGGCGCTTCGAATCCGCGAACCGGAGGGCCACGCTCTGTCGTGGCCGTGGTCATCGACGGCGCGACGTCGATCCCTGGATGCGAACGGTCGCTGTTCTTCTGCCCCCGCCTCCCCGGACGCGACGGAGCGCGTCCCTCGGGCTCGAGCCGTGGCGCTCGGCAGACGCGATCGGGGGCCGGCGGCGTCCGTCCCGACCGAGAGCGTGCCGCGGTTGAATTCGCCGCCCGGTTTCGGGTTACTGTGGCCCTATGGCCCCGAAGCCGGGCGTCGCGTTTTTCGACCTGGACAAGACGCTCATCACCCGGAACTCGGCTTCGCTCTGGATTCGCTTCGAGCTTTCGTCCGGGCGGATCACGCGCTCCCAGGCCGTGCGTGCCTTCGGCTACGTGCTCCGGTACAGCCTGGGCATGACGGACCTCGAGGACCCGATCCGCCGGACCGTAGCGACGCTGCGGGGTCAGAGTGAAGAACGCATGAGGGAACGGGCTCGCGTTTTCTACGAGAAGTGGCTCCGTTCCCTCTATCGCCCCGGGGCCTTCGAGGCGATTTCCTGGCATCGTCGGAGAGGAGACAGGCTCGTTCTTCTCACGTCTTCGTCGAACTACGTGGCCGAGCTCGTCTCGCGAGATCTCGGCTTGGACGACTTTCTCTCGAACCGCTTCGAGGTGGACGGCGAAGGCCGCTACACGGGGCGCGCCTTCGAGCCGCTCTGCTACGGCCCGGGCAAGCTCTTTCTCGCCCGAGAATACGCGGGGCGGCACGGTTTTTCTCTCGCGGACGCCTGGTTCTACACGGACTCCCATTCCGACCTCCCCTTGCTCGAAGAAGTCGGGCATCCCGTGGCCGTGCACCCCGACCCTCGGCTTCGCCGCACGGCGCATCGCCGGGGGTGGCCCGCGGTTGCCTGGGGCAAACGCGGAGTTTCCCCGGACGGATTCGGGCGAGCGAGCTCCGCGATCCGGAGTGGCGAAGACGGAGACGCCGTAAAAGGCGGCGGCTAGTTACGCCCGCCTTTCGCGAGAAGTTCCCGAAGCAGGGATGCCGAGAGCGCACCCGCCTCGGGAACGACCAGGTCGGCTCCCGCAGCCCGAAGTCGGTGCTCGTCCGTCGACGTGAGGACGGCTACCGACCGCATTCCTGCCCGCCGAGCGGCTTCGATTCCGTGAACGGAATCCTCGACGACGATGCAGCGCTCGGGTGCGAGGCCCAGTCGCTCGGCTGCGCGCAGGAAAGGCTCCGGATCGGGCTTGCCTCGGGTCACGTCTTCGGCCGAGACGGCCGCACCGACGAGCCCTTGCACACCGAGGATCTCGAGGACGAGCTCCACGTTCGGTCGAGGACCGCTCGACGCCACGGCCAGGGCGAAGCCTTGCTCGGGCAGCGCGCGGAGAAGCTCCGGAACGCCGGGATAAACTCGAATCGCGCCTCGGCGTACGAGCTCTCGGTAGAGTTCTTCTTTTCGGGCGGAGAGCCTCTCTGCCTCGTCCGGCGGAAGGCCGGGACCGAGCCAGGCCGCGAGGATGCTGTCGTTTCGCTGGCCGAAGGTCCTGCGGAAAAGCTCCTCGCCGAAAGGCCTTCCGATTTCCTCTCCGAGCCTTTCCCAGGCGCGCCGGTGCGCTTCGGCGCTGTCGACGAGAACGCCGTCGATGTCGAAAAGGGCGGCTGCGTCGGCGAGGTGAGTTTCCGGGTTCTTCGCTTCCGTCGGCATGGTGAAGAGGCGGACTTTAGCAAGGCTCCATCCGGGACCCAATGCCGGGCGCGTGGGAAACGCCTGGCCGGAGGCGCGCGCCGCGTCGCCTCTGGGTGCTCGTGCGCACGTCCCGAGCATCCACCCGGAGGGACGCGCTCCGTCGCGTCCGGGGGCGGGGGCAGAAGAACGGCGACCGTTCGCATCCAAGGATCGACGTCGCGCCGTCGATGAACACGGCCACGACAGAGCCTGGCCCTCCGATTCGCACCCCCGAAACGCCACGTGAAGGCATGCGCATCGTGCCCATCCGCCGGAGGGACGCGCTCCGTCGCGTCCGGGGGTGGGGAACGCCTCGGTTCACATGTAACCGAGCTGCCGGAGCTGTTCTTCCTCTTCGGGACTCAGCTCTCGCTCCTTCTCGTCCGTTTCCCAGCGCTGGATTTTCGCGAGCTCCCCCTTGAGCTTCTCGACGATGTCGGGGTGCTGCGCTGCGACGTCCACCTTTTCCCCCGGATCCTCGAGGAGGTCGTACAGGCGGTCGATGCCGGCCTTTCCGTCCGGGATATGGACGAGCTTCCACCGGTCGGTCCGGATCATTCGCCATTTGCCCTTGACACCCGGCACGTAGAGTTCCGGGTCCACTCCCACGAAGCCCTTGCCACTTTCGGCGTAAGCCACGAGCCCGAGGTTTCGCCCCTCCCGCACGGCGGGAAGGAGACTCGTGCCGTCGAGGTCCTGTGGCGCGGGAATGCCGAGGGCGTCGAGGACGGTGGGCATGATGTCCACGGTCCGCACGAGCTGGGAAACCCGCGTGCCAGCGAACTCGTTGCCCGGAAGCTTGACGACGAGAGGAACCCTCGTCACCACGTCGTCGAGGTGGATGCCGTGCTGCAGGTAGCCGTGCTCCCAGAAGCCCTCTCCGTGATCGGAAGTCACCACGATCAGCGCGTCGTCGTAGATGCCTCGCTCGCGGAGCGCGGCGAAAATCTCGCCGAGGGCCGTGTCGCTCTGTCGCACGCACTCGTCGTAGTGGAGAACCATGTGTTCGAGGACGGGCGGCGGGTACCGGGTGTAGTGCAGGCGGCGATAGGCTTCCGTGTCGGTGAGCTGGAAGCCTCTTTCTCCCGGCCGAAGGCCGTAGCTGCCGGAGTTGAAGCTGTGGTCGATCGCGTCGTGGTTTTTCACTTCGCCGTGGAAGTACGGTTCGCACTCGTAGGCCCAGTGCGGGTCGGTGAGGCGGAGAAAGGCGAAAAAGCCGGATTTTTTGCCGTCGAGCCACGAGCGGAAGGCTCGCGCCACGTCGGCGTCGTGCCAGGTGCTGCGGGAGCGAGCTCGGGTGCCAGGGAAGAACCTGTCGAGGGAAAGTTTTCTCGAGCGCGCGATCCACGAGCTTCCGGATTCTCCCGGGCCGCGGCGGCTCGAAGTACTGGTGGAAGGCGTTCCCGCCCGTCATGGCTTCGACGAAGCGCATCGTGTCGAAAGCGGCGGTTTCGTAGCCCTGCTTCCCGAGCACGGACGCGAGCGTGGGCACGTTGCTGGCGAGCGGGTGATCGTAAATGAAGCGGACGCCATGTCGCGGAGGGTAGAGTCCCGTCAGAATCGTCGTGAAAGATTGCCACGTTCTGGGTGCGGTGGTGAACGCGCGCTCGAAGAGCACGCCGTCCGCTGCCAGCCGGTCGAGGGTGGGTGTGGTCGGTCGCGCGTGGCCGTAGGCCCCGACGTGGTCGGCCCGGAGGGTGTCGATGACGGCGACGACGACAGGCGGGCCTTCGGCCTCTCGACGGCAGCCGGCGAAAGACGCGAAGAGAGCCGCGAGGGCAAGCAGAGCAGCGAAAGGAACCCGGCGTCTCGTCGAGGGCCGAATGCGCGCGGAGCGGAAGAGCAAAAAATGGCCGGCCAGCGTTTTCACTCGGAAGCCCTGCAGCGTAGGCGATCGTACAGCGGCGCCCTTTCGATCACAAGCGCGATCGCCCGCACGGTGGCACCGGCAAACCCCGGCGTCGGCGAACTCGCGAGTCGTCCTTTCCGGCTCTCACAGTCGAGCCTCCTCCGGCCCCTGCCGGCGGAAGACCCGGAGTGGAACGCGAAAAAGGACTTTCTGGGTCCGAGCAGCTCCTGTCGCTTCGGCCTCCGGCGTGCCCGGAGTCTACGGGCTCGTGCGATTGGCCCTGCCTGGCCCGATCCGTAGGCGCCCGCCCCCCAAAGACTGGCAAGGCCCGGTGGGAAGGACGACGAGGGCCGGACGCCGTTTCTGGACGTCCTCCGTCAACTCGGTCAGAAAGAGTCGCTCGTCTTTTGTGAGCGACGCCCCGTCTTGGCGGGAGCGCGCGAGCCCAGGTAGAGGAAAAAGCCAGAGGTACCGGCTACCTGGTCGTCTGTTCCGCAGGAAAAGAGCCGGGTAGGCCGGGCGTACGCTCGTCGAGAGAACGAGCACGGGCTCTCCTGTCCTCGAATGGAGCTCGATCAAACGCTCGAAGCCGGTCGGTGAAGGCGTCGCGTCCCGATCCGCCGAAAACAGCGCGAGAACCCGGTCGGAAACATTCGGGTCCACGAGCCGCACAAAAAGACACGTCGCGATTGCCGCGACCACGAGCGGAGCCGCGGCCAGCGGGGGCGATGTGGAGAGGGGCCGGTTTTGCACCCACCGATCCCGCATCCAGAGAAGCAACGCCGGCAGACAAAGCACCGCCCCCGCCAGGGCCGGGACTTCCTGGTAGTGCCAGCCTTTCCTCTGTACGGCGTACGCTGCAAGGCCTCCCAGGGTAAAAAGAGCGAGTGCGGCCGCCAGCCGAGCCGACGGTCGGGCCGAGATTTTCAGGTAAAGGACGAGGCCCAGCCAGGCGACAAAAACCGCCATGGCCCCCGCGGTGGCTCTGTGGAGAAGTGCCATCCACGGGGCGTCGTAGCTTGAGTACTTGTCGAGCAGGAAGGGCAGCCATCTTTCGAAGAAGGCCGTCCGCACGGGGTCCGGGAGAACGAGGAAGTGGGCCCCGTAGAGCCCCAGGGCGAAGGCGAACGAAAGGACTTCCGGAGCGGCGAGAGCTAGCGGGCGCCGAGCGCGCGGGGCCGCCAGCAGCGCGGCTTCGGCCCCGAGGACGGGGAGGAGAAAATGAGGCTTCAGGGATGTTCCGACTCCGGCGAGGAAGCCGGTTGCGATGGCCGAAGATCGCTTCGGGAGAAGGCCCGACGAGCGGTTCCAGCGCAGGAACAAAAAGGGGATCGCGAACGTGGCGAAAAGATGTTCGCGTTGGCCGAAATCCCCTCGATCCCAGACCACGAAGTGAAAGGCGGCCCAGGCGAACGCGAGAACCCCGGTGTTCCGGCTCGGGCGCCCCAGCCGGTACAGCGCGAGCACGGACCAGCAGACAGCTCCGAAAACACACCAGAGAAAGACGGAAGCGGGAGGAGCTCCGATCTTCTGTGCCACCCATACGGGGGGGACGCTCAGGTACATGACCAGAGGAGGATTGGGGTCGATGAAGTCGACATAGGGAAGCGCCCCTTCGAGAAGAAGGCGGGCGCAGTCCAGGTACATGGCGTTGTCGTGGTGGATTCTTTGCGGGAAGAGGTAAATGCCCCACGCCAGCAGCGCGAGCAGAGTCGACGCCGCAAAAACCCACATCCCCGCCGCCTTCGAATAGGCGCGCAGCATATCACAGGCCGGGGGAAGAACCGAGGCGGCCGGTAAAAGCCGAGCCCACACCGCGGGAGCGTTCCGCTACGGCGTCCGGTACTCCCTCGGGATGACCGGCCTCCACCTGACGTACCAAGCTCGAGCGACGCCCGGTGACCTCCGGGAAGAGTGCCCGCGCTTCCCGAGAAGCCGGGCTCCGCTCCCTCGCTTCTACCGGTTCTTTCGGTCGGTCTGCGGGCACCGCCGGAGCGAAGCCCGATCGAAAGGGCGTGTTCAGCCCGCCGTCCCGTTGCTCGGAGTTCTTTCACGCGAAGTCCAGGCGTAGAGCGTAGGCAAGACCAGAAGGGTGAGGAGGGTGGATGTGACCAGACCTCCGATGACTACCGTGGCGAGCGGCCGCTGCACCTCGGCCCCGGCCGAGGTGGAAGTGGCCATCGGAACGAAGCCCAGACTCGCGACGAGGGCCGTCATCAGGACGGGTCGCAGCCGCATCATCGCACCCTCGAGAGCCGCTTCACGCGGCGGTTTTCCCCGGCGGCGGAGCTGCAGGACGTACGACACCAGAACCACGCCGTTGAGGACTGCGATTCCGAAGAGAGCCACGAAACCCACCGCCGCCGAGATCGAAAAAGGCATCCCGCGCAGCCAAAGGGCGAACACGCCCCCCGTCGCGGCGAGCGGGACGTTCAGGTAGATGAGCAGCGCCGGTTTGGCCGATCCGAATGCCGTGTGGAGGAGCACGAAAATGAGCAGGAGAGCCAGGGGCACGACGACGGCCAGCCGTCGTGACGCGCGCTCGAGGTTTTCGAACTGCCCGCCCCATTCCACCCAGTACCCTGGCGGGAAATCGACCTTCTCTTCCACCGCGCGCCGCGCCTCCGCCACGAAGCTCGCCAGGTCCCGGCCCCTCACGTTGGTTTCCACGGCGAGCCGGCGATGGAGGTTCTCTCGGCTGATCTGCGCGGGGCCCGTCTCCAGTCGAAGGTCCGCGAGCTGAGCGAGCGGGATGAGTCGGCCCCGGCTGTCCGCGACGCTCACCGCCTCGATGCGATCGAAAGCCGTGCGGTCCTCGGGGCGGAACCGCGCCTGGATGAAGAACCGTTTTTCGCCCTCGACGACCTGGCCCAGGGGCTTTCCCCCTATGGCTTCCACGGTATCGAGGACGTCCCGAGCGTTGATGCCGTAGCGGGCAATGGCGTCCCGGTCGACGACGATCCGGTAATACGGCATCCCCGCCACCTGCTCCGCCTTGGTGTCGGCGGCACCCTCGACTTCGGAGACGACGCGGGCGACCTCCTGGCCGAGCCGAACGAGCGTTTCCAGATCTTCCCCGAAGATTTTCACGGCCACGTCCGAGCGAACGCCCGCGATCAGTTCCTGGACGCGGAGTTCGATGGGCTGGGACCAGCTGAAGCGCTGGCCGGGCACGGCCCTCCCCAGCGCCTCGTCGAAGGCTTCGATGAGCTCTTCTCTCGTCCGGGCGGTCGTCCACTTCTTCTTGGGTTTCAGGATGACGTAGATGTCGCTCGTCTCGACACCCATGGGGTCGGTCGCGATTTCCGGCCGCCCCGTTCGTGAGACCACCGTCTCGACTTCGGGAAAGCGCCTCAGAACTTTTTCGATCATCGTCGTCGAACGGATCGATTCCTCGAGGGACACCGACGGAAGTCTCCACGCCTGGAGCGCGAACGCGCCCTCGTCCAGGCGCGGGATGAACTCGGCGCCCATCGTCGCCGCGATGCCGACGCTGATCGCGAACACGCCAGCTGCGGCGGATCCGACGAGGATCGGGTGGTTCATGGTCCTGGGAAGCACTTTTCCGTAGCCGGTCTTGGCCAGCCGGACGATCCAGGTTTCCTTTTCCGCGACCCCTCGGCGGAGGAAGAACGTGGCCAGCACGGGAACCAGGGTGAACGAAAGGACCAGGGACCCGAGGAGAGCGAAGACCACGGTCAGCGCCATAGGCCGGAACATCTTTCCTTCGACGCCCTGCAGCGTGAGGATCGGAAGGTACACCACGATGATGATCGACACGGCGAAGAAAATCGGCCGCAGCACCTCGTGTCCCGACTCCCGGACCGTGCGGCGGATTTCCTCGTCCGTGAGTGCGGCCCTGTCGCCGCCGAGGCGGGCCTTGAGCTCGGAAAGGTGGCGCACGATGTTTTCGATCATCACGACGGAGCCGTCGACGATGAGCCCGAAATCGATGGCCCCGAGGCTCATGAGGTTTCCCGAGAGGCCGGAGTAAAGCATGCCCGTGAAGGCTACGAGCATCGAAAGCGGAATGGCCGAGGCGACGAGCAGTCCGCCGCGCAGGTTCCCGAGCATCAAGAAGAGCACGGCGATCACCAGGAGGGCTCCTTCCGCGAGGTTCTTGGTTACCGTGCGGATCGTTCGGTTCACGAGGTCGGTTCGGTCGTAGTACGTGTCGATTTCCACGCCGGGCGGCAGAGTCTCCGCGATTTCCCGTACTTTGCGATGCACCCGGCGTGCTACGACGCGGGAGTTCTCCCCGATCAGCATCATCACGACCCCGGTTACCGCTTCGCCCCGACCGTCGCGCGTCACCGCGCCCTGACGAACCATGGGGGCGAAACGCACTCGTCCGAGGTCGCGGATGTAAATCGGTGTACCCTGGTTCCGCGACGCCACGACGATGTTCTCGATGTCGGAGAGGCGGCCGACGAGCCCCTCGCCTCGAATCAGGTACTGTTCGCCCGCGTGCTCGATGTAGGCACCTCCCGCGTTGGCGTTGTTTCGCTCGATCGCCTCGAACACGGCTCCGATCGGCAGGCCGTAGGAGACCAGTTTGGAGGCGTCGAGCTGCACCTCGTAGGTCTTGAGCTCTCCGCCGTAGCTGTTGACCTCGACCACGCCGGGCACCGACTTGAGCTTCGTGGCGATATCCCAGTCCAGGATGGAGCGGAGCTCCATGAGCGAGTACCCTTCTCCGCGGACCTCGAACTGGTAGATTTCTCCGAGTCCCGTCGAGATGGGTCCCATTTCGGGCGTGCCGAACCCTTCCGGAATCTGTTCCCTGGCCTGGGAAAGCCGCTCGAGGACGAGGCGCCGGCAGAAGTAGATGTCCATTCCTTCCTGGAAGTAGACCGTGACGGCCGAGAGCCCGAACCGGGACACCGACCGGATTTGCGTGATCCCCGGGAGCCCCGACATCGCCATTTCCACGGGAAAGGTAATGAACTTCTCGACCTCGACGGGTCCGAGTCCCGGCGCGTTCGTGAGGATTTGCACCTGGTTCGGCGTCACGTCCGGAACGGCGTCGATGGGAAGCCGCCCCAGTGCAGAGAGGCCGACGGCGACGACCAGGCTCCAGACGACGATCACGAGGAAACGATTTCGCAGCGAAGCTTCGAAAATCCGGGCCAGCATCGTTCTTCCCCGTCAGTGGCCGTGTTCGCCCATTTGCTCTTCGAGGAGCTCGGATTTGAGGTAGAAGGCACCCCGCGTCACCACCCGTTCGCCTTCCTCGAGCCCCCGGAGAATCTCGACGAGCCCGGCGCTCTTCCTACCGGCCTGGACCCGGCGCGCCCGGTAGAGCCCCGACCCCTCCACCACGAAAACAACGGGTTTTCCGTCGACTCTCTGGATGGCTTCCTCGGGGACGGCGAGAGCCACGGGGCGCGAAGGATCCGGTACCTGGACCATGGCGCGCGCGAACATGCCGGGGCGCAGCCGCCTGTCGGCATTCGGGATTTCCACTCTCGCCTTCGCCGTTCGGGTTTCCGGGTCCAGGACGTTCGAGACGTAGGTGACGCTTCCCTGGAACGTTTCGCCCGGCAGGGCGTCGACCTCGATGCGAACGGTCTGGCCGACCGCCACGTGGCGGAGATCCTTTTCGTAGACGTCGAGCAGAATCCAGACGACGGAAAGGTCGGCCACCGTGAAGGGACGGTCGGCGGGCGTGACGAGCTCGCCGACCGTGATGTGACGTGCGATGACGGTGCCCGCGAGGGGACTAGTCAGAGAAAAGTAGGAAAGGGGGCGGCCACGCGGACCCCACTCGAGCTTTTCGATTTCTTCGTCGGAAAGCCCCAGGAGCCGCAGCGCTTCGTAGGCGGCCTGATACGCCGCCTCGGCGCGTTCGAAGGCTCCCTTGGCTTCGAGGAATTCCCGCTCGGAGGAGATCTTTTTTTCGTAGAGCCGCTTTTCCCTGCGGAAATTCCTGCGAGCGACCTCCAGGTTCGCCCTGGCTTCGAGGTATCGCGCTTTTTTCTCTCCGAGTTCGAGAGAGTCGAGGTCGGCCAAGATTTCCCCCTCTTTCACGTCGTCCCCGAGTGCGGCGTAGACACGTACGGCACGGCCGGCGATCCGAGGGCTCACGTGGGCGAGTGCGTACTCGTTGGGTCCGATGACCGCGGTCGCCCGGATTTCGCGCCACACGGGGCGGCGACGGACCTCGGCGAGACGAAGGCCGAGATTGCGCTCGGCCTCGGAGTCGAGGCGGACCAGGTCGCGCGAGTCTTCTTTTTCGTCGTGCCCGGTCCCTGCCCCTCGTGGTGCGGGCTTTCCGTTTCGGTTCGCGCACAAGCCGCCGGGCCCGCACAGGCGAGCAGGACGAGCAAGCCGAGCAGCCGGAAGGATTCGATTACCCGAGCCGCACGACCCCCCGTGTGGGTTCCGCCCACCCTTCGCGACGTCATCGCGACCTCCGCTCGGGAAGTCTCCGCCCGACGGCGCGTTCGAGCTCCGCCCGCGCCCGCCAGTAGTCCCAGAGGGCCTCGAGGTAGGCCAGCCTCGCGGCGACGAGTTCGTTCTGGCCGGCCAGCAGTTCGAGAAGACCGATCTTCCCTTCCTTGTACGAAGTTTCCAGGAGCCGGAGACTCTCTTCGATTCGCTCGACGGCCCCGGACTCGAATGCGCGGACCGCTTTTCGGGCCGCCCGGAACGTTTCCAGCGCATCCCGCACTTCGAGTTCGATCGAGAGCTCGACGGCTCGCAGGTTGTGACGTTCCGCCAGGCGAAGGCCGGAAAGAGTCGTGAGCTCCGCCTTCTTCGCGTCGAAAATCGGGATCGGGAAGCGCAGGGTAACGCCGAAAATCCGGTCTCGTTGCCCCCGGCTCTCGGCTTCCTCGTCGTATTCGAACCCGAGACGCGGGTTGGGCAGGATCAGCCGGCGTGTCAGGCGCGTCTCGGCTTCGAGGCGCGAGAGCTCGTGCTTGCGGGCGAGCAGGTCGGGACGAGAGGCCAACGCCGTTTCCAGGAGCTCTTTTTCGTCCAGAGGGACGTCCTCCGCGCGGAAACTCCCTTTCAGAATCAGAACGCCCGTGGGTTCCATGCCGGAAAGACGCTCGAGGGTGCGGAGGGCGTTCCGGTAGCTCGCTTCCGCTGCCAGGCGGTCCCTCGCGGCCCGGTCGTGGCGGATGGCTGCCAGGTTGGCCTCGAGTTTGGGGGCTTCTCCCGCGGAGAAACGTTCTTCGGAGGCTTGGTACAATCGTCGGTTCAGGAGTTCGATGCGCTCGAAAAGTCGCAGCTGCTCCCCGAGATAGAGAGCGCGGTAGAAGGCACGGGTCACGTCGGCCACGAGATGCCGTTCCACGTCCGCGACTTCGGCTTCCACGCGCTCGAAGTTGCGTTTCGCTTCTCGGATTCGAAGCGTTCTCTGGCCCGCGACTTCGAGCTCGATCGAGAGTCCGGCCGCCGCTTGAGATTCGGAGCCGCCCCCCTCGAAACGCCGCGCGGCTGCACCCCCTTCGATTTCGGGGTTGAAAGGGTTCCAGTAGCGCGCCCTCACCAGGCGTCCGCGCGCGACCTCGAGCTGCGCCCGGGCCGCCAGGAGGTCGGGGTTCTGCCGTCGCGCCGCTTCGAGAAGGCGGTCGAGAGTCCAGGCTTTCTCGGACGCCGGGGAAGGGTTGACCGTCGCCAGGGCGAGGCAGACACCCGACGCGAAGATGCGCGCACCTCGCCCTGGAATTACGTTGCGGGAAGTTCGCTTGCACCATCCTGCCATGAGAGATTCTCCGTTCCTGGACTGTCCGGTGGTCGCACCGGGACCAGGAGACGAGGCCCAAGTGAAGGGGCGGACGCCCCTCGGGTTACGTGACGACCGGCTTCGGCCGGCTCAGCAGAGCAGGACGGTGGTCCCGTGAACTGGGACGGAAACCGAGCGGTTGGACCGGGTCGGAAACCCTTCGGGGATCTCGAGTCCGACGGGGCGGGAAAAGGAAAGCGCCCGTTCGGGTGATGCTTGCGTTGCGCGTTCGTCGGCGGAGCGTTGCAGGCTCTTGCCGTTCCCTACCCGAATGTCCCGGCAATCCCGGGCGCAGTCGTCTCCTCTGACTGCCGATGGTTTGCCCGCGGCGGGGTGACAACGCGGCGATTCGACGAGTTCGATGGCGACGTGGCTCCCTTCGATGCAAAGGACGGCATGGGGCAGGATGCCGGCGCCGAGGAAGAAGAGAAACAGGACGGCTGCACCCGCGACGGTTCGAGTCGAGCGGCGCATCGGCGCACGATTCTCTCCGCGCCGTGCGTTCTTGTCAATTCGGGCCGTGGCGTCCACCAGGGGCAGAATTCCACTCGCTCCAGGGGCTCGTTTCTCTCTGCCGGTCTCCCCTTTGACGCGGAGAAAAAAGTCACTTGCCAAATCGGGCGGCATTTTGACGTGTCAGCGACATTCGGGCTACGGCGGAGCCGCACGGATATCGCACAAAGGGGGCCTCGGCGACTTGCGTGCCCGGGCGCGTCCGAGGTGAGAGGCTGGGTCTCGGGGGCGACCCCGGACAGGTTTCGCGGCCCCCTACCACGTGCACCCGGGCCCGCCGTTGCACGTCCGCCGCGCCTTTGTTTTAAGCTCCGAGTCGATGAGTGAAATCGCAACCAACGAGGAAAGCCGCGTCCGGGGACTCGTCGACGTCGAGAAACTCGCGCGCTGGATGGACGAGCGGAAGCTCCCGGGCGCCGGAGAACCTCTGGAGGTCCGCTTCATCAGCGGAGGGGCCTCGAACGAGATCTTCGAGCTCAAGAGGGGTCCGCACCGGATGGTGCTCCGGCGTCCGCCGCGGAAGGTTCCGGAGGGACGCAACGAGTCGATGCTCAGGGAGTACCGCGTCCTCTACGCGCTCAACGACACGGACGTTCCCCACGCGCGGGCCCTGGCCGCTTGCGAGGACACGGACGTGCTCGGCGCCTGCTTCTACATCATGGAGTACGTCGACGGCTGGACGCCGATGGGCCCGCTTCCGCCTCCCTTCGACCGCGACCTCGAGGCGAAGCGGGGCCTGGGTTGGGAGCTCGTCGACGCGCTCGCCAAGCTCGCCCGTGTCGACTGGAAGAAGGTCGGGCTCGAGGGCTTCGGCAAGCCCGAAGGATTTCTCGAGCGGCAGGTGGACCGGTGGCTTTCCCACCTCTCGCGCGTCAAGTTCCGCGAAATCCCGGGGCTCGACGAGGCGGCCGAGTGGCTTCGCCGGCACACGCCCAGGCATTACCCCGTGGGAATCATCCACGGCGACTACCAGTTCGCCAACGTGATGTTCCACCACGGGGCGCCCGCGCGGATGGCCGCCATCGTCGACTGGGAAATGTCCACGATCGGCGCCCCGCTCCTCGATCTGGGTTGGGTTCTCATGGGATGGGTCAACCCGGGGGAAGAAAACGCGATGAAGGGCTACTTCGACTACACGGGCATGCCGACGCGCGAGGAGCTCATGCAGCGCTACGCCGAGAAGAGCGGCCTTTCCGTGGACAACATCGACTACTACGTCGTGCTCGCCCGCTTCAAGATCGCCTGCGTCCTCGAAGCCGGCTACGCGCGCTACGTGCAGGGCGGGGCCGACAACCCGAAGATGGCGGCCTTCGGAGACGTGGTCCTCCAGATGGCGCGGCGGGCAGCCGAGCTCGCCCGCTCCTCGAAGCTTCCGCCGACGAGCTGAGGGGCGACCCTGCCATGGGCGAGCGCCGGCCGTCGCCCCCCGCGGAGGCGCGCGTGGCCGGCCTTCGCGCCCTCGTGCGAGTGTATCGGAGGCTGCGGGCGCGCTGGCGGGCGCGCGGGCGGTGCGACTACCTGCGGGGCGTGTTCGTGGAACGTATCCCGCCCCGCTCGGTCCGCACGGTCTTCGAGCTCGGATGCAAGGACGGGGCCGACACGGTTCGGCTTCGCGACGTGTTCGACGCGGAAGTGCACGCTTTCGAGTGCGACCCGCGGATGCTTCCGAAGGCGAGACGGCGGCTCGGGGGCGAGCCGAAAATCCGGCTGGTCGAGAAGGCCGTCTGGGACCGGGACGGGGTCGTCCCCTTCTACGTCGTCGAACGCGCCTTCGAAGAGGGTCGGGAGGTGGAAAATCCCGGAGCTTCCTCCTGCTTTCGGGCGCGGCACGATTACCGCGTCCGATACGAACAGACGGAAATCGCGGTCGAGGCCATCCGGCTGGAGCGCTACTGCGCCGAGGCGGGCGTGGACTCGGTCGACCTCCTGTGCATGGACATCCAGGGGGCCGAGCTTCACGCGCTCCGGGGTCTCGGGGACCGCATCGAGGCCGTGCGCTTCGTCGTCACCGAGATCGAGCGCCGGCCGATCTACGAGGGGCAGAGCCTTTTCCCCGAGGTCGACGCCTACCTGCGCTCCCGCGGCTTCCGCCGCCTGGTCGAGGTGCCTCGCGACCCCTGGTTCAGCGACTTCCTCTACGCGGCGGGGGACGTGGCGTGACGGGCGTTTTTCGTGTTAGGGAATTCCGTCCATGACGATCAAGGATCGCACCGCCATCGCCGGCATCGGGCAGACTCGTTTCGGCAAGGGCCTCGAGGACACGGAGCTTTCGCTCGCCTGCCAGGCGATTTCGGCCGCGATCGACGACGCGGGCCTCAGGCCTTCGGACGTCGACGGTCTCGTCATGTTCTCGATGGAGAACGGCCGCGAGGTGGAAATCGCGCGGAACGTGGGTCTCGGCGACGTCACGTATTTCGGCGAGATCGGCTACGGGGGCGGCGCGGGCTGCGCCACCGTGGGTCATGCGGCCATGGCGGTCGCGACCGGCCAGTGCCAGGTGGCGGTGGCCTGGCGTGCCCGCAAAAGAGCGGCGAAGACGAGCCGCCCGTGGGCGCAGGTCGGCCAGCGGCTTTCGGGGTTCACGCAGTGGAGCCGCCCCTTCGGCCTTTTGCGTCCCGTCGACGAGATCGCGATGCTGGCGCGGCGCTACATGCACGAGTTCGGCGCGACGCGCGAGCATCTCTGCAACGTGGCGCTGGCGTTCCGCAAGCACGCGAACCGGAACCCCAACGCGATCATGTACGGCCGCGAGCTCACCCGCGAGCAGTACATGACCTCGCGGTGGATCTCCGAGCCGCTCTGCCTCTACGACAACTGTCTCGAGACGGACGGCGCGCTGGCCGTCGTCGTCGTCTCGGCCGAGCGGGCGCGGGACCTCCGGCATCCGCCCGTCTACGTCCACTCCTTCGCGCAGAGCATCCCTCGGCAGCACCAGGTCATGACGAACTACTTCTGCGACGACCCGTTGCTCGGCCCTTCGTACGTGTGCTCTCGACTCCTCTGGAAGAACAGCGACTTCGGGCCCCGGGACGTGCGCGTGGCCCAGCTCTACGACGCCTTCAGCCCTCTCATTCTCCTTTCGCTCGAGGGCTACGGCTTCTGCGGGCGCGGGGAAGGCGCGGCCTTCACGGAAAACGGGAACCTGGAGTGGCCGGACGGCCGCCTTCCCACGAACACCTCGGGCGGCGGGATGTCGGAGGCGTACGTGCACGGTTTCAACCTGATCCTCGAGGGCGTACGCCAGATGCGCGGCACGTCGACGTGTCAGGTGGAGGGAGCCGAGTGCTGCCTGGTGACGAGCGGCGAGGGCGTCCCGACGAGCGCCCTGCTCCTTCGGAGGTGAAGTCGATGGAAACGGGCTTTCTCCTTCCGGACCTCGAAGACCCGGACTCCCGGCCTTTCTGGGAAGGCTGCGCCCGGGGCGAGCTGCTGGTGCAGGTGTGCGCGGACTGCGGCCAGCGCCGGATGCCGCCCCGCCCGATGTGCTACGTGTGCCGCTCCCTGCGTCAGCGGTGGGAGCGCGTTTCGGGCAGGGGTACCATCTGGTCCTTCGTCGTCGCGCATCCGCCTTTGCTTCCGGCCTACGAAAAGCTCGCCCCTTACAACGTGATCGTCGTCTCGCTCGTCGAAGACCCGAAGATTCGGCTCGTGGGCAACCTCGTCGCCTCGCCGGAAGGGCCGATCAACGAAGTCGATCCGTCGACCATCCGGATCGGCGAGCCCGTGCGCGTCGTCTTCCAGAAGGTCGACGACGTGACGTTCCCGCGCTGGATGCGGGACGAGGCCCGCTAGCTGGTCGTTTTCGAGAGACCCTTCTCTCGGGCGGCGGCGAGGATCTGCTCTTCGGGTTCCTTGCGGTCGAGGTAATCCCGCCACGAGGTCACGAGCCCCCGTTCGTCGACCTCGACGATCGTCGCTCCGTGGATCGTGACGCGGGCTCCGTCACCCGGAGCGCCCGGCATCGTGAACGTGCCCTCGCCCACCCACTCGAACACGGCCCAGTTCTCGCCGCCCCGGATGCGGAGGATCTTCTGCCGCCAGTCGGGAAAGATTTTGCGCGTGTGCCTGGCAACGCCCCGGAGGTCCCGCGTCGAGGGCGTTTGCGGATCACCGAACGTCGCGCCGGGCGCGAAAAGCTCGAGCCACCCGCCCTTCTGGCCCATGTCGAGCGCCTTCTCCACCCGCCGGGCCCAGGATTCCCAGTCCATTTCGGTTCAGCTCCCGGGACGGCGCGGCGCTGCAGCCGGCCCCTCGTTCCCCCACTCTCTCCACTCCCCTTCCACCAGGCGTTCGTGCGGGAGGAAATTCGCCTTGTACCGCATGGGCGCGCAATCCCGGATGTAGTAGCCCAGGTAGAGGTAGCGGAGACCCCACTCGCGGCAGGTCTCGATCTGTTTCAAGATCGAGAAGGTCCCGGGGCTCAGGTGCGAGAAGTCCGGGTCGAAGTAGGTGTAGACGGCCGAAAGGGCGTCCGCGGAGCGGTCGACGATGCTGACGGCGACGAGCTTTTCCTGGTAACGGTAGTCGAACTCGAGCGTGTCCACGCAGGTGTCGACCAGAAACTCCTCGTAGGCGAGCGCGTCGACGCGCTCCCCGCTCACCAGAAGCCCGCGCTCGGATTTGTGCCGCGTGTAGAGACGGACCTTTTCTTCCGTCACGGTGGGGCGGGAAATTTCGGTCCGAAGGAGCCGATTTCCCCGACGCCAGATTCGCTTCTGCGTCCGGCTCGGGCGAAAGCGAGAAACGTCGATTCGAAGCGGGACGCAGGCCTGGCACGAAGGACAACTGGGCCGGTAGAGCATGAGACCTTGCCGGCGGTCCCCCTCCGCGAGCCGGCGCGCGAACTCGCTCCGGGTGAGCGGGCGGACCGGAAAGCGCATGGGGAGTCGCGCCACCCGTCCCGGAAGGTAGGGGCAACGGCTCGGGGCGTCGTAGACGACCCACTCCGGTGGTTCGACGCGTCGTCGGTTCCTGGGTTCGATCGAGCTGCGCATGGGCGGAAGGCCATTGAAGCAGAGCTCGGGCAGAAACGCCACGCAGGACGCGACGGCGGACCGAAAGCTCGCACGGTGCGTCGGAGGGCGGGTTCTACGACCGCTACCTGGCATCCGATGAAAGTCCGCGTATGTCCGGGGAGAGTCCGGCGCGTCGTGTCGCGTGACCGCTCCGTCGCGGCAGGCGAAGCGGCCGAGCCGAGGATCCGACTCGCTCGCCCCCCGACAGGCTCGTGCGCGTAGCCTCCCACGTCACGCAAGGGCCCCCTCGGCTCGCGACGACCGTCCCGGGGTCGGACGCGAGGAACATCGGCGTTCGTGGCGCTCGGGTCCACCGCGGCTGTGTGCGGCCTTCGCGAGTGTTTTCTCCGTTGCATCGAACGGCAGCTCGATGCTAGGCATGGCCGCTCCGTATGCGGGAAAGCGCGCGATGTGGTGGGTAATCGGAGCCCTCTTCCTGCTTGCCGCCGTCTTCGGGCTTCTCTGTCTGGTTCACCGGGCGCTCGGTCGCTCGTATTCCGCGGACACGAGCCTCGCGCTCTCCGTGCTGTTCGCCTTCTGGGGAGCCGTGCTTTCGCTCTTGACCTGGCTCTTCGGAGGTTAGCTTTGGGGGCCTTGCCCCCCCGGCCCTGGCCTCGTCAAAACGTCGAAACGCGGTTCGGCGAAGGTCCGCCTCTCGCGTCGTTCGTCGCGGGAAGTTCCTTCGGTCTTTGCAACGGGGGCCCAAAGGGAAAACTCTCGGCAGCGTGGAGACGGACCGACGAAACGTGCGCCTGTTTTCCGGGTGTGTCTCGGCCGCGCTCGGCCCATGCAGGAAACCGACGACGCCTGCGCTCTCCCTGGCTCGTGTCGCGCCTCCGGCGTGCGAGTGGAAAGACCCAGTAGCAGGGCCTAGCGAGCGAAACCGCACCTGGCCTGTCCCCTCGCGAGTTTTCGGAGGTTCGGGTTCGCGGTCCGCCCGTGGCCGGGGTGCGCTCCGCGATCACGGGGATCCTAGGTTCGACGCCTCCGTGAATGCGTGCCGCGTCTTCGGTCCCGGCTCGGCAACTTCTCTACGCCGGGGCCTCGGCCGAGAGAGACCTCGTGCGTCCCCACGCCGAAACGGTGGCGCGTTCCGTCCTCGAGGACCAGGTCGAAGGGAACGGGGCTCTCCACGCGGACTTTCTCCCGGCTCGCTTCGACGAAGAGGAGGCCGAGAGGCGTCGGGACGGCGCCGCGCGCCCACTCGAGAAATCCGAGCCTCGGGGCGACGCGGGCGAGCGCGAAGCCCGGTTCGGCGGGTGTGACGCCGAGAGTGTAGCAGAGGAGGTCACGGGTGGGCGTCGAGGACCAGCCGTGGCAGGTGGTTCCGGCGTACCAGGTCTCGGAGAACGTGGGTGCCCGCTCGAGGAGCCTTTCCCAGTCGAGGCAGAGACGCGCGATGGCCTCGGGGGCTCCGAGCCTGGCCACGGCGTCGTGGACCACGTACCGGAAGAACGGCTGGGCAGCGACGATTTTCGTCTCGACGTCCCACCACGGCTCCTCGGGGCCGAAAAAGAGGTACGCGCCGCCGATGCCCCCTTCCGGGGCTCGGGCTTCCGTGGGCCGGCCTCGAGGGGCGGACCACGCCGCTTCGACGTGAAGGGAGGAGTCCACGAGCAGCTCGAGCAGCCGCTCGGAGCGCTCGGGAGGAGCGAGCCCTGCCACGACGGCTGCGGCTTGCGCGTGCTGGCTCGAGGCAAGGGAGCGCCGGCCCTTGCGAATCGTGTCCGCGTAGCGCCCTCGCTCCGGGTCCCAGAAGGCTTCGAACGCCTCGCGCAGCTCTTCGCGGAGTCGCTGCGCCCAGAAGGCTCGCCCCCCGTCGCCGAGCCACGCCGCCATTTCCTCGAACTCCCCGAGCGCCCGCGCCCAGAGCGCGTTGAGGACGGAGGAACGGCCGCCCACGCCGACGGCTGCCCAGTCGACCAGGACCCATCCGGGCACGTCCGCGAGAAGGCCGTCTTCCGCGCGGTAGTCGAGAAACCACCGGAGGACGTTCTCGGCGACCGGGAGCATGCGGGCGACGAATTCCCGGTCGCCCGTGTAACGGTAGAGGTTGTGGAGCGCGTGGATCCAGTGGAGGGCCCAGTCGGGCACGTAGCTCGCGTCCTCGCGCGCGAGGTCGCAGGCCGCCGCCATGGGCAGCATGCCGTCGGGCCTCGGCCGGGCGGCGAGCTCGACACACCACCGCGCAAGCCGCCAGTCGGCGTTCGAGACGAGGTCGACCATCTGATGGACGACGGCATCCCCCGTCCACGCCCTCTGCTCCCGCGTCGGGCAGTCGACGTAAGCGTCGAGAGAGCAGAGGTCGACGGTGCGCCGCCCCGCCTTCCAGATGCGCTCGAGTCTCTCGTCCGAGCACTCGAAAAAGGGGCCCCTCGCGCGCGGATGGAGCCGCTCTTCGACGCTCACCCCGATGCGGACGGTCCCGCTCGAGCGCACCGAGAGGACGACGTGACGGAGCCCCACGGGATCGAACGTTTCCACCCGGCTCCGTCCGGGTGGAGCTACGTAGCGGACTCCCGCGCGATGTTCCTCCCCGAGCCGGCGCGGCGGGGCTGCTTTTCCGAAGGCCGGGTCGAACTCGCTCCCCAGCACGTCGACGACGGCACCCCCGGCGGCGTCGACTTCGAGCGCCAGGGTGCCGCAGACGACCTCCCCGAAGTCGAAATGGAGGAGCTCCGACCTGCCCTCGCGGCAGCGTAGCTCGAGTGGCCCTTCCGGGCTCTCGCGCCTTCGCCGCACCACTCGGGCGCGCCCGAGCTCGTGCTCGACCTCCACGACGGGGTCCTGCGCTTCGGTCGCGCTCTCCCGCTCGCACGTCGCCTCCGCGCGGAGACGAGCCTTTTTTTCCACGCAGCCGAGCAGGGCCACGGGTCTCGGCAAAAGAGAGCCGTAGGGCGTGGACGGCGGCTCCGGCTCGCCCTGGTAGCCGAGAGAGTACGTCTCGAGTTCCACGGCGTCGGACCATTCCGCGTCGTCGAAGCCGGGCGCCTGCCAGCCTTCGGGGACCGTACGGCCGTCCACGCACTCGGACCCCCTGGCTCCGATTCCCGAGGGCTCGAGACACACCCAACCGTCGAAGGCCCGTGCCTTCCACGAGTGGTCCGAAAGGATCCACCGGCCCGGCCCGATTTTCGCCTCGAACACGAATGCGCCTGCGCCGAGTTGCCCCGACGGCACCGCCGGCATCCACCAGGCGTTCGCCTCCCCGTAGAACCGGACGAGGACGGCAAGGACGTTCTCTCCTTCGACGAGGTAGGGAGCGAGATCCACGACGTCGTAGTGAAGCCGGGTCGGGTGGTCGCGGACGGGACCACGGGCCGCCTCCCGGCCGTTCACCCAGAGGATGTAGCGCGAGTCGGCGGTGAGACGCGCCCACGCGTGGACGGGGCGCGCGTCGACCCGGAAGCGCTTTCGCAGCGCGCCCGTGCGGGGGGTTCGGACCTCCGCTTCGAGCACGGGAATGGGAAAAGCCCGCACGAGACGAAGCCGCGGCCCCTCGAACCAGATCCACCGGGCTTGCCATCGGCCTCGCGGAAACGTCTCCGTCGACCGTGCCATCTCGTGCCTCCCGCTTCCGGCTCTGCTTTCCGGGCCCGCCGATCTCTGCCTCGACGAGCGGGTCACCGGGCCCGCCGAATTGCCCGCTTTCGCAAGCGGGCCGCCGCCTTCGAAAACCCGAGGGGCGGCCCGGTCGCTCAGCCTTCGTTCTCTAGTTTTGTCGTCGGTCTTCTCGGTACGTCGGCTCTCCCCTGATGCGTCCAGGCCTTTTTTATCGCGCCATGAACGAGTTCGGAACCCCCAGGACGGCCGCCTCTGCCAGGACCTCGAAGCCGAATCTCGCGCAGAAGCGGACGTTCTCGGGTTTCTCGGTTCGAGATAGCCACGCGCTCCGCTTTCGTCGAGTCGCCGGCACCAGGGCTCCATCATCCGCCCCCCGAGACCTCGGCCCTGGAGCCCCGCGTCGACCGCGGCGGGTCCCAGGTGCCAGTGAGAACAGACCGGGTCGCGAGAGCGGCCTCGCCGGCATGCCCGGGAGCAGAAGGGAGAAAAATCGGCTCAGCTTTCTTTCTCGCGCGGCAGGGTTCCGGCCGAGAACGGCGACGTGAAGCGGATTGTTTCGCATCCCGCGCGCGAGCACGGCCGAAGCCTCCGCGAGCTCCCGAGGCTCGGCCTCGGGAATCTCGATGGCCGCCAACCGATGCCCTCCCTCAGCGAGCGGCGTCGAGCCAGCCTCCGATCTGCTCTACGCGGAAGCTGGCCCCGATCTTCTCGAAGCCCCGCGCGGCCTCGGTGAGAAGGGTTCTTTGGGTCGCCGCGTCGCCCTCGAGTTCGGCCAGAGCTGCCCGTTCGAGTAACGCAAGGAGCAGGTAGTTCACCGTCCCGGTCCGCCGCGCCATATCCTCCGCGCGCGAGAGCACCTCCCGGATTCGGTCGCCGTTCCGCCCTCCGCCGTCGAGCCGCAGCGCGCGAGCCTCGACCAGCGCCGCGCGCGGGGCCTGCATCCAGACTCCCCGCTTGCGGGCCACCTCGCTCGCTTCCGCTGCGACGAGGCACGCTCGACGGAAATCTCCCGTCACGATACAGGCTCCGGCAAGCGAGGCCAGGTGGTGAGCTTCGCCCTCGAGCGACGTGTTCCTTTCTCGCGCGAGAGCGACGCAGCGCTCCGCGAGTTCCAGCGAGTCTCGCTCGCCGGCGTGGGCCAGTACGCTCGCAAGCGCGTCGAGCGCCCAGATGACGGAAAAGACGCTACCGATCTCTTCGGCGACTTCGAGCGCGCGCCGGCAGCGCGGCAGCGCTCGTGCGACGTCTCCGTCGATCCACTCGATCGTGCTGAGAGCGCTGCAGGCCCAGCCCTCGGATTCCAAGAGCCCCCGCTCGCGGGCGATCCGAAGCGCCTCGTCGGCCATGCGGTAAGCTCGCTCCACGCTGCCACCCACGGCCTCGAGCTGGGAGCGGAGCTGCGTCACGAGCGCCAGGATGGTCTCGCCTCCGAAAACGGCCGGCAGATCTCCGTGCTCCCGCGCCCGAGCGATGAGTTCGTCCATACGCTCGCACGCTTCCGACCACGGGCCGAGGTGATAGAGGTCGTAAGCTCCCTGGAATCGAACCATCGAGTAGAGGTTCGGGTCGGGCAGGCCTCGGGCCAGCTCCTCGGCAATCCGCGAATGCTCGAGGCCGCCCGCGCAGTCCCCGGTCACGGTCTTCGTGACGCACGCCATCGCCTCGAGTCGGACGGCCCGTTCGACGCTGCCGGCGCGGTCTGCCCAGGTCTTCCCGGCTTCCAGGATCTCGGCGGCCTCCTCGGGAGAGAGGCCGAGGCGCCACCCGGCGCTGAGAAGCCCGAAACAAGCGTCGCTCACGAGCGCCGCCGTTTCCGCGTCGGCGACCTCTTCGGAGACGAGGTCCCGCACGCGCTGCCAGTGGTAACGAGAGGAACGGGCGTCGGTGCCGCCGATTCGCTCGGCTGCCCGCCGGTGCCAGCGGGCCGAGGCGACGGCTTCGCCGGCTTCCTCCCAGTGGTGGGCGAGAAGCGCGGAGTGCTCGTCGAGCTTGGTGGCGTGGAGTTCTTCGATGGCCCGCGCCACGGCCGCGTGGCGGGCGGAGCGCCGTTCGCGGAGCTGACTCCCGAGCGCGACCTCTTGCGTGAGGGGGTGCTGGAATGCCCATTCGGAGACGGGATAGAGGGCCTCTTCGTAGAGGAACTCGGCCGCCTTGAGCGCCGCGAGCGACTCGGCGAGCTCGCGGGGCGGCAGGTCGACCACCCGCGCGAGGACCGGCTCGGCGAACTGCTTCCCGATCACGGCGGCGGAGTGCAGGACGTGCTTTTCGCGCTCCCCGAGCCGGTCGATGCGCGAGGCCAACAGAGGCTGGACCGCGGACGGAACCTCGAGCTGGTCGAGCTCCGTGGCGAGCCGGTAAGAGCCGTTTTCCCCCTGCAGGTGACCGGATTCGATCAGGGACCGCACGATCTCCTCCGTGAAAAAGGGATTTCCGGCCGCACGGGCGTGGATCGCTTCGCAGAGGCCTGCCGTGCCGGGGTCGTTTCCGAGCAGGTCCGCGATCAGCTCGCGAGTCGCGTCGAGGCCGAGCGGGGTGAGAGGAATCTGGCGGTAGTAGGACTTCTGCATCCACGAAGCTCGGTACTCGGGGCGGAAGTTGACGACCAGGAGCCGGGGGGCCGCCGCCATGGCGTCGACCCACTCGGCGAGAAAAGCTTCGCTCGCCGCGTCCATCCAGTGAAGGTCTTCCACGAGCGTGAGGTACTGCGTGCCCGAGGGGTCGTCGCGCTGCACGAGCTTTCGGAGGGCGGCGAAGAGAAATCGCTGCCGAGCGTCCGGGTCCATGCGGGGGGCGGGTCTTTCGGCGTCCGGTACCCCGAAGAAATCGAACAGCACCGGCAGCGCCTCCCGGAACTTCTCGTCGAGAAGCAGCATGCGGCCTGCGATTTTCTCCCGGACCGTGCGGTCGTCGTCGGACTCGTCGATGCGGTAGTAGGCACGGAACACCTGGAGCATGGGCAGGAGCGGAAGGTGTTTCCCGTGGGCGAGTCCTTGCCCCTCGAGCACGACGAAGCCCCGGGCACGGCAGCGCTCCGCGAACTCGAAGCAGAGGCGACTCTTGCCCGCGCCCGCTTCCGCCACGATGCCCACGACCTGGCCGTGACCGCCCTGCGCTCGAGCCAGCGCGTCTTCGAGCGTCCGGAGGTCGTTTTCCCGGCCGACGAAGCGGGTCAGACCTCGGGCCCGGGAAGCGTCGAAACGCGTCCGCACCGCGCCCACCCCGCGCAGAACGAAGACCCGGGCGGGCTCGGCCACGCCTTTGAGCGGGAACGTCCCGAGGTCCTCGAGCGCGAAGTACCCCCGGACGATCGCCGCCGTCGCGTGGCTCACGAAACAGGTGTTGGGTTCCGCCAGGCTCTCGAGGCGCTGGGCCAGGCCCACGGTCTGTCCTTGGGCGGTGTAGTCCATGCGGAGGTCGTCGCCGATGCTGCCCACCACGACCTCGCCCGAGTGGAGTCCGATACGAACGGCGAAGTCGACGGCGTAGGCACGCTTGACCTCGCGGGCGTAAGCCCGGACTTCCTGCAGCAAGTGGAGGGCCGCGTAGCACGCGCGCTGCGCATGGTCTTCGTGCGCGACGGGCGCGCCGAAAAGCGCCATGATGCCGTCGCCGGTGTACTGGTTCACCGTGCCTTCGAAACGGTGCACGCCCTCGGTGAGGATCGCGAAAAACCGGTCGAGGATGCGGTGCCAGTCCTCGGGATCGAGCCGGCCCGCGATTTCCATGGATCCCTTGACGTCGGCGAAGAGCACCGTCACCTGCTTCCGCTCGCCTTCGAGAGCGGACCGCGATCGCAGGATCTTCTCCGCGAGGTGTTTCGGCGTGTACGAGAGTGGCTCGGGATTCGGCCGGGCCGTCGTTCGCCCCTTGCGACCTTCGGCTTTTCCGATGTTCTGCCCGCACTCGCCGCAGAAATTCGCCCCGGGTTCGTTCACGGCGCCGCACGAGGGACACGAAAGGTCCAGACGTGCGCCGCATTCGGCGCAAAATTTTCTGCCGGCGCGGTTCTCGCGCCGGCATGCGGGGCAGGTCATGCAGTTTCCTTCTAGCCTTTCCGGTACCCCGGGGGCAAACGGGTGGTCGGGAGTGCCGCCGGACGCTACTTAGAATCCGGCACTTTCTGTTGCTGCCAATATGACCGGTCTTGTCGATGCGATAGGACGTTGGCGGACCGAGGGTCCGTGCAGCTTGTGCGTTTTAAACAGCGGCTCAGTTGAATTCTTGCGCTGCTGTCCGGACGGGTTGACAGATCTCGCAACCCGTTGTTACACGGTAGACAAGAGGATGCCTTCGTGAACTCGCTGAAGGTCTCTGCCAGGCCGACTTTTTATGGCATGCGGTCCTCGTTTCCCCCGCCCGCGACCCACTATCAGGCTGGCGACCTTAAGCCCCCTCTTTTAGCTCGTTTTCAACTTTGCCTTGCACCCCCAGTTCCGCAGCCGGCGTGCCAAAAGGACCTGCGTGCAGTGGCGTCGCCGCCTCGTCCTTTTTCACGTGGAGCGTGTCATGGCCCATGGCGTCCAGTTCTGCCTGTCGTAATTAGCTTCCCTGCTTTCCATGGAATACCTCCGCTCCGGCCGCACGAAATGGCTTCCTGCTGGAGCAACGTGATCATCAAGTACCGCAAAGGGGCTCCGCCCCGCGGGTTTTTTGCCTGCAGTCAGCGAGCGACAGAGGTAATTGGGGCGAGGGTTCACAAGGGCAGCTCACCTCTCTCTCGGCGCCGGCATCCGAGCCGAGGCAACACACGGGACTACTACGTGAGCCAAGGAGGCACTACGAGAGCCGCATTCCTCTCGGCTTTTAGCCCGGAGGATACGGCAGTCTGCCCGTCGAAAGAACCGGAAGTTGCTCAGGGGGGCTCGGCTTTTTTTCGGCCAATCTCATGGGGCTGTATTAAAGTGTACCATGTGGGACCTCATTCGCAAGGCGGACGACGGTAAGCAACACGTCATCAACTGGTGCCTGGCTACCCACCAACGAGGCTTCGGTGTTCGAAAGGCTAAAAAGAAGGGGTTTTCAAGTTCTGGCTTTGCATCATGCGGAAGCGATTGTAGCCCACGACTTGGCCGATGCGGCAGCCGAGCTTGAGGACGTGCTGTTGGATATTCGCATCCCGGTCGAGGAGCTAGTTCGCGGTGGGGGAGGTGAGGGACAGGTGACGCAGCGGCTCCGTCGTGCCCTCGCGCGTCTCGGTTGGAAAAGGCACAGTTTTGAGGTGAGGAAGATCATCGATGGACAAGAAACGGAGTCCGTCTCGCACGAAGTCGACCACGTGAAGAGATTTTCAGGCGGAGTATTTGCCTTGGAAATTGAATGGAACAACAAGGATCCCTTCTTCGATAGGGACCTCGAGAATTTCAAGAGGCTTCACGCGGAAGGTGCGATTTCGGTTGGAGGCATCGTTACGCGAGGCGCTTCTCTGCAGGATTCATTACGATATTTGGTTGCGGAATTCGCCCGGAAAAAGTCGCTCAGCCAAATAAGCGCGCTGCGCAAGTACTACACGCCGACGCCAAGGCAGATAAAAATGATCGAGACGGCCGTCAGGTCGAGGAGGTCGTTTGAGGAGGGCTGGGCGCACGCATTCGTTTCAGACAAGTTCGGTGAGGCCACGACGCACTGGCGGAAGCTGGAAGAGCGTGTTCGTCGAGGGGTTGGCAGTCCTTGTCCTTTGTTGCTCCTTGGAATCCCGAAGGAGGTTGTTGTGCAATAAGGAGGCGGACGTGAGCGGAAAAATCTTCAAGGTTGCAGAGCCGAATCCTGCTGAGGATCTTTTAGCGAAAGTGTCGGGCCGTTACTCGACGATCCTGGCAGACCCGCCGTGGCAGTTTCAAAACCGGACCGGAAAAGTGGCCCCGGAGCACCGCCGACTGCTTCGCTACCCGACCATGGAACTCAAGGAGATCATGGAGCTTCCTGTATCGCGGCTCGCGGCCGCTCAGTCGCATCTGTACCTTTGGGTTCCAAACGCGCTGCTTCAGGAGGGTCTCCGAGTGATGGAGGCATGGGGGTTCACTTATAAGACCAATCTCGTTTGGTACAAGGTTCGAAAAGACGGCGGGCCCGATGGACGCGGCGTTGGTTTCTATTTCCGAAATGTAACGGAACTCGTTCTATTTGGGGTGCGTGGAAGCATGCGAACTCTACCGCCGGGCCGGAGGCAGGTTAACATCGTGACTGCTAGAAAGCGTGAGCATTCTCGGAAGCCGGACGAGATCTACGATATCATTGAAGCGTGTTCGCCTGGTCCCTACCTGGAGCTCTTCGCCCGGTTTCGACGACCTGGTTGGACGCAGTGGGGAAACGAAGACGTAGAGAAAAATTCCATATACGGCGTGGCCGCTCGTGGGCGACGCGTCGTTCCGCAACTTCTTCTTCTGGACGGGCAGGTCGGCTACACCTCGGAGAGTTCATGTTTGAGTAGGCGCGGAGCGCCGTTTTCAGGGGACTAGCCAGAAGGGTTCTGCCATCACGCACGCAATGGCGGGACGCCCACGACGAGACGCGTCCCTGTCAGCTCCGAATTCCCGGAAGTTGACGCGGGTATTGGACATTGGGAAGCGGTTGTTCCCCTGATTTCCGATGTGCTAGCACGCTGCGCGTGCGACGGGGAACCCTCTTGAAAAAGCTCGTCGACCGGCGCGTCGGGCAACCGCCTTCGGTCGGCTTCGCCATAGAACGCGTAGCTGAAGAAATCGCTCGCGAGGCGCTGGCCGACCCCACCTTCGAGACGCACGATACGGGAACTGGTGCGGTCCCGTTCACGGAGCGTTGCTCGAGGGCACATACGCTGCTTATCGGTGCGACGGTCCCACCCGTGTGTTGCTCACGCGGCAGGGCGTGCGTCCCTCTGGCCCGGACGTTTCGGGCGACGAATCAAAGTGCCTTTGGCGCCGGGCTCGGGGGTGGATTGACAACTTCCCCGGGTCGTTGGTACCCGTCGGTGGGCAAAGGTGCCCCGCGGAACCCCTGGAAGGTCTTCCGCACGCGGACTCGGCGCTGCCCACCTTCTCGAGGCCGGATGCGGGAGGCAAACGATGCATGAGCTCGTGGGTCACAAATGCGCGCGGACGGCCCTCATATACACACGGGCACTGAATAGAGGCGACCGAGCGGTGAACAGGCCCGTAGACCCTCAGTTGCGCCTTTAGATCTCGAGGCTTATCGAGAAAGGTACAGTCCGCGCTAACGGCCTTCGCGTTCTGCCGACATTTCGCGACGCCCGCAGCCGTTGCAAACCCCGGGATCCGATGGTACCTGGAAGGGACGATGACCGACAGCTCATCCGCTAGAGGCACGGCGGCGGCTTGGAAGGCGGTGGCCCTGCCTTCACTGCTGTGGTGGGCGAGGGAGCTTCTTGCAGCGTTATTGTGGGGGGTAGCCCTCGCGCATCTTTTCGTCCTTGACGTGGGATACACGATTGAAAGCCGACTTCCGGCGGTAGCGGTTTTCGTGCGTTATCGGCTGTTTGTGTTGCTCGCGGTGGCCGCCCTTATTTGGTTGGCCTTCGGTGGCCGGTGGTTCCTGCGGAGCTTTGGGTACGTAATTGCCTATCCGTTGGTCTTGCTTTTTGGCAGTTCCCCAAGATTATGTTTCGCAACTCGGCCGCTGCGATTGCGTTCTCCCCCGCGATCTATCAGCTGCTAACCACGCTCCGAGCCAGCTTCGTCTTCGGTGTGGCTGCCGTGAGCGCGGGCTTCATCGCCTGCCTCGCACCCGCCGAGACGCGATTAATTGCGCCGGCCCTGGTGGTGGTCGGTATGTACCTGGGTTTCCACTCGCCGCCTCGAACGCTCGCGAGCCACGCGCGAGGTCGGCTAGGTACTCTGTTCGACGTGCCCGCGGCGAAGCTGGAGGGTGTCCGCTCGAAGTTCCGCAGGCAAGCCGGAGTGTGCACCTGTTCCGCCGATGCACTTCTGCAATTCGGGACTCGTGGCAAGCTTGTCGTCTACTTGTCGTTTAGTGGAAACGCGATCGATATCCGTGCAGGGTGTACAAGGGTCGCTTGTGACAGACCCGAGTACAGTTTCTACTTGTCCAGCGTGACCCGATACGCTTTCGGCGGCGGCGAACTCGTCTTGTTCGTGGAACAGGAGACCGAATTTCGAGTTCTCGTGTCTCGTGTACCGGCAAGGTGGGGACGGAAACCGTAGTTGACCGGCTGTGCCCGGCGATGATTGGGGGGGCCGCCGCTTGACATCTCGCGGGGGTGGTCGTGGCTCGCCAAGTTCTGCCCTGGCTGCGGGGCTTCTCGTCGGGGCTTCCCGCCGTTCCACGGGGTCCGCTTCTGCCGGGAAGTGCGGACACGAATTCGCGTCCGTTCGGGGGGAGCTCGGTCGGGTCACCGGAGACCGACGGCCGGGGGAGCCCCGGCCCGGGCCGTTCCCCAAAGGAAACGAAAATTCTTATTGACAACAAGCCCGCCGGGCGCTAAGTGTCGGCGCCAAGGGGGAGCCCATGGCTCGGCGGGCCGAGGCGAAAAAGACGGTCGAGGCCGCGGCGGAAGACCGGCACCACATCTCGCTCCGCAAGGCGGCGGAGAAGTTCCGGCGCGCGCGCGAGGAGGCGGGGCTTTCGCTGCGGGAGCTCGGGGAGAAGGCCGGGCTCGCGCCGAGCACGATCCTGAAGGTCGAGCGCAGTCAGGTGATCCCGTCGCTCGCCGTCTGCATCCGGCTGGCCGACGCCCTCAACCGCAAGATCTCCTACTTCGTCGAGGAAGAGGACGCGACCGAGGACGTGCGGTTCGTCCCGCGCAACCGGGGCCGGCGGGCCTCGCCGCGCGGATCCCGCGTGGTGAGCGAGGTCGTGGCCGAGCCGCTCGTGAACCCCCGCATGGAGGCTTTTCTCTTGACGATCGCCCCCGGAGGGGAGAGCGGCCGGGAGGCGCCCATCGTCTACCGAGGGGAAGAGATCGTCTTCGGGCTCAAGGGCCGGGTCCACTTCGAGATCCGCGGCTCGCGCTACGTCGTGGGCCCCGGCGACACGCTCCACTTCAAGGGCGACATCCCCCACCGGTGGGAGAACCCGGGTCCGGGCGAAGCACGCATCCTGATGGTGTGTGCGTTCGGCTACGAGAGGTGACCGATGGCCGAGTTCCCGCGGGTTCGCGTCGACCGGAGAGCGGACGGCGTCCGCCTGCTCGTCCTCGACGACCCCGAGCGGCGGAATGCCATGACCGCCCGCCTCCTTTCCGACTTCTCGGCGGCCGTGGCCGGCCTGGCTTCGGACCCGGAGGCCCGCGTTCTCGTCGTGACGGGAGCGGGAAAGCACTTCTGCTCGGGCGCCGATTTTCGGGACCCGCCCGCGAGCGATCCGGAGCTACCGCCGGGGCTCCGCTTCCACGCGAGCGCCCGGGCCACGTACGGCGCCTTCCTCGGCCTTCTCGACCTCGAGATCCCCACGATTGCGGCCGTGAACGGCGCCGCGATCGGCGGCGGACTCGGGCTCGCGCTTCTCTGCGACCTTCGCGTGGTGGCCGAGGACGCCCGGCTCGGCGCCACCTTCGCGACGCTCGGGTTCCATCCGGGGATGGCGATTACCTATCTCCTGCCGCGGCTCGTCGGGCTTCCGCGCGCGGCCGAAATCCTTTTTACGGGCAGGGTCCTCGGGGGGCGCGAAGCTCTGGAGCTCGGGCTCGCCAATCGGTGCGTTCCTGCGGCGGAGCTTCTCGATGCGGCGCTCGGGCTCGCCGGCGAAATCGCCGAGAAGGCCCCGCTTGCGATTCGTCTCATGAAGCGCGCCCTCTACCGGGCTCTCGACTTCGACCCGCGCGAGGCTGCCGAGTACGAAGCGCTGGCACAGGCGCTCACGCTCGAGAGCGAGGACGCGGGCGAAGGAATCCGCGCGCTTCTCGAAAAACGAAAACCCGTCTTCCGCGGAAGGTAGTAGCCGTGAGGAACATTCGGCCGACCGCTCTCGTGGGCTCCCGAAAAGGTAGGGAGGAGGTCTGAGCCGTGATCGATCTTCGCCTCGGACCCGAGGAGGAAATGATTCGCGAGACGGGGCAGGCCTTCGCGCGCGAAAGACTCCGGCCTGCGATGCGCGAACACGAGCGTCGCGGAAGCGTGGCGGCGGAAGTCGTCCGCGCGTACAGGGAACTCGGCTTCCCTACGATGGAAGCTCCGGAGTCTTTCGGCGGGCAGGGGGTCTCGCTTCTCTCGAAAGTGGTCCTCCTCGAGGAGATCGGCTGGGGAGACGCCGGGGCGGCCTTCGCCCTCGAGGGCGCGGGTCCGGGCCTGCGGGCGCTCGTGGAGCTGGGCGAGCGCGATCTTTGCGGCGATTTGCTCGCCGACCCGGCTTGCTACCTCGCGACGATCGTCGATTTCGCCGGGAGGATCGCGGTACGGGAGGGAAGGCTCGAGGGCAGGTTCCCCTTCGTGCCTGCATCGCCAAAGGGGCCCGTCGTCGTTCTTCTTCCCGAGGGGATTTTTCTCTGCCGCGAGGGAGTCCGCGTCTCGCGCGTCGAGGGGTGCGGCCTCGGGGCATCGGGGGCTTCGGAGGTCTCCTTCGACGGCACGCCCGCCGCCGCGACTTGCCGCGACCCGGCGGCGCTCGTCCGCTCCGTCGCCCACGCGCGGCTCTTCGTCGCGGCCCTTCTCGTCGGAGTGGCCCGCGCGGCGACGGAGTACGCCATGCGCTACGCGCAGGAGCGCGTGGCTTTCGGGCGGCCGATCGCCCATCACCAGGGGCTCGCCTTTCTCCTGACCGACATGGCGACGGCCGTGGACGCCGCCCGTCTTCTTCTCTGGCGCGCGGCGTTCGCCCCGGAAGCGGAGCTGGAGCGGCTCTCCGCGTGGGCGCTCGCCGAAGCCGCCGAAGCCGCGCTCTTCGTCGGCCCGAACGCCGTCCAGGTTCTCGGGGGCCACGGGTTCATGAAGGACCATCCGGTCGAGAAGTGGATGCGCGACATCCGCACCCTCGCCCAGCTCGCCGGAGGCCGGGACGAGGCGGAGCTCGTGGCAGCGGAGTGCGAGGCCCGATGATCTCCTTCGACGTCGACGAAAAGCTCGCGCAGCAGCTCGAGCGCGTGCGAACGCTCGGCAGGGAGTTCCTCCGTCCGCTCGGCATCGAAGCAGACCGGAAGGGCGAGGCCATCCCGGCCGATCACCCGTTCTTCGAGACGGCCTGGCGGCTCGGTATCGGAAGACTCGGTCCCGAGGAAGACGAAGAAGAGCGCCCCCGGTCGGGCGAGCGGACGGCGGCACGCCGGGGCGTCGTCCTCGGAGAAGAGCTGGCCTACTGGGACCGTGGAGCGGCGGTGGCCCTTCCGGGGCCGGGCCTCGGCGCGCCCCCCATCCGGAGGATGGGAACGCCGGAGCAGCGCGAGCGGTTTTTTGCTCCGTTCCGCGACCCTTCGCGTCCGCGCTGGGGTGCCTTCGCGATGACCGAGCCCGGCGCGGGGAGCGACGTGGCCGCGATCCGCACCCTCGCCCGCAAGGAGGGCGACGCGTGGGTCCTCGACGGGGCGAAAACTTTCATCTCGAACGCCATCCGGGCCGAGTGGATCGTCGTGTGGGCCACGGTGGATCCCTCGGCCGGGCGCGCGGGGCACCGGGCCTTCGTGGTCGAAAAAGGCACCCCGGGTCTCGAAGACATGCGGGCCGAGCACAAGATGGGGCTCGTCGCTTACGAGAGCGCGTCGTTCACGCTGCGGCACTGCCGCGTGCCGGCCGAGAACCTCCTCGGCGGCGAGCGCTACTACGAGTCGAGAGCCGGCTTCAAAGGGGCGATGGAAAGCTTCAACGCGACCCGCCCCATGGTGGCCGCGATGGCCGTGGGCATCGCGCGGGCGGCTTACGACGCCGCGCGGGAGTTCGCGCGCGAGCACTTTCTTCTTTCGCGGCCTCTTCCCCGTCACCGCCGAGTGGCGGAAAAGCTCGCGCGGATGGCTCGGAAGATCGAGGCCGCGCGGCTTCTCTGCTGGAGAGCCGCCTCGCTCGCCGACGCGGAACGACCCAATCAGGTCGAGGCGTCGATGGCCAAGGCGTTCGCGCCCGCGATCGCGCAGGAAGCCGCGGGTCTCGCCGTCGAGGTGATGGCCGAGGCGGGCGTGCGGCAGGACCACTATGTCGAGAAGCTCTACCGGGACGTGAAAGCCATGGACATCGTCGAGGGGACGGGTCAGATCCAGCGCATCGTCGTCGCGCGCCGCCTCCTCGGGTATCCGGCGAGCGGTTGAGGGAATTTTCGGGCTCGAAGAAAGGAGGGAGAAAGATGGCACTCAAGTTCGGAATGCTCCACCTCCTCGAAAACCCGGTCGGGAAGACCGAGGCGCAGGTCGTGGCCGAACAGATGGAAATCCTGGCGGCGGCGGAAGGCTACGGTTTCGACTCGGTGTGGCCGGCCGAGCATCACTTCTCCGAATACGGCTACTGCGTCTCGACGGCGCTCATGCTGGCCGCGCTGGTGCCGATCACGAAAAAGATCCGGCTCGGCACGGGCATCGTGATCCTGCCCTTCCACAACCCCATCCGTGTGGCCGAAGAATTCGCGCTCCTCGACATCATGAGCGGAGGGCGCGTCGACTTCGGCATAGGCCGCGGCTACCAGCCGCACGAGTTCCGGGGCTACGGGGTCGACCAGACGAAGTCCCGGGAGCTCTTCCGGGAGTCCATCGACATCATCCTGCAGGCGTGGACCCGGGAGCGGGTGGACTACGAGGGGCAGCACTACCGTTTCCACGACGTGATGGTGCGTCCCAAGCCTCTCCAGAAGCCGCACCCTCCCGTCTGGATGGCGGCGCTCACCCCGCCGAGCTTCGAGGAAGCGGGCCGGCGAGGGTTCAACCTGCTGTGCGCCCCGGTTTTCGGTTTCGGCGGCTCGAGCGCCGCCGAGCAGCTCGAGTCCTACCGCCGCGCGTTGCGCGCGGCCGGACACGATCCCGCGAAAAAAGAGATCGCCGCGCTCTGCATGATCTACTGCGCCGAGTCCACCGAAGAAGCGCAAAGGGATTTCGCGGAGCCCGTCATCTGGTACTACCGGACGTTCAGCAAGTACATCGCGCCGCCGCCGGGCGAGGCTCCCGTCCGGACCTACGAGCCCTATGCCGGCGTGCGCGACCTGGCGGCGACCGTGACCTGGGAGACGCTGCTGCAGGCGGGGGCCGTCGTCTGCGGCGATCCGGACCACTGCGTCCGGCGGATCCGGGAGCTCCAGGAAATCTTCGGCTTCACGACTCTTCTCTGCTGGACCCGGCTCGGCGGCTTCGATCACAAGAAAGTGCTCCGCAGCATGGAGCTCATGCAGCGCCACGTGATCCCGCATTTTCGGGACGGTGCCGCCACCCGTACGGCTGCGGGAGCGGCGTGAGATGGATCGAGGCCGGGCGGCGGTTTTCCTCGGTCCGGGAAAGCCCTTCGAACTGCGGGAATACCCCCTCCCGGACCCGCCCGAACGCGGCCTCGTGGTTCGCGTCACCCAGGGCAACATCTGCGGCTCGGACCTCCACTTCTGGCGGGGAGACCTGGGCGAGCTCGGAAAGATCCCTCCGAGCATCCTCGGGCACGAGGGGACCGGGCGCATCGCGAGGCTCGGAGACGGGGTCCGAACCGACTCGCTCGGTGTTCCCGTCCGGGAAGGCGACCGCATCGTCTGGGTCTACTATCGTGCTTGCGATCGCTGCCGGCCGTGCCTTCGCGGACTTCCCAACGCTTGCGCGCAGGCGCTCCTTTCGGTCGTGCGTCCGTGCGACGAGCCGCCGCACTTCTTCGGGACCTTCGCCGATGCCTACTGCCTTCTCCCGGGCCAGAAGTTCTTCCGGGTCCCGGACGACCTCGACGACCACGCGGTCGCGGGGGCCAACTGCGCGCTCGCTCAGGTCGTCTACGGCCTGGAAAAAGCGGGTCTCGGCTTCGGGGAGACCGTCGTCGTCCAGGGGGCGGGGGGGCTCGGTCTCTACGCGACGGCCGTCGCGCGGGAGATGGGGGCGGAGCGGATCGTCGTCGTGGACGCGATCCCGGAAAGGCTCGAGCTCGCGCGCGAGCTCGGAGCGGACCACGTGGTCGACGCCTCCGAGATCACGGACCCCCGCGCGCGGACGGCCCGCGTTCTCGAACTGACCGACGGCTGGGGAGCCGACGTCGTCGTGGAGGTCGTGGGGTCGCCGCACGTGATTCCCGAGGGGATCCGCATGCTCGCGCGCGGCGGGCGCTACCTCGAGATGGGAAGCATCGCCCCGAGGCAGACCTACAAGCAGGATCCCTCGATCCTGGTGGGCCCCAACCGGTCGATTCTCGGCGTTTCCCTCTACCCGGCCTGGGCCCTCAAAAAGGCGCTCGACTTTCTCTCGAGAACGCGCGGCCGCTTCCCCCTCGAGCGGATCGCTTCGACCGTCTATCCGCTCGAGAAAATCGACGAGGCTTTTCGGGTGGCCGACGCTTTCTCCCGGAGGCCCGCGGGCGTGACGCGGGTCGGGATTCGCCCGGAGGCTTGATGGACCACGCGGGAGCACTCGCCCGGATGGGCCTTCCGAGAAGGTTCGGCTTCTGGATCGGCGGCGAGTTTCGCCAGGCGCAGAGGACCCTCGGGACGGTCGATCCCTCGACCGGAGAGGAAATCGCCGAGATCGGCGACGCCACGCCCGCGGACGTGGATGCGGCCGTCCGTGCGGCCCGCGAAGCCTTCGAGAAGCGCTGGAGCCGCTCCTCGGCGTCGGAGCGCCGGCGGGTTCTTCTGCGGCTTGCGGAAGCCCTGGAACGCCACGCCGAAGAGCTCGCCACGCTCGAGAGCCTCGACGTCGGGATGCCGATCGTCTTCGCCCGGCGTTTTTCCGTGCGGGCTCTCGTTCGGAACCTCGAGTACTACGCCTCGTGGACGGACAAGATCTACGGCGAGGTGGTCCCGCTGCCCGGGAGCGAGAAGGCTCTCGACTACGCGGTTCGCGAGCCCTTCGGCGTCGTGGCGGCCATCACCGCGTGGAACACGCCGAGCCTTTTTCTGGGCTCGAAGCTGGGTCCCGCCCTCGCCACCGGCAACACGGTCGTCGTGAAGCCCTCGGAGCTGGGGTCGCTCACGGCGCTTCGCTTCGCGGAGATCTGTCTCGAGGCGGACGTTCCGCAGGGTGTCGTGAACGTGATCACGGGAGGGCCCGAGGCGGGGTCGGCGCTCGTTTCGCACCCGGGGGTCGACAAGATCTCGTTCACCGGTGGAAGCGAGACGGGCAGGAAGGTGATGGCTGCTGCGGCCTCCCACCTCGCCAAACCGACGCTCGAGCTCGGGGGAAAGTCGGCGCACATCGTCTTCGCGGACGCCGACCTCGAGCGTGCCGTCCCGGCGGCGGCCATGGGGGCTTTCTTGCTTTCCGGGCAGGCCTGCGCGGCCGGGAGCCGGCTTTTCGTCGAGGAACCTCTGTACGGGACGTTCCTCGAGCGACTCGTGGAGTTCACGAAGAACCTCCCCCTGGGCGACCCGCTCGAAGAAAAGACGCTTCTCGGCCCCCTCGTCTCGGCCCGGCAACTCGAGAGGGCCCTGGGCTACGTCCGGAGCGGTCTCGAAGACGGGGCGCGGCTTCTCTCGGGGGGCGACCGCCCGGCGGAGCTCGGCCGCGGCTTTTTCCTGCGTCCGGCGATCTTCGACCGGGTACGCCCCGAGATGCGCATCGCCCGGGAAGAGATTTTCGGCCCGGTGCTTTGCGTTTTCCCTTTCCGGGCACTCGACGAAGTGCTGGAACGGGCGAACGACACGCCCTACGGGCTCGCCGCCGGAGTGTGGACCAGGGACCTGGGTCGTGCCCACCGCGTGGCCTCCGCGCTCCGAGCCGGCACCGTCTGGGTGAACACGTACGGGGTTCTTCCCTACACGGCTCCTTTCGGGGGATACAAGGAGAGCGGGATGGGACGCGAAGCGGGGAAAGAAGCGCTCCTGGAATACACGCAGGTGAAGAACGTCTACGTGGATCTTTCCGCCGGGAAACCCGGAAGCGGTTGAACCGGAAAGGAGGGGACACTCCGCATGCTTTACAGCAAAATCTGCGACCTTTTCGGAATCGAAGTGCCGATCGTGCTCGCGGGCATGGGCGGCGTGTCGATGGCGGAGCTCGTGGCGGCCGTATCGAACGCCGGCGGGCTCGGCGTCATCGGTGCGGCGACGCTCGACGCCGAAGGACTCCGCCGCGAGATCCGCAAGACGCGCGAGCTCACGGACCGACCCTTCGGGGTCGACCTTCTCGCCCCGATCCCCGACATGATCCGCCCCCAGATGCAGGTGATTTTCGAGGAAAAGGTCCCGATCTTCGTGGCGGGCCTCGCCGTTCCGCGTGACTTCATCGAGGAGATGCACGAGCGGGGCATGCTGGTGATGGTGATGGTGGGAAAGGTGCGCCACGCGCTCGCTGCCGAAGCGGCCGGCGCGGACGTCGTGGCCGCACAGGGCACCGAAGCCGGCGGGCACACGGGCGAGATCGGGACCCTGGCGCTCGTGCCGCAGGTCGTCGACGCCGTGAAGATCCCCGTTCTGGCCGCCGGGGGAATCGCCGACGGGCGCGGCGTGGCCGCGGCGCTCGCGCTCGGTGCCCAGGGGGCCGTGATCGGCACGCGCTTCATCGCGACTCCCGAGGCGCAGGCCGCGCCGGCCTACCGGGAGACGCTGGTTCGGGCGACCGGGGAGGACACCGTGCGCACGCGCTGCTACACGGGGAAGCCCGCCCGCGCCATCCGAAACCCGTACATCGCCGAGTGGGAGCGCCGTGCCCACGAGATCCAGCCCTTTCCGATGCAGGCCGTCCACTCCATGCAGGCCGGCGTCATGGACTACATGGGGGTGCGCGGCGACGCGGACCCGCAGCGCACGTTCATGCCCGCGGGGCAGGGCGTCGGTCTCGTTCACGAGGTGAAGCCGGCCGGCGAGGTGCTCCGCGACATCGTGGACGAGACCGTGCAGGTGCTTCGCGGAATGGGGAAGTTCCTCCGGGAAGAGAAGGCGGCGAGGGCCGCCCGCTCGTAGGGGCACGGAAAGCGAGCGTGTCCATGCCCCGGAAAACGCGAGCGATCGTCCAGACGGCCCCGAGGAAGTTCGAACTTCGGGAGTTCCCGATTCCCGAGATCGACGACGAGAGCGCGATCCTGCGAGTGGAAGCGTGCGGCATCTGCGGGAGCGACGCCGAGCAGTACGCCGGGACTCTCCCGGTCCGCTATCCCGTCATCCCGGGCCACGAACCCGTCGGCGTGATCGAGAAGATCGGGGACAAGGCGGCCCGGCGCTGGGGCGTGGACGTCGGGGACCGTGTGGCGGTGGAGGTCCTGATTCCTTGCGGCCGCTGCCCCGCGTGCGTCTCCGGCCGCTATCAGGTCTGTCGCGGCCGCGGCGGGATGTTCGGCTACGGCTACGTTCCCGTGGATCACCCCCCTGGTCTCTGGGGCGCCTACGCCGACTACATGTTTCTCGACCCCTTCTCCCTGGTCCACAAGGTTCGAAAAGACATCCCCGCCTCGCTGGCCGTGCTCTTCAACCCTCTCGGGGCCGGGTTCCGCTGGGCTGTCGAAATCCCCCGCACGGGCCCCGGGGACACGGTGCTCGTTCTCGGTCCCGGACAGCGGGGGCTTGCGAGCGTCGTGGCCGTGCGTGCCGCGGGAGCGGACACGGTCGTGGTGACGGGCCTTTCCCGCGACGCGCGCAAGCTCGAGCTCGCCCGCGAGCTCGGTGCGGATGACACGATCGACGTGGAGCGGGAAGACGCGCGGGCGCGTGTCCGGGAGATCACGCGCGGAAAAGGCGCGGACGTCGTGGTGGAGGTGTCGGCGAACTCGCCCGAGCCCGTGGCCGAGGCGCTCCACTACGTGGCCGCCGGCGGGCGGATCGTGCTCGCGGGCGTCAAGGGGTTCAAGCCGGTCCCCGACTTCGTGAGCGACCTCGTCGTCGTGAAGGAGGCGACGATTTACGGGGCTTTCGGCGTCACGAGCCGGGCCTACCGCTCGGCCATCCGGCTTCTCGAGTCGGGTCGCGTGCCCCTCGAGAAGATGCACACCCACGACTTCGGACTCGAGGAGGCGGAGTACGCGGTGCGGCTTCTCGCCGGAGAAATCCCTGGAGAGCAGAGCATCCACTCCTGCCTTCTTCCCGCGAAAGGTTAGGGCCTCGAAGGAGAAAAGAGCGATGAAATTCGCCGTGTTCAGCCTCATGCAGTGGCCCGAGGATCGTTCCTCCCTGGACGTTTTCCGAAACGAGCTTTCCCAGCTCGTCCTCGCCGAAGAGCAGGGATACGACGCCGCCTGGCTCGCCGAGCACCACTTCTCCCGCTACGGCATCGCGCCTTCGATCCACCTGAACGCCGCCTACCTGGCCGCCAGGACGAAAAAGCTGCGGATCGGAACGGCGGTCACGATCCTTCCCTTCTTTCACCCCCTCCGGGTGGCCGAGGAAATCGCGATGCTCGACCATCTCTCGGAGGGTCGAATCGACTGGGGGGTGGGCCGCGGTTACCAGGGACACGAGTTCGCGGGCTTCGGCGTCGACATCACGCAAAGCCACCTTCTTTTTCGCGAGCAGCTCGAGATCGTCCGAGGGGCGTGGACGAACGAGCGCTTCGGTTACGAGGGGAAGTTCTTCCGCTTCGAGCCTCTCGAGGTTCTCCCCAAGCCGGTCCAGAAACCGCACCCCCCGATCCGGGTCGCCGCCATTTCCCCTTCGACGCTCGAGTGGGCCGCCGACCACGGCTATCCGGTCCTGACCGATCAGTTCTCGCCGACGGACCGGATCGCCGAAATGCGCGGCGTGTACTTCGAAAGGCTCCGGAAAGCCGGGATCGACCCCGGGTCTTTCGAGCTGCCCGTGCTGCGGCACGTCTACGTGGGAAAGACGTTCGCCCGCGCGAGAGAAGAAGCCCGGCCCGCGCTCCTCTGGTACTACCGGGCGCTCGCGCGCGTCGGCTCGCCGGGAGGCCCGAGCGGCAAGATTCCGGAGAATTACTCGTTTTACCGGCTGTTCGGCGAGGGGTACTTCGACCCGGACCGCGACCCCGACGGCTTTTGCGCTTTCCTTTTCGACCAGTGCACGATCGTGGGGGACGCGGCCTTCTGCCGGGAGAAGATCGCCGAGCTCCGGGAGCGCTGCCGTCTCGACTATCTCATCGCCTGGCAGAACTTCGGGTGCCTGCCCCACGAGGCGACGCTCGAATCGCAGAAGCGTCTGATCGAAGAAGTGGCGCCGGCTTTCCGGTAGTTCGGGCCTCGCAGCGGGAGAGACGGAAATGGTGCTGTCCGAGGAACTACGAAGGGCCTTTGCGGAGGCGGGATTTTTCCGGCTCGAGCGCGTGTTCGACGAAAGCGAGCTCTCGGAGATGCGCTCGGCCTACGACGAGATCCTGGCCCATCCCCTCCTTCTCGGAGAACAAGGCAAGGGAAAATTCCAGTACAGCCCCCTTCTTCACATCCAGAGTCCCGTGCTTTGCCGGTACGCCACTTCTCCGAAGCTCGTGGGGTTAGCCGTCGAGCTTCTCGGGCCCGACGTTCGGCTCTACTGGGACCAGGCGGTCTCGAAGCCCCCCGGCGCCACGTCGGACGTTCCGTGGCACCAGGACAACGGGTACACCGCCGTCGACCCGCCGGAGTACGTGACCTGTACCGTGGCTCTCGACGACTCCACGGTCGAGAACGGCTGCCTCTGGATCCAGCCCGGGAGCCACCGCCACGGCGTCCTTGCGCATCGTCCGACGGACTTTTTCTTCCAGGTGGGCTACGAAGGTCCCGCGACCGGCGTTCCGGTCGAGGCCAGGGCGGGCGACGTCGTCGTGTTCTCGTCCTTGACGCTTCACAGGACCGGCCCGAACCTTTCCGATCGCCCGCGTCGCTCGTGGGTCGTGCAGTTCTGTCGAGCCGACGCGAAAAACGCCGAGACCGGAAAGCCGTTCGACGACCGGCTTCTCGTGGCGCGAGGAGGAAAGGTTCTGCGGGAGCCCCTTCGGGAAAGGCCGTTCGACCTCTCGGGGAGTTTTCGCGGGCGGTCGGGCCGCCTCCCGTCCTGACTCGGGCCATGCGGATCGACCTCGGGACGCACGAGCTTCGCCTCCGGGAGGCCGGGCGCGGAGATCCGGTTTTTCTCTGCCTTCACGGCCTCGCCGACACCGGCGAGATCTGGTCGAAGCTCGTCCCGCATCTCGCGGCGCACGGGCGCGTTCTGTCGCTCGACCAGCGGGCTCACGGGTCTTCGGGGGCGCCGCCGGGCCCTTACCGGCGGGAAGACCTCGCGGCCGACGTCGTCGCCGTGCTCGACCGTGTGGGAGTCCGGAAAGCCGTGCTCGTCGGTCACTCGATGGGCGGCGTCGTGGCGCTCACCACGGCGCTCGCGTATCCGGAGCGCGTGGCGGGGCTCCTTCTGCTCGGCACGACGAGCCAGTGCAGCCGGCAGGCCGCCGAGTGGTACGAGAAAATCGCGCGGGCTGCCGAAACCGACGGGATCGAGGGGTTCCGGAGGGCGATCTACGGCCGGGTGGAAAAGACGATCGAGGGCGACGCGCAGGGTCTCGCGCACGTGACCCGCTGCCTTCGGAGTCTCCACGGAGACCCCCTGACTCCGAGGCTCGGGGAGTTGCGATGTCCCGCCTGTTTTCTCGTCGGGTCGAAGGACCCCATGGGGACGAAAGCGTCGGAAATCGCGGCGGCCGCCGTCCCGGGCGCCGAGCTCGAGGTGCTCGAGGGTCACGGTCACTGGCTTCACGTCGAGGCGCCGGAGAAGGTGGCGCTCGCGGCGCTGAGACTTCTCCGAAGGATCGAGGGAAAAGGAGGAGAGGCATGAGCGACGATCGCCGCGCGGACCCCGTGGAAAATCTCGAGCTTTCGCCCTACGCGTCGCGCCTCGGCGTCGTCGTCGAGGAAGTGAGGGCCGATTCCGCGAGGATTCGCATCCCGTACAAGGACGAGAACTCGAACCCCGGAAAAGCCCTCCACGGTGGTGTGGCGGCGTCGGCGATCGAGCTCGCCGGGTCTCTTGCCGCGGGGAGCTCCGGGGAGAAGGGGCGGGCGGTCGACCTCGCGGTTTCGTACCTCGCCGCCGCGATCGGGGAGGACATCGTGGCGGAGGCGTCCGTTCTGCGCCGAGGCAAGAGCATCGTCTACACGGAGGTGGACGTGCGGAACGAGGGCGGGAAGAGGATCGCGAAAGGGCTTCTCACCTGGCGATCTCTCGGCTCTTCGTCCGAGGAGGCAGGGGAGCCGAAGAAACGGAGTAGCCGAGAGCTTTCGGTCGGAGAAGGTCGGGTCCCCGATCTCGCGAGGGCGCTCGTGCGGGTTCCTTTCATCGCTCGGCTGGGCCTCGTGATCGAGCACATGGAGGGAGGCGACTCCCGGATCCGGCTTCCGGCACGACCCGAGAACCTCGGCGAAGACGGGGCGGCGGACGAGGGTGCTCTCGCCGCGCTGCTGGATACGACCGGGGCCATGGCGGCGTGGTCCGTCGTGGGGCTCGACCTCCGTTACAAGGCTTCGACGGTGGGCATCCACGTGAGCTTCCACGAGCGGCTCCCCGGAGAAGAACTTCTGGCTTTCGGCCGCAACCTCTACCGCGAAGGGGTCATGTTTCTCGACGAAGTCGTCGTGGCGGGAGCGCGCAGCGGCGTCGTCGCGGCCACGGGCTCGGTGACCTATCGCATCGTGACGTGAGGGGACGGTCGTGCTTCGCGGGGTCTCGCGAGGTTTACCGTTCGGGCCGTGCGTCCGAGCTCGAGCCGGTTTTCCTCGCGGAAGAACCGGCCGGACGGCCCGGAGCTGAGGCGTTCGCGTGGAAAAGGCCGCCGACTGGAGAGCTCTTCTCGGACGGAAGCTCGTCACCCCCGACGAGGCCGTGCGGCACGTTCGCCCGGGGAGTCTCGTCCGTCTGCCGCTCGGGCCGGTTCCGCTGACCCTTCTCGAAGCGCTCGCCCGCCGTAAGGGCGAGCTCGAAGGCGTTCGCGTCCTGCAAGGTGCGACGGCGGCACCCCACCCCTGGACGCGGGAACCTTCCGCCTGGCACGGGATCGTGGATTACGTCACGGACTTCGCCTCCGTACTCGTCCGCGACGCGGTCGCGGGACGCTGGGCCGATTTCCTCGTGACGGACTATTCGATCGGCTCCAGGGTGCGCGAAGGCGGCCGGCGGGACAACTGGTCCGCCGACGCGTTTTTCGCCCTCGTCTCGGAACCGGACGAGACGGGAACGGTGGGCTTCGGCTACAGTCTCTGGCACTCCCGATCGCTTCTGCGCTCGGCGAAGCTCCGGGTCGCGGAAGTGGCCAGGGGCGTTCTCCGGACGTGCGGAGAGAACGCCGTCGCCCTCGACGAGTTCGACCTCGTCGTGGAGTCCACCGCGGCGCCCCGGGAGTCCCGCTCTCCCTACCCTGCTCTTTCGCCGGAACGGGTAGAGGTGACCGAAACGGTCGGCGCCTACGTTTCTACCCTCGTTTCCGACGGGGACACGGTGCAGATCGGGACGGGCACGCTTTCTTCGTGCATGGGGGGTTATCTCGAGGGGAAGCGAGACCTCGGCATCGATTCGGAGATCCTCGTGGCCTCGGCGGTCGAGCTGGTGAAAAAGGGTGTCGCGACCGGGATCCACAAGACCTACCATCCCGGCGTCGCCACGGGTTCGTTCATCGTGCCGGGAGCGGACTTTGCTTTCTGCCACCGAAATCCCCGGATTGCGCTCTACGACATCGAATGGGTGAATCACCTTCCGAGAATCGCGAGCATCCGGAACCTGGTCGCGATCAACCAGGCGTCGGCGATCGACCTGACGGGACAGGTGGCCTCGGAGTCCATCGGGGCGACGATGTACACCGGCCCGGGCGGCCAGCTCGTCTGGACCATGGGGGCGCTTCTCGCACCGGGAGGCCGTGCGGTTCACGTTCTTCCTTCCACGGCCCGGCGCGGGCAGGTGTCCCGGATCGTTCCGGAACTCCCGGGCGGCACCGTGGTCACGGTGCCTCGCACGTTCGTCGATTTCGTCGTGACGGAGTACGGGATCGCGAATCTCCAGGGACTCACGCAGCGCGAGCGGGCACTCGCCCTCGTGGACCTCGCGCACCCGAAGTTCCGGGCTTGGCTGCGGTCGGAGGCGCGGCGGCGGTTCTGGCCTTGAGACGGAAGCCGCTTCTTTTCCTCGGCGTTCGGACGGGGCGGTGCGTCCGAGCGGTGCCCGGCGCGCGAAGCCGCGGTGCGCGTGACCGAGCGCCGACGGCGAGCTTCGAGTCGCGGGGCTCCCCGTCCCTTCGGCACCCGCTCTCGGGCCCGCGCTCGCGGCCGGTCGGTCCCCCGCATCCGCGGACCGAGGCGTCCTGCGCGCCCGCGGACCGGAATGCGTGCCGGAGGCCGGAAGAGCCGGAGCCGACGTACGGGGGTGGCGGAAAGCCGCCTCTATTCTCCCCAGCGCGAGAAGACGAAATCGTTTTCCTTCTGGCTCGCGTGGCACGAAAAGCAGGCGCCCTTCGCGTCGGGGACGAGACCGCCGCTTCCGTCCGGCTGGAAGACCGCGAAGCCCCACCCGCCCGTCTCGGCGTGGGCTTTTCGATCTTTCACCATGGCCGCCGTGAACTTCCGCTTCCCGGCCACGTGGGCCCGGTCTTTCTCGGGCGACTCGAAGAGGTCGAACACGAAAACGGTGCCGTCCGGATAGGGCCCGCCTCGTTTCGCGGCTTCGAGACCCTTGTCGTTGACGTAGACGTGGTGCATCCCCCCGAAGGAGTCCGCGAGCGGATGCCCGGGCAGGATCACCATGCTCTTCACGTGGTTCCACTCGCGGAAGTTCTCGGGTCTCGCAACCCCTCCCTTGCCCTCTTCGGCCGAGGCCGTGTAGAGGAAAGCGGTGCCCAGCAGCACGACAACGGTCGAAAAAGCCGAACGTCTCATGTCGGTTTCCTCCTCCACGTTTTCCGCTAGCGCGCGGACGCCCGAGCGTCCAGATCGTACTTTTCGGTCTCCGGGTGCCCGAAAAGAAACCACGGGCTCGAGTCCTGCCCGACTTCTCGGGTGCAAGCGGACGCTCGAGATCCTCCGCGTGCTCTCCGAGGGGCCGGCTCGAACTTCCCGGATCCTCCGGCGGGTGCCCGGAATTCGAATGAAAGTGCTCACGGAGAGGCTGCGAGCGCTCGAGAAAGAAGGAATCGTCCGGCGACGGGAGAAGCCCGGCTACCCGCGCGAGGTCTGGTACTCGCTGAGTGCGCGCGCCCGCCGCTGGGTGGCGCTCGTGGACCTTTGTGTTTCCGAAAATCTCCTTCCCGACGTGGTGGAGATGGTCCTCAGGTGCCGCTGGACCGGCGAGATTCTCGTGGCGCTGGGCCGGGGGGAGCTGCGTCCCGTCGAGCTCCTCGGGCGACTCGACGGTGTCTCCAAGAGAAAGCTTTTCGAAAGGCTCCGCTGGCTCGAGGAGAGGGCTCTCGTCGCCCGACACGTCCTCGATTCCCGCCCGCCGGGTGCGGCTTACGGCCTCACGCCCGCGGGCCGGAAGCTCGCCCGCTTTCTCGGCGCGCGGCCGGAACTGGCCGGTTCTTTCGCCTCGCTCGGGGCGCGCTCGGCATGAAGGTCGGGCTCTTGCTCGGAAGCCTCGACCATGCCGCGAGTCTCGGTGAGCTCGCGGCATTCGTCGAAGAGCTGGGCTTCGATTCGATCTGGGCGGGCGACCACGTTTCCTTTCCGGCGCCGATCCTCGACCCGCTCGAGGTGCTCGCCTGCTACGCCGTGCGGACGAGTCGGGTGCTTCTCGGGACCTGCGTCTATCTCCTTCCGCTGCGCCATCCCACGCCGGTGGCGAAAATGACGAGTTCCCTCGACTTCCTCGCGGGCGGAAGGTTCGTGTTCGGCGTCGGTGTGGGAGGCGAGTTCCCGGCGGAGTTCGCCGCCTGCGAGGTGTCCGTCCGCGAGCGCGGGGCGCGCGCCGACGAGGCGATCGACCTTCTTCGCCTCTTCTGGCGCGGAGAGAAAAGGCGATTCGAGGGCCGCTTTTTCCGTCTCGAAACCGTCCCCCTCGAACCGAGGTCCCCTCGGCCCGCGGGCCCGCCGGTCTGGGTGGGGGGGCGCTCGGACGCGGCCTTGCGCCGGGCGGCCCGGAGGGGGGACGGGTACGTGGGCTACCTCCTCGACCCTCCGAAGTTCCGCGCACGGATGGAGAAAATCCGCGAGATGGCGGGCGACCGTCCGGTGACGGGGGCGCTCCTTTGCTTTTCGTACGTGGACGACGATCGAGAGAGCGCTCTCGCGCACCTCGGCGCGGCGCTCGGGGCCATGTACGGAAGGCCGATGGAAGAAGCCGCGGCGCGGTACTGCGTCGCGGGTCCGCGGGAGGCCTTCCTGGCCACGCTCGAGGCTTACCGGGACGCAGGCGTCGAGCACCTCGTTCTCGCTCCGATGGCCTCGGGAGCTCGGCTTCGGGAGCAGATCGAAAAAACGGCCGAGCTCGTGCGTAGCGCTCAGGGGGCGTCCGTTTGAGCCGCGCTTTCGGCTTCGGCGCGGCCGAGGGCCACGAGAGTGCCGATGCTCCCGAGGACGAGGATCCCTCCGGCGACGTGCAGGAGCCCGAGGGGCTCTCCGAGAAGAAGGTAGGCCACGACCGAAGCGATCACGGGCACGGCGAGGAGGAACACCGAAAGAACGAAGGCGGGAACGTAGGGGTGCGCCCAGTTCGTGAGAAAGTGCCCGAGCGTACCGGGAAAGACGGCGAGGAAGAGGAGCAGAGGCCAGTCCCGTCCGTGCGGCGACGAAAGGTCCTGGCCGGTTGCGGCACAGACCAGCAGGATCCAGAGGGCCGCGACCGTCGTCATGCCGACCACGTACTCGGACGCCCCCACCCTCTCCCTGGCTCTCTTCGAGAAAAGAAAATAGCCCGTGAAAGCCCCGAGGTTGAGAAAGGCCAGCGCGTCGCCCTCCGGACTCCACCGCGGCGTCCCGGCCGAACCCAGGACCACCAGGATCGTGCCGAGGAAGGCCACCGCCGAGCAGCCCAATGCCGCGAGCGAGGTGCGCTCGCCGAAGAGCGACTCCGCCACGAGGAGAACGAGGGCGGGCTGCAGCGCTCCTATGATCATCACGTTGGCCACGGTGGTGAGCTTGAGGCCCTGGAAAAAGAGGACCTGATGGAGGGCGAAAAGGCTCCCGCCCGCGAGGGAGGACCGGAGCCAGACAGGACCGAGTCTCGCGCGAAGCCGGGGCAGGAGCAGCACGGCGGCCCACAGAAGCGGAAGCGCGAGCCAGAGCCGGTAGAAGGAAGCCACGAGTCCCGTCGTCGAAACGACCTTGATCACGACGCCGCTGAGTCCCCAGGTGGAGACCGTGGCTGCCACGGCGAGGAGCGCGAGAGCCCGGCGGCCTCTCGGCTGCCCTGCCGCGATCCGGGTTTCGCCGCGTGCGGGGGCGGGGAGAGTCACGTCGAGGAGAGGCTTTCGTCGAGCTCGGAGAGAAAGGAAGCGTGTTCGGGATGCCTCGTACAGTACCGGACGACGAGTTCGGTCTCGCCGTCGCCCTCCCGCACGTGTTCGAGCTTCGCTGTCCCGCCCGCGGCCAGGATGGCGGCCTCGGCCCGGGCCAGTTTCACGGGCTGGTTCCGGGGAACGCGGAAGACGAGCGTCCGGAGTTCGCATTTCCCCGCGAGCTGGAGTTCCCCGAAGAACACGAGCGTGAGCAGCGTGAGCGCCGTGGCGCTCGCACCGAGAAGCGGGAAGCCGAGACCGATGACGACGCCGATGGCCGCGACGAGCCAGATGGTCGCGGCGGTGGTGAGCCCCGTGATCCCGATCCCGCTCCGCAGAATCGCCCCCGCACCGATGAAGCCGACGCCCGTGACGACCTGCGCGGTGATGCGAGCCGATTCGATCGGTGCCTCGGCGACGAGCTTGGCGGAAAGCTCCGAGGCCATCGTGTAGATCGCGGCGCCGACGCAGATGAGCGTGTTCGTGCGGACTCCGGCCGGTTTTCCCGACCGACCGCGCTCGACGCCGATCAGAGCCCCGCACACGAAGGCGACGGCGAGCCGACCCAGCATCGGGACGACGACGCGGAAGAGATCCTCGCTGTGCTGGAAAGAGAACTCCATGGTCGACCTCTCGTGGGTAGCGTCCGGCCCTCCGGGACGGGCCGGCGGCCTTCCATTCTACGCGCGCGCACGGGAGCGGAAAAACCGGGCGATGCAGACGCCGAGATTGGCGACGAGATCGGGCTCGCTGTTCGTGACGAAAAGCTTGTCGCCGCGGGAGAAGATTTCGCCTTGCACCCTCCGGAAGGGACCGCGGGCGTACGGTGCACGCCGCAGCTCGGCGCGGACGGCCGGGACGAGCTTGTCGAGCATGCGGAGTTGGGTGTCGTTCAGCAGGATGGCCGCGTCCGGCACGAGAGCGGCGATGCGGTCGACGAAAGCCGCGATCTGGCTGCGCTCGATGTTCCGCGGTGCCGACGATTTCACCTCGACGTAGACCAGCGCCCCGTCCGCGAGGGCGAGGACGTCGTAGTCGCCGCCCGCTCGGGTGCCCGAAGGGCGGAGGCCCGACGCGACGGCGAAGCCGAATTCACGCCGGAGGACTTCGGCCACGAACCACTCGAGCGTCGGGCCGAACGAAGCGATGTCCTGTCTTCGGAGCCGCACGAGCCCCTCCGGTGTCCGCCGCACCAGCCCGAGCCGCTCGAGCTCTCCCGTGTAACGCTCCGCGACCCGGGCCGAGCAGTAGCGGGCCAAGGCCGGAAGCGGGGCACCTTCCCGCAGCCGAATCAGGTCGCGCAGGTAGAGGCGGAACGAGTAATGGCGGAGGAGGTCGTAGAAGACGGACCGGCGCCGTTCGGAGTTCGGGAGGAGGATCGGTTCGGCGCGGCGGGACCGCGACGGGATTCCCCGCCTTCGGAGCGCGCAGAGTACTTCCCACTGCGGGTCGGGACGACGCATTTTTCCGCCGCCGGGCAACTGTACACCCGGGGGGCAGGCTGGTATAGCATTTCGAGTCCCTTCGGGGCTCGACCATGAGTGGAGGACCGGAAACCGACGCCAGTTCCGTGGCCGCGCGAGCGACGCCCGAGGAGCGCGTGGCGGAAGACCGTGCCGGCGAAGACCGGGCGGCCGAGTCGGCGCCGGAAAAGCACGACGAAAAGCCCGCCGCGCCGGTGCAGAGTCGTCCGCCGCGCCCGGCGCCGCCACCGAAACGTCCCGCTCTGGCCGTGGTCGTGGACGAGCGGGGTCTCGAGGCGGCCATCAAGCGCTTCAAGCGCCTCGTCATGGAGGAGGGCATCCTCAAGGAAATGAAGCGCCACGAATACTACGAGAAGCCGGGAGAGAGGAGACGGCGCAAGCGGCGAGAGGCCATCCGACGCCGTCGGAGGCAGGAAGCCAGGGCTCGGAGCCGCGAGTACGACTGAGATCAGATGAAGTCGGCGAGCGGGGCGAGCCGCTGGACCCACTCGTCCGGTATGAGGGTCATCTTCTCGCCGAACTGCCGGCAGTAGAGGACGATCTTCGCCGTTTCTTCCAGGATCATGGCGCGAGTCGCTGCCTTGCGGAGCGACTCGCCCACCGTCATGAGCCCGTGGTTCTGGAGGATCGCCCCCCGGCTTTTCCTGAGAGCTTCGCCCACTGCGTCGGCGAGCTCCTTCGAGCCCGGCATGTACCACGGCACCGTCACGGTGTCGCGCAGGAAAATCGCGTCCGTGTTGATCGGAGGGAAGGTCAGGTTGCAGATCCCGAAGGCCGTCGCGATGGGAGCGTGCGTGTGGACCGCTCCCGTGCTGCCGGGACGCGCGCGGTAGGACGCCCAGTGCATTTGCCACTCGACGGAAGGATTCCGGGTTCCCTCCACGACGCTTCCGTCCTCGCGGATCCGCACCAGGTCCGAAGCCGTGATTCCCCCCTTGTAGAGCTGGCTCGGCGTGATCCAGATGGTTTCTTCGTCCGCCGCGATCGCGCTGATGTTCCCCCCCGTGGCCGTGAGCAACCCCATGGAAAAGAGCTCGTTCGTGATCTGCACGACCTGGTCTTTCGCTTCGGCGTCGGTCCACATGGCCGGTCTCCTCGCTTCCCGGTTTCGACTTTTTCCGGATTGTTCCGGAATTGCAACCCGAGGCGGGCGGCGCGAAGTGCCGCCCGGGGCTTGCGGTCTTCGCGTGCGTCGGATTGAGTGGAGTCGGACGGAGGAAGGTATGAGCCCGGATCGAGAGCCGCGAAAGGACGACGAGGTGCGCCCCCGTCTCTGGCTCGCGGAACGCCTGTTCGAAGCGCGCACGATCTTGATCTCCGGCGAGATCCACTCCGAGCTCGCTCGGGAGGTCGTCGCGCAGCTCCTTGCCATGGCCTCGGTGTCGAACGACGACATCACGATTTTTCTCCACTCGCCCGGAGGGCACGTGGAGTCGGCGGACACGATCCACGACATGATCGGTTTCGTCGAGCCGAGGGTGATCATGGTCGGCACGGGCTGGGTCGCGAGCGCCGGGGCCCACATCTACCTCGCGGTCCCGAAGGAAGACCGGTACTGTCTCCCGAACACGCGCTTTCTGCTTCACCAGCCCTGGGGAGGCGCGGGAGGGCGTGCGACCGACATCGGCATCGAAGCCGAGGAAATCCTGAAGATGCGCAACCGGCTGAACCGCATCATCGCCGAGCGGACCGGACAGCCGCTCAAAAAAGTCGAGCGGGATACGGAGCGCAATTTCTGGATGTCCGCGCAGGAGGCGCTCGAGTACGGGCTCGTGGGAAAGATCGTCACCTCGGCGGCCGAGCTGAAAAAGCGCTGACCGCACGCGGCCTCTCCGGGGGCCGTGGCGCAGCGTTCCGGCCCGTGCGGTGACGGGCCTTTTCGGCAAGCCAAAACGGACGCGGTCCGGTTGCAACGACGGAGACGGCGTTGTATGCAAGCCGGTCGCGGTTCTGGGGCGGCCCGTCGCCCGGCAGGCCCTTCCGACGAATCCATTCCCTACCCGTGATGTCCAAGGAGCCACTGCGGATCTGTCTTCTCTCCTACCGGGGGAACCCTCGGTCCGGCGGGCAGGGGATCTATCTGCGCCACCTGAGCCGCGCGCTCGCCTCGCTCGGGCACGAAGTCCACGTCTGGAGCGGCCAGCCCTACCCGGAACTCGACGACGGCGTGCACTTCGACCCGCTGCCGAGTCTCGACCTCTGGAACGAGGAGGCCTTCTTTCGGATCCCGAGACCGTCGGAGCTCACCGATCCGATCAACGTCTTCGAGTGGCTCGCCACGATCACGGGCGGGTTTCCCGAACCCCGCACGTTCTGCTGGCGGGCGCTCAGGCGCTACCGTCGGTTGCCACCCGAGGGCCGGTTCGACGTCGTGCACGACAACCAGTCGCTCGGTACGGGGCTCCTCGAGCTGCGCAAGCTCGTGCCGGTCGTGGCCACGATCCACCACCCCATCACGGTGGACTACCGGCTCGGCCTGCGCGCCGAGCGGAGCTGGAAAAAACGCTGGGGCCTCCGGCGCTGGTACACGTTCATCCCGATGCAGAAGAGGGTGGCACGGGTGCTCGATCGGATCGTTACGGTGTCGGAGACCTCGGCCCGTGACATCGCCCGGGAGTTCGGCTTGCGGCCCGAGCGGCTCAGGGTCGTGCCGTGCGGTGTCGACCTCGACCTCTTCCGGCCCCTTCCCGGGATTCCGCGCCGCGGGGACCGCATCATCACGACCGTCTCGCACGACGCGCCGCTGAAAGGCATGGCCTTTCTGCTCGAAGCCTTCGCCGAACTTCTCCGCGAGCGTCCGGGTCTTTCGCTCACCGTGATCGGCGGCCGCAACGGCGACTCTCCGACCGCGAAAAAAGTGCGCGAGCTCGGGCTCGACGGTTCCGTCCGCCTCACGGGGCGCGTAGCCACCGAGGAAATCGTCCGGCTCTACGCGGAGTCCACGGTCGCCGTGGTTCCGTCGCTCTACGAAGGCTTCGGGCTTCCGGCCGCGGAAGCCATGGCGTGCGAGGTGCCCGTCGTCTCGAGCGACGCCGGTGCTCTACCGGAGGTGGTCGGACGCGACGGGTCGTCCGCGCTGCTCGTCCCTCCGGGAGATCCCCGGAGTCTCAAGGAGGCGATCTCGGCTCTCCTGGACGCCCCGGAACGCCGCGCCGAGATGGGAGCGGCCGGCCGAAAGAGGGTGGAGACGCTTTTCAGCTGGCGGCGAGCGGCCGAGCTCTGCGTGGAAATCTACCGGGAAGCGATCGAAGAACGGCGGGCGCTCGGGTGTTGACGGTCGACCTTTCTTTGCTTGCTCTCGAGCCCGGGAACACCGTGCTCGACCTGGGCTGCGGCACCGGCCGCCATGCGCGGGCGCTCCGGATGCTCGACGGGGTCCGGGCGGTGGCGCTCGACCTCTCCGAAAAGGAGATCGGAGCCGCGGCCGGTTCCCTCCGCGAGATGGACGGGAACGGGGCGCGGGGTCCGTGGCTCGCCGTGCGGGGCGACGCCTACGTGCTGCCGTTTCGCGACGCGTCTTTCGACTGCGTGGTCGCCTCGGAAATTTTCGAGCATCTCGACGAGGACGATCTGGCGTTCCGGGAAGTTACGAGGGTTCTTCGACCCGGCGGGATCCTGGCCCTTTCCGTGCCCCGGTTCGGTCCGGAGGCGGTTTGCTGGGCGCTCTCCTCTTCTTACCGGCACTCCGAGGGCGGGCACGTGCGCATTTACCGCGAACGGGAACTCCGCCGGAAGCTCTCGAGGCACGGTTACGACGTCTACGCGCGGCATTTCGCGCACGGGCTGCACTCGCCCTACTGGTGGCTCCGTTGCCTCGTCGGCCTCGAGAACGAAGACGCGTGGCTCGTCCGGCGCTACCACGACCTCCTCGTCCGCGACCTTTTCGAGAAACCCTGGTGGACCCGCGCGCTCGACCGGACGCTCACGCCGTTCGTCGGCAAGAGTCTCGTGCTCTACGCGCGGCGGGTCGTCTGAGAGGCCGATGGACCGGGCTCGGATGCGTCTCGGACGCCGGGAACTCGAACGCTCGGCGGACTGGGTGGCCGGACACCAGCGGAGGGACGGTGGCATTCCGTGGTTCCCGGGGGGCAAGCTCGACCCGTGGGACCACGTGCAGTGCGCGATGGGCCTGGCCTCGATGGGACGGCTCGAAGAAGCGAGGCGGGCGTACCGGTTCCTGGCGGAAACGCAGGACCGGGACGGAACGTGGCCGTCCGCGGCGACCGCGACCGAGGTTCTCGATGCGACGCGTGACTCGAACCATGCGGCCTACGTGGCCACGGGTCTCTGGCACTACTACCGTGCGAGCGGTGACGTCGCGTTCTTGCGGACCCTCTGGCCCGTGCTCGAGCGTGCCGTCGGGTTCGTGCTCCGGCTCCAGGACGAGTCCGGAGTCGTGGCCTGGGCCGCGGACCCGAACGGGGTCGTGTGGCCGGCGCCGCTCGTCGCGGGGTGTTCCTCCATCCACGGAAGCCTCCTCTGCGCGGTGCGGATCGCCGGAGTCCTGGGCTACGAGAGACCCGAGTGGGAGAGGGCTCGGCGGCGACTCGCCCGGGCCATGCGAGAACGTTACGAGCTTTTCCTCGAGGCACCCGTGCCCGCTCCTCCCGGCCAATTCTCCATGGACTGGTACTACCCCGTCCTCGGCGGGATTCTCCGAGGGGAGGCCGGACGTCGCCGGCTGTTCGCCGGCAAGGACGTCTACCTCGACGAGGGGGCCGGCTGCCGCTGCGTCGTCGAGCGCCCGTGGTACACGGTAGCGGAAACGTGCGAGCTCGTTCTCGCGCTCGACGCCTGCGGGCTCGGGGATCGAGGGCTCGACCTTTTTTCGTGGGTCCACACGCTTCGCGAGGGCGACGGCGGCTACTGGACCGGGATCGCGTATCCCGAGATGCTCCTCTGGCCCGTGGAGCGTCCGTCGTGGACGACCGCCACGGTTCTCCTCGCGGCGGATGCTCTTTTCGGCGAGGGCCCGACGAGCGGCTTTTTCCGCGAGCTCGGGGCCGAAGACCAGCCGCCGCGGAAGCGCGCCTCGTTCCGCGACCTCGATCTTCGGTTGGCCTAGAGTCCGGGGAGTTTCTTGCGCAGGACGCCGAGCGTCTTCGTGGTGGGTAGCTCTTCGAAAAGGCCCGAAGCCAGGGCGCGCCGGTAGACTTCGATCGGGGCTTGCCCCCCGTCCCGAGGATCCGGGAAAAGGTCGTGGATGGCGAGGATCCCGCCCGGCGCCACGAGCGGAGCCCACGCTTCGTAGTCCGAGTGGGCCGCCTCGTGCGTGTGGCCGCCGTCGATGAAGACGAGACCGAGGGGCACGCGCCAGAGGCGGGCCACCTCGGTACTTCTCCCCACGACGAGAATGGCCGTGTCCTCGAGGCCCGCGCGGGCGAGCGTGCGCCGGAGCTCGAAGAGGCTTTCCATTTTGCCGACTTCGGGGTCGTAGAGGTCCGGGTCGTGGTAGAGCTGGCCGGGCTGGTGCTCCTCGGACCCCCGGTGGTGGTCCACGCAGACGAGGATGCCGCCGGCCTCGCGCGCGCCCGTTCCCAGGTACACGGAAGACTTCCCGCAGTAGCTCCCGATCTCGAGGACGGGGCCGAGTTCGGCGTATTCGCGTGCGAGGGCGTAGAGGCGGAGTCCTTCCTCGTCGTCGAGGAAGCCTTTGCACGCGAGTGCGACGGCGTGTGCGCGCGGGTCCACGATCCTCGTTCGCCTGCTTCCAGCGCACAGAGGAATGGACGCTCGGGTTCTTGTCAAGCCGGTACCCGCGCAGGAGACGGCCGCGCTCGCCCGGGGCGCTTCGTGCGGAGAAGGCCGGGCCGGCTGGACAAAGCGTCCCGGGACGCGTAAGCCCTTCGGCCACGGTGCCCCCTCGGTGGATCACGGCTCTCGGCGCCATTCTCCTCTGCGGCCTTCTTGCCGTGGCGACGGTGTGGTACTTCCGCCGCCCGGCGCGGCCGGAGAGGGCCGAGCTGGCCACGGCACTGGAGGTTTCGGAACGGCCTTTCGGGCGTTGGGTGCGGTTCGAAAGGCTCGGCGACCGGACGGAGCTTTTCGCCCGGTACTACGTGGACCTTCTTCTCGGGCATCGGGTTTTCAAGTTTCCCCCTCGCGACCTCCCTTCTTCGGTCTCGCAGTTCCTCTTCCTCGACGACGACGACGTTCTCCTGGCTTCGGGCGAGAAGCTCTGGGGAAAGGAAGTGCTCCCGTGGCCGGGCATGGTCGGGGAGTTCTGTTACGTGCATTCCAACTTCTGCCAGCGGCGCCTTTTCGAAGTCTTTTTCGTGGTGGACGGGGAGCCTGCCGTCGTCTACCAGAACTCTTTCGTCATCGAGCGTTTTCCGAGCCGGACCGTCGTGCGCTACCGCTTCGGGGGGCTCGACATCGACGAGCACAAGTACGTGACGGACGACGACCGGGCGGTCTCCACGTTCTACGTGCAGTCGATCGACGGCCGCCGACACGAGTTGCGGCTGGTCCTGCAGGCCGAGCACCTCCCGGTGCCCTTCGCCAAAAAGGCGGCCTACCCCCTGCTGGCCCTGGGCGAATATCGCGGGCGCCCCCTCTATGTCTACCTCGACGCTCCGGGCTTCACGCGGAGCTCGCCCGGCTATCCTTACGTGCTCGAGCGTACGCTCGAGGTCGAATTCGGAACGCCGCGGCGCGCGCAGGTCGCGGTGGCTTTCGAGAGGGCGCCGCGCGAAGAGGCGCCTTCCCTTCCCGAAGACCTTCTCGAGCGGCACGTCGCCCGCTCGATGGGCTGGTTCGCCGAGAACGCTCCGTACTTCGACTGTCCGGACTTCGCCGTGAAAAAGCTCTGGAACTACCGCTGGTGGCTCGTGCGGTTCCACCGCATGCGGCCCGAGACGCCGGAGTTCGAGGGGTTCGTCTTCTACGAAGGGAGGCTCGGGTTCGACAATCTCGTTTCTTTCGCCGTCCCCGTGCAGCTCAAGGAACTCGCCTACCTGCGGGATCCGGTCTACGCCTTCGACCAGGTCCGTAACGCCTACCGCAACCGGGCCGAGAGCGGTGCCCTGCGCGACGCGCCGGGGAGCCCCTACTGGGGAGAGATGTTCTCGCACTGGACGACCGCTGCCGTCCGGGATCTCCACAAGGTCCACCCTCTCCCGGCGGATCTGGTGCGCGAAGTGCTGCCCGCCATGGCCGAAGACGTGAGGGCGTGGCTCGGGGCTTTCGATCCCGATCACGACTTTCTTCCGAGTCGCGACGCGCCGAGGGTGACGGGCTACGACCTCGACATCTTCTCGTGGTGGCACTACAACGACTTCCGGGTCGAACTCGACCGGCGTCCTCCTCCGCTCGAGCGGGTGGACTTCGCGAGTTTCGTCTTCGCGAACGCCCGCGCCGTGGCGGAGTTCGCTTCCGAAGTGGACGAGCGCGAGCTGGCCGAAGAGTTCGCGGGAATCGCGGAAAAGGTTCGCAGCGCCGTTCTCCACGAGCTCTGGGATCCCTCCTCGGAGTTCTTCTACCCCCGTCGCGCGGAGGACCACGAACGGGTTCCGGTTCGGGAAATCCACGGGTTTTTCCCCTTCGCCATGGGGCTCGTGCCGGACGATCCCGCGTATTACGGCGCGCTTCGAAAGCTCGTCGACCCGGAGGAGTTCTGGGGCCCCTACCCGCCCGTGATCACGAGCCTCTACCACTACCGGCGGCAGCGCTGGGGCATGGAAGGGCTCACGCGGAACGTGGCCCCTCACCCCACGAGCATGGGCGGCTACACGATCGTGCGGCTTTTGCACGATTACCGACAGGACGTCGTGAAACCCGAGCACTTCATGGAGCTCCTGCGTCGCTACACGGAACTCCACTACCCGAGGGTCCATCCCGGGGACCCCACCTGGCGGCCGAACGCGCACGAGTACTACTCGGAGTGGGAACCCGGGGCGCGGCGTCGGGTCCCGAAGCCGTCGGAGATTTCGCACGACTTCCACTCCATGTACAACGCGCTCGTGGTGGAAGGAGCGGTGGGACTTCGGCCGCGGGCCGACGACGTGGTCGAACTGTGCCCCGCGGCCCTCGGCTGGGAGTATTTTCTGCTCGACGGCCTGCGTTACCACGGCAGAGACCTGACGATCGTGTGGGACGAACCCGACGGTCATCCCCGCTACGAGGGGTTCCCGGAAGGGTTTTCGCTCTACGTCGACGGCGAGCGGGTCTCGTCCCGGCCCGAGCTCGGACCTCTTCGTTTCGACCTCTCGCGAGGGTTGGGGGGGCCCGAGGAGGCTTGCGGCGTCAACTGAGGTCGGAGAGGACTCTCTCGGCTGCCGTCTCCCCGCTCCGGATGCAGTCCGGGACGCCCACCCCTCCGTAAGCGTTCCCCGCGAGCGCGAGCCCCCGGTGACGGCGCACGCTCCGCTGGATGCGCTCCAGGGTGGCGGGATACCCGGGCGGGTAGTGGGGAAGAGCCCGGGGGTGGCGGAAAGCGCGGGCGAGCGTAGGCTCGGACCGGATCCGGAGAATTCGCGCGAGTTCGTCGCGGACTTCGCCGACGAGACGATCTTCCTCGGGCAGTTCGCTGCCGCACACGAAAGCTCGCAGCAGCGCGTATCCCTCGGGAGCTCGTCCCGGATATTTCCGGTGGACGTAGGAGCACGCGGCTACCCTCTTCCGGTCGGATCGCGCCACGACGAACCCGAACCCCGAGAGCTCCGCGCCGATCTCGCCTTCGGGTAGGGCCAGGTGCACGGTGGCGACGCCCCCGTAGGGCACTCCGGCAAGCTCTCGGGCCAGCGTGGCGTCGACGGGTTCGAGGATCCGTGCCGCCGCGAACGCCGGCACGGCCAGGACGACTCCGTCCGTCTCGACCACCGTGCCCTGGTCCGTCTCGAGACGCCACCGCGATCCCGACGGAGTCGCCGAGAGCACCCTCTCTCCGAGGTGGAGCGCCCCTTCGGGCATGCGCGCGACGAGTGCGTCGACGAGCGTGCGCATGCCTTCCCGGAAGCTCAGAAAGAGACTCCAGCGGGCACCGCTCGCCCCCGGGCCCACCCCGGCGATGCGTTTTCGCTCGCGGAGAATTCCGAGCGTGACGCTCCGGTATTTGCGCTCGAGCTCGAAGAACCGAGGCAGGGTGGCCCGGAGACTCAGTCGCTCCGCATCCGTGCCGTAGATGCCGGCCACCAGAGGGTCGGCGACTCGCTCGAGGGCTTCCCGGCCGAACCGGCGGAGGACGAAGTCGGCGACGCTTTCGTCGCGCGCTTCGGAACCCCGTGGCAGCAGGAGCTCCAACCCGAGCCGCAGTTTCCCGCGCCAGCTGAAGAGGGAGCTTCGCAGAACCGGCCCGGGTCTCGTCGGCGCCAGGAGGACGAAGCCCTCGGGCAGTGGGTGCAGGCGGCCGCTCGAGAGGACGAACGTGCGCCTCTCCTCCTCCCGCGTCCCCAGGATCTCCCCTTCGAGGCCCAGCCGCGTCGCCAGGTCCCGAGCCCACGGCTTCTCGGAAAGAAAGGAATCGGGCCCGGCCTCGAGGAGGAAGCTTCCGACCCGCTCCGTGCGGACCACGCCGCCCGCGCGCCTTTCGGCCTCGAACACGACGACATCGGCCGAAAGCCTTCGCTCGGCCGCGAGCTCGAGAAATCGATTCGCGCAAGCGAGCCCCGAAAGGCCCGCCCCTACGACCGCTAGGCGCACCACACGTCCCGTTCCCGCACGAGAGAGGCCAGAAGACCGACGAACCGCGGGTGCGACGCCACCGTCGGCACGCGGACGAACCGCATGTTCTTCGACTCGGCCACCGAACGGGCTTCGATGTCGAGGTCGTAGAGTACTTCCATGTGTTCGGTGACGAATCCTGCCGGCAAGACGACGACACAGCGAGTCCCCCTTTCGGCCAGTTCGGCGAGGCGGCGACCCACATCGGGTTCGAGCCACCGGTCGCCGGGGGAGCCGCTTCGGCTCTGGTAGGCGAGGGACCAGGCGAGGTCGGGGAAGCGCTGCATGACCCGAGCCGCGAGGTTCTCGAGCTGCTCGACGTAAGGGGAGCGCCTCGCGTCTTCCTCCGGGATGCTGTGCGCCGTGAAGACGACGTGGGTCGGAAGGCGGAGCGAGCGCTTTTCCCGGTCGAGGGTCGCGGCGAGAAGCTCCGAGAGGAGGTCGGCGAACCGGGGATGGAGGCCGAGCGGTCTCGCCGGGAAAATTTCGGGTGCGCCGGGCACGGCCGCGCGGCTTCGCGCGAGCGCTTCGAGATACCGATCCCAGCCGGGCGGACTTTGCTGGACCGACAGCACGATGGCGAGCGCCGCTTTCGAACCCCGCTGCGCCATCGCGCCGAGCGTTTCTTCGAGAAACGGATGCCAGTTCGTCATCCCGAAAAACACGGGCGTCTTTTCCGGTTCGAGCTCTCGTTCGAGGGAGCGCGCCAGCTCGTCGATCGAGCGGTAGAGGGGCGATCCGCCGAGTGCTTCGTAGCGGCGCCTCGCCTCCTCGACCCGGCGGTCGGGAAGAGAGCGGTGCCGCGCCAGGCGCTCGAGAAAAGGTCCGACCTCGTCGAGGCTTCTCGGCGCGCCGAAGGCCACGAGAAGCACCGAGTCGATGCCTGTCATGTCGGCCGCCAGCGGCGCACGGTCTCGACCAGCAGCCGCACGTGTTCCACGGGCGTGGCCGGCAGGACGCCGTGCCCCAGGTTGAAGATGTGTCCCCGGCGGCCCGCGAGGCTCCGCAAAAGCCGCGCAGCCGCGTCGCGGATGCGCTCCGGAGAGGCGAGAAGGACGGCAGGGTCGAGATTCCCCTGCACCGCGACCTGCGCCCCGAGGACGTCCCAGGCCCGGGCGAGGTCGAGCCGCCAGTCGAGGCCGATCACCTGCGCTCCCGTCTCGCGGAGTTCTCGCAGGAGCCCCGCCGTCCCGGTGGAGAAGAGAATCACGGGGACCCGGGTGCCGAGCGCTTCGACGACGCTCCTGGTGTGAGGCAGGACGAATTCGCGGTAGTCGTCCGGAGCGAGACAACCGGCCCAGCTGTCGAAGAGTTGGACCGCTTGGGCTCCGGCTTCGATCTGTCCCTCGAGGTACCGCACCGTGAGCCTGCCGAGGCACGCGAGAAGGTCGTGCCAGGCGTCCGGTTCCCGGTAGAGGAACTCCTTGGTCTCGAGATGGAGGCGGGAACCACGGCCCTCGACCAGGTAGGAAGCCACCGTGAAGGGTGCTCCGGCGAAGCCGATCAGCGCCACGTCGGGGGGCAGGGAAGCCCGGACGTTTCGGAGGATTTCGAAAACGTAGGAGAGCTCGCCGGCTACGTCGAACTCCCGGAGACGGGCGACGTCCTCGCCGGAGCGTACGGTCTTGCGCACTCTCGGGCCCTCCCCTTCGAGGAACGTCAGGCCGACGTCGAGCGGCTCGAGCAAGAGCAGGATATCGGCGAACACGATGGCCGCATCGACCCGGAAGAGACGGACCGGCAGGAGCGTCACCTCCGTCGCCACCTCCACGTTCTTGCACATTTCGAGAAAGGAAAGCCGGTTCCGGATTTCCCGGTAGCGGGGGATGTACCGTCCCGCTTGCCGCATGAGCCAGACGGGCGTGTAGGGAGTGCTCTCCCTCCGGCAGGCCTGCAAGAAAACGCTCGCCACGGACCTGCCCCGTCCTTACGCGGAAGGCGCTCCCGGCTCGCGGAGGCGAGGATGCAGCGGAAGGCCGGCCATGGTTCCGGACGAGAGCCTATCCGCGGGGACGGGTGCCGAGCAAGAGAGTCACCCGGTGACGGGAATCTTTCGCGCGCGTGCTTTCTGCAGCTTCGGCAGGGTCAGGGTCAGAACCCCGTCCGCGACCCGGGCTTCGATCCGGTCCTGATCGATGAGCTCTCCGAGCTCGAACGCCCGGTGGTACGGCCCCACGTAGTACTCGGTGTAGAGGGGTCTCAGGTTTTCGTACTCGGCCGGATCGACCACGGCGTCGATCGTGAGGCGGTGATCACGGAGTTCCACGTTGACGTGGGAGGCGTCGACGCCCGGAACGTCCGCCACGACGACGAGGGCGTCGTCGGTTTCGTAGATGTCGACGTCGGGGAGGAACGCCCGTGCCGGCCTCGTGCGTTCCGCACCTCCCCGCAGTTCCTGTTTTTCCCGGTGGCGAAGTTCGCGCTCGCTCATGGCCTCCTCCTTGCCGTCAATCCCCCTGGACGGGGATCTTCCTCGGTGCCGCTTCGGCGGGCTTGGGGATGGTGATGGTCAGGATGCCGTTTCGGTACGCGGCCGTGGCCCTCTCGTTGTCGAGCCGCGACGGGAGGCGGATCACCCGGCGGAAGCTCCCTTCCTCGCGCTCTCGGCGGTGGAAGCGGCACGACGGCGGATAGGAAAGCGAGCGGGTTCCACGGATCGTGACCTTGTCGTCCTCCACGACGACGTCGACGTCCTCGCGCCTCATCCCTGGAAGTTCCGCCTTGATCACGATCGCGGAATCGCTGTCGAAGATGTTGACGGCGGGATAGACGCCCTTGCCCGAGGGCGCGAGGGACGCGCCGAACGTGCTGTCGAAAAAGCGGGCCAGCTCGTTCTGCAAGCGTGCGAGCTCCTGTTCGAGCTCCGCGAACGCCATGGGACACCTCCTTTCCCCGCCGCGGGACTTCCGGCGGGCCGACCGCCATGGGTACGCCCGTCGACGTAAGCACGGGCTCCACGATGTCAAGTACGCCGACGTCGCGCGCGCGGAACGATCCGCAGGGGCCCGGGCCCTGCGCCCGAGGGAGTCGGCTCCAGCGGGAACCTCTGGACTCGCACGAGGCGGCCCGGCGTCGCGAGGATCACGGCGGCTTCCCGCTCGGAGATAGGGCGGCCGAAGAGGCAGTACTGTCCCCGGTGGTCCGTTCGTTGGTTGGCCCAGCGGGCGAACTCCTCCGGCGTGGGGTCGTGCCCGAGTTCCGCCGAACACCGTCGAACCAGAAAGCCGAGCATGATCTTCGCCGTGGCCATGGGAGCCGTTTTTCCTAGCGCAAGCGGGCCCCGGGCTCCAGGGCCAAAAAAAAGGCGCGACCCGAAGGCCGCGCCTTTTTTCCCGAAGGACCGAAGCCCCTCAGTTCGTCATCCCGCCCGCGGCGCTGTCGTAGCTGAAGGTCTTGCCCGTGCCGCTCGGGTGCTTGGCCGTGCCGGTGAAGGACACGTTCGCGTTGTTCGTCATGGCCATGGTCACACCGTCCGAAGCCTGGAAACCCGGGAGCTTCGTCTCGCAGTCGCTGGCCGAGGTGCAGCTCTTGTAAGCCTGCTCGGTCGCGAAGTACGCCTCTTCGGACGTGGCGGCGTTGCGGAGGTCCGAATTGGCGCGGGCGTCGAAGCCCCTCTGCCTGTAGGCGCTGAACTGCGGGATCGCGATCGCGGCCAGGATGCCGATGATGGCCACCACCACGAGCAGCTCGATCAGGGTGAAACCTTCGTTGCGACGAATCATCTCTTTTACCTCCTTCTTGCTCGTTCGTTCCGTGTTCTTGCTCGTTCGTTCCGTGCCGTGACCGGCTCCGGTCGACGAGTCACCTTTTCCCTGCTCCGGGTCCGTTCTCCTTTCTTCCGGCTCGCGGGGGCTCGCGGCTCCCGGGCCGCCTTCCGCTTTCGGGCAGCCTCGTGTCTTTCATTCCGCTTCCCTTTCTCCGTCGACCGCTGGTTGCGGCTCGGCTCGTGGTTCGAGCAACCCGTGTGCCAGGTCGCCGTATCGACTCCCGGTTCGTCGAGACGGCTCGCAGTCGCTTGTCGGGCGAAGCCGGCCGACGAAGCAGCGGCGAGAGGTGCCGGAATTTGTCACCGAACGTCGAAAACGACACGCACGACGCGAGGTACGGGCCGCGTCAAGGTAAATCCGCACGTCACTTGCCCGGTCGTTCGCTCGGGCGAGTGCGGCCCGAGGCCGGATTCCCGGCGGTTGGCCGGACGGGACCCTAGTCGGTCGCGCCGACGCGGACGACGATCTGCCGGGCGGGGCCGAGGATACCGCTCGTATCGCGCACGCGTGCCGTGACGATCGTGTCGCCGGTGGGAAAAGCCATCCCTCTGGCTACGGTCGCGCAGAACTCCACTTCGGCGGTAGGATCCACGAAACGGAATTCGCCGTCCGGGAAGAGCACGCAAGCCTCGTCGAGAAAGCGGCCGCGCGGGCTGCCCTGCCCGTCCACGAAGCGGCAGCCCAGGTCGTTGAGAGCATCCGAAATCCGTTGCGTGAGTTCGTAGCTCGGGGGATCGATACCCGGGACGCCCCCGAAGTTCTCGCGCTCGGCGTCGCACACCTCGGGACTTCCGTTTCCGATGTCCCGATTCACCTGGACCTGGAGATCCGGTCGGACGGACGGGTCGCCGGGGTCGTGCTCGAAGGTCGAGAGGCCCGGTGGGGCTCCGTTGGACCCGCGACGTGCCTCCACGACCAGGACGAACCCGCTACCGATGGGTCGTTCGTAGATCGGCCGACCCTCTTCGTCGAAGCCCGACGGCTCGAGCAGGGTGTTGTCCGCCCGGAGAAGCCCCAGGTGGACGACGTTCGCCCCGGGAGCCGGCGTCGGTGTCGGGGTGGGCGTGGCGGTGGGCGTTCGGGTCGCGCTCGAGGTCGCCGTAGGGGGCGGCCGCAAGATCCCGGCCCGGTCGTCCCCCCCGCATCCAGCGAAGAAGCAGAGCAGCGCGAGACCCGTAATTTTCCTTGACGACACGCCCTGATTCTACTACGCGGAGCGCCCTTCGCCTAGCGACGCGAGCAGGTCCCGGAGGCGCTTTTTCTCGACCTTGCCGGGACCCGTTTTCGGGAGCTCGGGGAGGAAAACGACGCGGCGCGGCACCTTGTACGGGGCGAGGATCCGGGCCGCGTGTGCGCGCAGTTCCTCTTCGGTGACGTCCCGTCCGAGGGGAACGACGACGGCCACGACTTCCTCTCCCCACTGCGGGTGCGGGAGGCCCAGGGCGGCGGCCTCGACGACGGCCGGGTGTTCGCGCAGGGCGTTTTCGACTTCCAAGGCGCTCACCCGGTAGGCACGTGTCTTGATGATGTCGAGCGAGCGCCGGCCGACGATCCCCACCATTCCGTCGGGCTCGCGGAAAGCCAGGTCGCCGGTCCGGAAAAATCCTCCCACGAAGCTCCGCCGGGTACCCTCCGGATCCCCCCAGTATCCCGAGAAAAGCCCGGGTCCGCGCACGAGGAGCTCTCCGACTTCGCCCACCGCCACCTCTCGGACCTTTCCCCGGTCGGCTTCGGCTTCGTCGGCGACGACGACCTCGGTTCCGGGTAAGGGGAGGCCTACGACGCCGGGCCTTCGAGGGCCCGCGAGCGGCGCGCTCAGGACGAAGCCGGTCTCCGACATTCCGTAGCGGTCGAGAAGCTCGACGCCGAAGCGCTCCGAGAACCTGCGGAACGTGGCGGGAGAGAGAGGGGCCGAGCCCGACACCCAGAGTCGCAGAGCGCGGGCGATTCGCCTTTCTCGAGGCCGTTCGGGCAGCCGCAAGAGTCGCTCGTAGAGAGGCGGTACGCCGAAAAAGAGCGTGCATTCGTACTTCTCGAGGCTCGGGAGGACTTCCCCGGGCTCGAACCGGGGCGCGAGGACCACGCTCCCGCCGGCGAGGAAAGTTCCGAGCAGACCCAGCCCGAGCCCGTGGAGGTGGCTGCAGGGGAGAACGAGGAGCAAGCGGTCTCGGGGTGACCATTCCCACGATGCGAGGACGGAACGCAGGTTCGAGAGAAGAGCCCGGTGGGACAGGACGACGCCCTTCGGTTGGCCGGAGGTTCCCGAGGTGCGAAGGACGAGCGCTGCGTCATCTCCTCCCCCCTCCCGGGAGGTCTCGGGTTCCGCCGGCGCACGGGAGAGCGAAGCGAACGTTTCCGGGGTGCCGAGCGTCGGGCTCCGGGGCACGACGGACACCTTGGGCTCGAGCTCCCGCTGTGCCTCCAGGATCTCCCGCTCCGTGGCGGCGGCGTGCAGCGGCGCGTAGACGCCCCCGCAGGCGAGCGTGCCGAGAAGGAGGAAGACCAGGTCGGGGCCGTTGGGGAGCGTCGAGAGCACTCGATCCCCGGGCCGGACGCCGGCTCGTTCCAGACGGCGGGCCACGCGAGCGGCTTCGCTCACGAGCTGCCCGTAGCTCCAGGTCGATCCCCCGCAGAGGAGCGCCGGAGCGGCAGGCTGTCTTCGGGCGACGCCGAGAATTTCCTCCCAGAGGTGCGCCATCGGCCTCAGAGCACGAAACGCCGTACGAGCTGGAACACGGAGATCCCGGCGAAAGCCACGTAGAAGGCGGCCACGGCGCCGACCGCCGCGGTCCGGAGGGGTCCGGGTCGCAACGGCTCCGGCAGGAACCTGCGGTTGAGGACGAGCGTGAGCGGAGCGTAGATCGCCATGGCGATGCCACCGAAAAAGCCCGCGCTCAGCAGGAAGAGGATGGCGGGGAGATGCTCGTAAAGGTAGGTGAGAACGATCCCCGCCAGGATCCAGAAGCCGGCGATGCCACCGTAGAGCGTGCCCAGCGGCACGCGGTGGGCCCAGGCGAAGTTCGCGTGCAGGATGTCCGCGCAGCTGCGCGCCACACCGTCGACCAGCGTGAGCTGGGTGGAAAAAAGACACGCCACTCCGACCAGCAAGAAGAGGTAGGAGCCGGCTTTCCCCCACGAGGCGCCGAGGATGACGGCTTCTTCCCAGACCAGGAGGTCCTGTGTCGGCACGATGCCCCGCGGGTGAAGGACGGCGAGTGCGCCCAGGATGAAAAGAAGGATCGTGAAACTGTTGAGCAACCAGAAAAAGCAAACCTGGTCGCGGACCAGAGAGCGGAACCACCCGCGCCAGCGCTCGAGGTTTTCTCCCGTCGGGCGGACGCGGTAGCCGCCCTCCGGGCTTTTTTGTTCCCGTTTGCGCAGCGGATTGACGATCGCCGGAACGTGCGCTCCCATGCCCCAACCCTTGTCGAGCAGGTAGAAGCAGTAGAAGAGATTCGCGGTCCCGCCCGCTCCCGCGAACACGATCGCCGAGAAGAGCTCGTAGGGGGGCATTTCGGGGTGTTTGCGGGGAAAATTCGCGATCCCTCGTACGAGCTGCGCCCAGACTTCGCGGCTTCCGACGGAGAACGCGACGAAGAGAAGGCCGAGCGTCATCAGGACGACCAGCGTCGACGTCGTGCGCTCGACGGACCGATAGACGAGGCGAGGACCGAAAAGGACGTACGCCACACCGGCGAACGTGATGGCCGTCCACGTACCGGGGCTGCCCCACCCGTCCGGCCCCACCACGAGGACCTTCAGAGCACCGCCGCAAGCCCTCGCCCAACCGGGGACGATCCATCCGAGGACGTTGAGCGCGAGGAAGACCCACGCGAAGACCTTCGCCATCCGGGCATAGCCCGCGTAGACGCTCTCCCCCGTGGCCAGCGTGTAGCGCCCGATCTCGATGTTGAGCCACATCTGCAGGAACACTCCCAGCAGCGCGGCCCACACCATTCCCGCGCCGTACTGCGCCGTGACTCTGGGCCAGATGATGAGCTCGCCCGCGCCGATGCTGAGGCCCACGAGAACCGCACCGGGCCCGACGAGTTTCCAGAAGCTCGTCGGCACGGGTGGAAGGTCCGCGGTGCGAAAAGGGCGGAGGAGGGTGGCGGTCCGCTCGGCGGCCGCGAAACCGGCCCGCGCTCGCATCGACCGTTCAGAGTGCGCCGGTGGCGAGGAGGTACTCCGCGACCAGAACCGCGCCTTTGGCCGCCCCCATTTTCGTGTTGTGGGAAACCAGCACGTATTTGAGGCCGTTCTCGAGCGCCGGATCTTCGCGTACCCGCCCCACGCTCGTGGTCATGCCACCCCCGGCCTCCCGGTCGAGACGGGGCTGCGGCCGGAAGGGGTCGTCGTGAACGACGATCGTGTGCTCCGGGGCCGAGGGAAGCCCCAGGGAGCGGAGGCCGGGGTCGAAAGACCTCCAGAGCTCGGAGGCCTCCGCGGGCGTGCAGCGCCGGACCGTCGAAACGAAAACCGATTCCGTGTGGCCTTCGAGCACGGGGACCCGGGTGCACGTGGCGCTCACGGCGAAGTCGGCGGGCACGACGACTTCTCCTTCGACCCGCCCGAGAATCTTCGCCGTCTCTCGCGCCACCTTTTCCTCCTCGCCGGGGATGTAGGGGACGAGGTTGTCGACGATGTCGAGCGCGATGACCCCCGGAGATCTCCCCGCCCCCGAGATGCCTTGCATGGAGGTCATGAGAACCCGCGCGAGCCCGTAGGCGTCGAACAGGGGCTTGAGCGTGATCACGAGACCCATCGTCGTGCAGTTCGGGAGCGGAACGACGAAACCCTTCCAGCCTCGCCGGCTGCGCTGGACGTCGAGCAGAGCACGGTGGTCCGGATTCACCCCCGGGACGAGCACGGGCACGTCGGGCTCGTAGCGGAACGCCGAGGCCGTGCTCACCACCGGGGTCGTCCGCGCGTACCGCGGTTCGAGTTCTCGTGCGGCGTCCGATTCCACCGCACTGAAGACGAGATCGACGGCCGAGGCATCGAAACGGCTTGCATCCTGCACCTCGATGTCCAGGAACTCCGCGGGAGGTTCTTCCTGGCACCACCACCTTCTCGCCCCCGTCCGGGGATCCCGGATCGCGTCGGCGTACGGACGGCCGGCCGTGCGCTCGGAAGCCGCGAGGGCTGCGACTTCGAACCACGGATGGCCCGCCAGGGCCACGAGAAACTGCTGCCCGGCGATTCCCGTGGCACCGACGACGGCGACCTTTCGCTTCATGGCTCCCTGTCTACCCCCTCTTGCTAGGGCTAGGCAATCCGTGCTTTGTGTCCCACGCTCGTGGAACGAAGGGAAAGCGTCCGTGCTTTCGCGGGCCGTGTGGGGCTCGTGACCGGCGCCGCGTCGGGCATCGGTCGTGCGGTGAGCCGGGCCCTGGCCCACCGGGGGGCCAGGCTCGTCCTGTTCGACCTCGAGCCGCTCGACGAGCTCGCCGGAGACCTGCACGCCGTCTCCGGAGAGGAGCCTCTTGCGGTGCGGGGGGACGTGTCGCGCTCGGAGGACGTCGAGCGGGCCGTCGAGCTCGTCGGCTCCTCCTGCGGGCGGCTCGACATGCTCGTCTGCGCAGCCGGGGTGGGTGGGGGCACGGGAGCGACCGCGGAGTATCCGACGCCCGACTTCGACCGCGTCGTCGAAGTCAACCTGAAAGGGACGTTTCTCTTTCTGAAGCACGCCCTCCCCCTCGTCGTCGAGTCCGGCGGGGGGAGCGTCGTCACGATGGGTTCGGTGCTCGCGCTCGTCGCTCTTCCCGGGACGCCGGCTTACGCCGCCTCGAAGGCGGGGGTCGTCCAGCTCACGCGTGCCGTGGCGTCGGCCTATGCTCGGCAGGGTGTCCGGGCGAATTGCATCTGTCCGGGCATGATCGACACGCCGATGGCTCGCAGAGCCACCCGGGAAGCGAGGCAGTTCTTCGTGGAGCGGCAGCCCCTCGGTCGGCTCGGGACGCCCGAGGAAGTCGCGGCACTGGCCGTGTTCCTGCTTTCGGACTCCGCCTCGTTCGTCACGGGCGCGGTGTTCCCCGTCGACGGTGGCTACACCGCGCAGTGAGGCCGCGGGAGCGGGGCGAGAAGAGGTCGAGAAGAACCGTGGGAGGCGCGATGAGGAAACCGAGAAAAACGAAGGTAGGGCTGTTTTTTCCGCAGGTCGGTGTCCCCTTCCCGACCATGCGGGAAAGGGTCGTGTACGCCGACCGGCTCGGTTACGACTCGGTATGGGTGGTCGATCACATGTGGGCGCGGGGAATTCCGGACGTGGACCACCTCGAGGCGTTCACCGTCATGACGGCGCTCGCCGCGGCGACGGAGCGAATTCGGGTGGGGGCGCTCGTGTTCTGCAACTCCTACCGGAACCCCGCACTGCTCGCGAAGATGCTCAGCAGTCTCGACGTCGTCAGTGGCGGCAGAACTTACGTGGGCATCGGAGCCGGGTGGATGGAAGAAGAATACCGAGCGTACGGTTATCCGTTCCCGCCGGCGAGGGTACGGATCGAGCAGCTCGAGGAAGCGGTCACGATCCTGAAAAAGATGTTCACGGAACCCCGGGCGACCTTCGAGGGCAAGTACTACGCGGTTCAGGATGCCGCGAACAATCCGAAGCCGGTCCAGAAGCCCCACCCGCCCCTTCTGATCGGCGGGGCCGGGGAACGCCGGCTCCTGCGCGTCGTGGCGCAGCACGCCGACATCTGGAACTGCCCGAACAACGCCGCGCCGGAGTTCGAGAGGAAACTCGGAGCTCTACGGCGTCACTGCGACGCCGTAGGTCGGGACTTCGAGGAGATCGAGATTTCCGAACAGTGCGTCGCCGTACTCGGCAAGGACGAGAAAGACTTCCGGCGACAGTGGGAAGCGGCTTCCGCCCTGCTCGGGTCCGTTTTCGACCTGGAGAAGACCGCTTTCCGCGGGACCCCCCCGCAGCTCGTCGAGCAGTTCCGCAGACGGCGCGAACAGGGAGTCACCTTTTTCACCGTCCTTTTTTCCGACTTCCACTCGGCGGAAACCCTCGATCTTTTCGCCCGGGAAGTGCTCCCGCACCTCGACTAGTCGCCGGCCGCCGCGCTCGCGGCGAGACGGCGATGTTCCTCCGAAAAAAGCCACCTCTCCTCGCCGGGCTCCGGGGCGCTCCGGGCGTACCTTTCGCGCAGTCGCGACCAACGCAGCAGAGCCCGGGCGAGCCGGCGCTCGAGCGAGGGGTGCTTCCGCAGCTCCCTTTCCACGACGGCGACGGCTTCGACCACCTGTCGGGGGTCCTGGCAGACGAGGAAATGGTCGCAGCCCGCCGCGAGTCCTTGCGCGGCGGCCTCGCCCACGGACCACGAATCGGCGACGGCCCGCATCGAGAGGTCGTCGGACACGACGACGCCCGCGAATCGGAGCCGCTCCCGCAGCACGGAGAGCACGGCGGGAGAAAGCGTCGCGGGCCGCCGGGAGTCGAGCGCGGGGTAGAGGACGTGGGCGGTCATGATGCTCGCCACGCCGGCACGAACGGCCGCTCGGAACGGCCGCAGCTCCACGCGTAGGAGTCGGGCCCGGTCGAGCTCGACGCGCGGGAGCGTTTCGTGGGAGTCCTCCGCCGCCTCCCCGTGGCCGGGAAAGTGCTTCCCGCAGGCCGCGACCCCGTTTTCCTGGAGCCCCCGGAGGAAGGCGACGCCGAGCCGCGCGACGACCCGCGCGTCGCCCGAGAAGGATCGGTCGCCGATGACGGGGTTCCGGGGATTCGTGTCGACGTCGAGGACGGGGGCGAAATCGAGGTCGATTCCCACCGCGCGGAGCTCGCGGGCCACGAGTTCGCCGAGGATCCGGGCTTTCCGTTCTCCCTCGGCGGGATCGAGCTCTCCGAGTCGGCGCATGGCGGGCAGGGGAGCCCACGGGTCGCCGCGGAGGCGCGCGACGCGTCCTCCCTCCTGGTCGACGGAGACGACGAGCCTCCCGGGGGATTCTCGTTTGAGCCTCCGCACGGTGTGGAGCAGCCTCTCGGGGGTCGGTGCGTGGCGGGAGAAGAGGATCACGCCCCCGAGCCCTTTTCGTACGAGCTCCAGGATCGCCTCTCCCGGCTCTTCGGTGGGGAACGTCGTCGTGAAGAGCGAAAGGAGTTCCGCGCGCACCGTTCCCTTACTTGCACAGCCCGGGGGGAACGGCTAGCGAAGTGGCCCATGATCGCCTGTCTCGACCTCGAGGGCGTACTGGTCCCGGAGATCTGGATCCACGTCGCGGAGGGTACGGGCATTTCGGAGCTCAGGCGGACGACGCGCGACGAGCCGGACTACGACAAGCTCATGCGGTGGCGCCTCGGGATTCTCGACCGCCACGGGATCGGCCTGCCCGACATCCAGGCCGTCATCGCTCGCATGGGGCCGCTCGAGGGAGCGCGGGAGTTTCTCGACTGGCTGCGCCGGCGGGCGCAGGTCATCGTGCTTTCGGACACGTTCGACGAGTTCGCGGCGCCGCTCATGGAGCAGCTCGGGTTCCCCTGCCTTTTTTGCAATTCCCTCGTCGTCGACCCGGACGGGAAAATCCGAGACTACCGACTCCGGCTCCGGGACGGGAAGAGGAAGGCCGTCATGGCGCTCAAGCTCCTCAACTTCGACGTGGTCGCCGCCGGGGATTCGTACAACGACATGACGATGCTGCAAGAAGCGGACGTGGGCATCCTTTTTCGCCCTCCCGAGAACGTCGTGCGCGAGTACCCTCAGTTTCCGGTGGCCCGCACGTACGAGGAGCTGCGCCGGGCGTTCGATGCGGCGGCCGCGCGCCTCGGGCGCTGAAGCCAGGGCCCATGGGCGAGATTTCCCGGAAGCTCTTTTCCGAGGCGCGACGGGTGATCCCGGGCGGGGTGAACAGCCCCGTGCGGGCATGGAAGGCCGTGGGCGGCGAGCCCGTTTTCCTCCAGAGGGGCCGGGGCTGCCACGTGACCGACGCCGACGGGCGCACGTACACGGACTACGTGTGTTCCTGGGGACCGCTCATTCTGGGGCACGCCCACCCGAGCGTGCTCCGCGCGGTACAGGACGCGCTGCGCGACGGGACGAGCTTCGGTGCGCCCACCGCGAGGGAGATCGAGCTCGCGCAGAAAATCGTGGGTGCCGTACCGTCGGTCCGTTCCGTGCGACTCGTGAACTCCGGAACGGAAGCCACGATGAGCGCGCTCCGCCTCGCCCGGGCGTTCACCGGCCGGACGAAAGTCCTGAAGTTCGCGGGCTGTTACCACGGCCACGTGGACTCGCTTCTGGTCGCCGCCGGTTCGGGAGCCATGACCTTCGGAGTGCCCGAGAGTCCGGGCGTTCCGGAGGTTCTGGCGCGGGAAACCCTGGTTGCGAGGTTCAACGACCTCGAAAGCGTGGACCGCTGCTTCGAAGAAGCAGGGTCGGACCTCGCCGCCGTGATCGTGGAGCCCGTGCCGGCCAACATGGGAGTGGTGCCGCCGGAGCCGGGATTCCTCGAAAAACTGCAGGAGCGGACGAGGGCGCGGGGGGCGCTTTTGATCTTCGACGAAGTCGTGACCGGCTTCCGGCTCGGGTGGGGCGGAGCTCAAGGTCGCTTCGGGCTCGAACCGGACCTCACGTGCCTCGGGAAAATCATCGGCGGCGGGCTTCCCGTCGGGGCGTTCGGGGGCCGGCGGGACGTCATGGCACAGCTCGCGCCGGTGGGCCCCGTCTACCAAGCCGGAACCCTCTCGGGAAATCCGTTGTCCGTCGCGGCGGGGATCGCGACGCTGCGAGCTCTCGAACAACCGCGTGTCTACGATCAGCTCGAGGAACTCTCCGCCCGGCTCGAGCAGGGGCTCCGCGGAGCGGCGAGGGAAGAGGGGGTGCCGGTTTGCATCAATCGCTTCGGCTCGATGTTCACCGTCTTTTTCGGCGTCGATCGCGTCCGGAACGCCGACGACGCGGCCAAGGCGGACACCCGAGCCTATGCGCGCTTTTTCCGCGGGATGCTGGAACGGGGCTTTTATTTTCCCCCCTCCCAGTTCGAGGCGGCGTTCGTTTCTCTCGCCCACTCGGCCGACGAAATCGAGCTGACGATCCGAGCTGCCCGGGATACGTTCGCCGAGATGCGTCGGGAGGTCACGCGAGATGGAACCGCGTAGGGAGCCGCTCTGGGTTCGCGGGGGGCGGTTCGCGGCTCTCGGCCTGGAGTTCGGCTTCGCGGTAGCGGCCGGAGTCGTGGTGGGCTTCTACCTCGACCGGTGGGCGGGAACGGCGCCCTGGCTCACGCTCGTCTTCACGCTCGCCGCCTTCGCGGGGGCCGTCTACCGTCTCGTCTGGGCCCTCCGCCGGTTCGGCTGACTCGCGTGCTCGAGGCGATCCAGAAAGCGAACCTGCTCCTGGCCGCCGCCGTGGCCGCGGCCGGCTGGCTCGTGGGGCTTTTCGACCCGTGGAGCACGCTGCTCGGCGCGCTGGTGATGGGTGGCAACGTCTGGCTCATGGAAAGAGGGGTCCGGCTGGCTTTCCGGTCGAGCTCGGGCTTTTTCCGTTCGTTCGGGGCCGCTCTGGTGATAGCCAAGTTCGGCCTGCTGCTCGGCGCCGTCGCTCTCCTTTTCCGGTTCTTGCCCGTCGAAGCCGCGGGTTTCGCCGTGGGGGTGACGTCTTTTCTCGCGGCGACCGTTGTCGTAAGCGTGCGCTTCGGCCAAACTCGGGGCCGGGAGGGTTAGGTGGAACACGCGTTCACTTGGACGTCGCTCCTGCCTTTCGTGCCGGACCATACGGCGATGGCGACGCTCGTCGCCCTCCTTCTCGTGGGCGTGGCGTACGTGGCGCGGCGGCAACTCGCCTCCGTGGCGGATCCCGTGGTGCCGGACGGGACGCTCACGGTCCGGAACTGCTTGGAGATTTTCACCGAGCAGATCGCTTCCATCGTCGAGAGCATTCTCGGGCACCATGGGCGGCGCTACGTGCCGCTCTACGCGACCTTTTTTCTCTACATCCTGGTGGCCAATCTTTCCGGTCTCGTGCCCGGGTTTTCGCCCCCGACGAGCAACCTCAACGTCACGTTGGGTCTCGGTATCTGTTCGTTCCTCCTCTACAACTACTACGCGTTCGCCCAGCAAGGTCTCGCGTACCTCAAGCACTTCGTCGGTCCGGTGTGGCCGCTCGCCGTCCTGATGGTTCCGGTCGAACTCGTGGACAACTTCGTGCGTCCCGTGTCGCTGGCGCTGCGGCTCTACGGAAACATGATGGGAGACCATCTCGTGCTCGAGATTTTCACGGATCTCACGAAGGTCGTCGTTCCGGTCGTGTTCTACATCCTGGGTGCCTTCGTGTCGCTCGTGCAGGCGTTCATTTTCACGCTTCTGAGTGTGGTCTACCTGGCACTCGCGACGGCGCACGACCATTGAGGCGTTAGGTTCCGCAAACGACGCGTCTTTTCCGCCCCGGGCGGAGGAGGAAAAGAGGAGAGGCGGCAACGGGGGCAGGAAGGACGCGAGAAAAACAAAAGGAGGGTCGAAGCCATGAGGAAGTTGTTCTTCACCGTGGGTTGCACCGTGGCCGCCTTGCTCGGGAGCGGGCTCCCGGCATGGGCGGCGGAAGAGGGGGGCACGGGCCAGTCCGGTTGGGTCGCCATCGCTGCCGGTCTGGCCGTCGCCGTCGCGGCCGTGGGAGCGGCGTTCGGACAGGGACGCGCGGTGGCCGCGGCCATGGAGTCGATCGGAAGGAACCCGAACTCCGCGGATCGGATCCAGACGCCGATGATCATCGGCCTCGCGTTCATGGAAGCGCTGGCGATCTACGGGCTCGTGATCGCGTTCTTCCTGCAGGGCAAGATCTGAGTTCCCGTCCGGGACGCGTTCCCGCACGAACCGGGGGGCCGGGCCGACGCCCGCGCCCCCCTTTCGTTTTCGTTGGGCGTGTTTGACTTGCGGGACGGCCCGGGTTAGGCGGGCGGCCAGGGGACCGCGATGGGATCGGGGCTTCGACGGGCCGCGTGGACGCTCGCTTTTTTGTTCGTGGCAGGGCCTCTGGCCGCGCACTTCGAATGGATCCCCGCGCTCTGGGGCTTCGGGCTTTTCGGGCTCGCCGGTGTGGCGTCGGTCCTGCTCTCCGTGCTGGGCCTTCTCGCGTGGCTCCGGGGCCGGCGGGAACCCGTGGCTCTCGGCACGAGCGTCCTCGTGGCCCTCGTGTTCCTCGGTACGGCCGCGCCCGCCGGTCGCTACCCGCCCATCAACGACATCACGACGGACGTCGAGAACCCGCCGCGGTTCGTCGCCGCGGCCGATCTCGAAGCCAACCGGGGTCGTGACCTTTCGTATCCCGGAGAGGAATTCGCCCGGCAGCAGCGCACCGCCTACCCGGACCTCGAGCCGCTGCGGGCCGCCGAGTCCCCGGACGTCGTCTTCGAACGTGTCGTCGAGACGGCTCGGCAGATGCCGGGGTGGTCGCTCGTGCGGGTCGACGCAGGGCGGAAGGCCCTCGAAGGCACGGCCACGACATGGCTTTTCCGGTTCCGCGACGACTTCGTGATCGAAGTGCGGCCGACCGACGGCGGAAGCGTCGTGCACATGCGCTCGAAATCCCGCGACGGGCGTGGTGACATCGGAGCCAACGCCAAGCGCATCCGCGCCTTTTTCGCGAAGCTGGCCGAGCGGACCGGAAACCGCCCCTAGTTTCGGAACGCCGGCATGACGCGCTCGGCGAAGAGCCGGGCCGGCACTCTGGTGTCCTTTCCGAAGAATTCGATGACGAACATCCGGCACCCGAGTTCCAGGTGCCGCCGGATTTTCTCGATGCAAACGTCCGGGGTGCCCGAAATGGCGAGCTCTCCCTGGCCCCCCATGTGTCCGCCGTAGATCCGCTGCGCCTTTTCGGCGTTGGCGGCCGCCTCCTTCTCGGTTTCCCCGAGGACGACCAGGCATTGCTGCGAGACCGTGAGCGTCGAAAAGTCGCGCCCGACCTGCTCGCAATGCCGCCGGAGGCTCTCGACCTTTTTTCCGAGCTGGTCCTGCGTGACGGCGAGGTTGTTCCAGATGTCGGCGTGTCGGGCGGCGATGCGCAGAAGCACGCGTTCGCCACCTCCTCCGACCAGAAGCGGCGGATGGGGTTTCTGGACCGGCTTGGGTTCGCAGAACGTGGACTCGAGCCGGAAGTGTTTCCCCGCGAAGTTCGTCCGTTCCTGGGTCCAGAGGAGCTTGGAAAGAGCGAGGGCTTCTTCGAGTTGCTCGAGGCGCTCGCGGACGGACGGGAAAGGAAGCCCGTAGCCCCGGAATTCCGCGTCGTACCAACCGGCTCCGAATCCCGCGATCACCCGGCCTCCGGTGATGGTGTCGAGCGTCGCCCACGCTTTGGCGAACAGCGCGGGGGGTCGGAAGCCTACGGGCGAGACGAGGGTTCCGAGCCGGACGCGGGACGTCACGGCCCCCACGGCCGAAAGCGTGGTCCAGGCTTCGAGGATCGGGATGCCGGGGGCCGGGATACCGTAGAGGTGGTCGTTCAACCACACGGAGTCGTAGCCGAGCCGCTCGAATTCCAGAGCCGCGGCTCGAGTGTCCTCCCAGGACCGTTTGATCTGAGGCAGGGTGACACCGAAGTGAACGTTCATCGCGGGCCTCCTCCCGGTTGTTGCAGTGCTGCTAGCGTGGTAGCGGCTTCGAGTTCAAGCTTTTGCCGCCATGTGGCCCCGCGGACTACCACCGGCATTCCTGCGCACGACCTTCGTGAATTTCTTTTTCTTCCTCAATTTCGCCTCCTTCTTCCTCCTCCCGCTGCACGTCCGGGCACTCGGTGGGAGCGAAGCCACGGTCGGTGCGGTGGTGGGAACCGCGGGGATTGCCTCCCTCCTCTCGCTCCCCTTCGTCGGTTCCGCCATCGACCGCATCGGAGCGCGGCGGTTTCTCCTCCTCGGCACGGGTACCATGGGACTCGCCGCGCTCGGGTATCTCTTCGTGGACGAGCTCGACGTGCGGATTTTCGTCTTGCGGGTCGTGCAAGGGGCGAGTTTTGCCGCCGCCTTCACCGCGGCCACGACGTTCGCGGCAGAGCTCGCGCCCCCCGGGCGGCGCGCGGCCGCTCTCGGCGTGTTCGGGCTCTCCACGCTGCTCACGCACGCGCTGGCTCCCGTTCTCGGCGAGGAACTGGTGCGTCGGGGGGGATTCGGTCGGCTTTTCGCCACGGCCGCCGGCTTTGCCTTTCTCGCTTTCGCCCTGGCCCTCGCCCTTCCGCGCCGCGAGGGCTCCGCGACGCGGCGACCCGAGTCGAAAGCCCGTTTCGCGCGCCTGCAGTGGGTTCTGGCGTTCACGATGGTGTTCGCGGGGATGGGTTTCGGTACCGTGGTCACCTTCGTCCCGACGTTCGTGCGCTCGGAAAACCTCGGCCGCGTGGGCGCTTTTTTCGCCGCCTACACCGCCACGGCCATTCTGGTGCGCGTCGTCGGAGCGGGTCTCTCCGACGCGGTCGGCCGCCGGGCCGTCATCCTCCCCACCCTCTTCGCGCTCGCGAGCTCGATTTTTCTCCTCGCCTTCGTACGCAGTCGTTTTGCCTTGACATTGACGGGCGGCCTCTTCGGGATTTCCCAGGGTCTCAGCTACCCCACCCTCCACGCCTTCCTGGTCGACCTGAGCGACGAGAACCAGCTCGGCAAGGCGCAGGCGCTTTTCAACGGCTCGTTCAACTTCGGGGTGACCGCGGGGAGTTTCCTCTTCGGTTGGGTCGCCGAGCTCTACGGCCACAGACCCATGTTTCTCGCGGCTTCCCTCACGCCCTTGCTCGGCTGGGCGATCCTCTACCGGTTCGGTCGTTCGTCTGCTCCCGTACGTCTTCCCTCGACGGTCGGCTGACTCCCCGCCGCCTGCGGGCCCGTGCGATCGCGGCGTAGCAGAGCAGAGCGTTGCCGGCGCAGGCGAGGCTCCCCGTGTGGAAGCCTCCGAGCCGGTCGACCCCCCCGAGGAAGCCTCCGAGGGCCAAGCTCGTGCCCGTCCCGAGCGCCACGAGGGCCGCCTTGGCGGAGAGGTGGGGAGAACGAGCCCCGAAAATCACGATCGGGGCCACCTGCATGAGAAGCTCCATTTTGATTTCGATGAGCCGCCAGAGAGTGGTCGGGGGACGGACCGCGAGAAGGAAGAGGAACGCGATGATGCCCCAGGAGAACCATTTTCCCAGGGCCGCTGTCTCGGCCGAGGTCTTCTTCTCGCGCCGGACACCGTAGAAGTCCCAGGCCAGAATCGAGGAGAGCGTGAGCAGGGCCGAGTCGGCCGTCGACATGATGGCCGCGAGGGCACCCACGAGGACGAGCGCGCTGCCGAGACTCGCGAGAGTTCCCTCCCGCGAGAGGGCATAGAGCAGTTCCGGCATGACGCGGTCCGCCGCGATGCCCGAGCGCCCGGGCAGGATTCCGTGAGCCAGAAGGCCCACGAGAAAGACGACGAAGGTCGTCGCAAGCGGCATCCACACCATGACCCGCAGCGCCCGTCGGAGCGCCGATGGATCGCGCGCCGCGTAGATCCTCTGGATGGCTTGCGGGTAGACGCAGCCACCGAGCCCGAGCAGGGCAACGGAGCTGACCCAGGTGGCGCAGGTTTCCCACGACGGCACCGCGACCAGAGGAGAGCCTTCCTCGACGAGAGGCCGGGTGACGGATTCCAGGCTTTCCACCTTCGACCAGACGAGCAGGAGAACGGCCCCGAGCCCGACCAGCAGCATGGCTCCCTGCAGCACGTCGGTCCAGGCCACGCTGCGCATGCCTCCGAGGGTCTCGTAGAAGCCGATCACGACCGCGAGGACGAGAACGCCGGCCCAGAAGGGAACCGTGCCTCCCGAGAGGCTGACCGCGATGTGACCCATCGCGAGAAACTGCGCGTAGAGGTAGTTCAGCAGACTGAACGCCATGATGGCGCTCGCGAGCCAGCGCAGCCGCCGGTCGCCGAACCGATGTTCGATCCAGTCCCCCGGAGTCAGAAACCCGTGCCGGTGAGCCTCGCGGTGGAGGACGGGGGCGAAGAGGAGATAGAGAAAGACGATCGACATCATCATCCCGACGCTCATCACCCACGCGAAACCGATGCGGTAGGCCTGGCCGGTGTAGCCGAGAAACGTGTTGCCGCTGTACTGCGTCGCGTAGAGCGTGGCGAAAAGAACGACGACCCCGAGCTTTTTTCCGGCCAGATAGAAGTCGTCGGGCGAAGCCTCGACCCGCCGGCGATAGCCCATCCAGCCCAGCACGAAGAGAAGGACGAAGTAGACGCAGAGGACGGGAAAAAGAAGTCCCGATTCCATCAGGGTTCGCGGGACGTGCCGGCGGCTTTTTCGGTATCTTCCCAGAGCACGTCCAACGTCGAGCTCGCCAGTGCCGCGGCGAGCACGTAGCAGCAGAGGGGAAGGAGGGACCAGAAGGGGAAGCCGAAGACCAGCGGTTCGACGAGCCCCGACGGCACGTACCAGGGAACGGAGGCCGCAAAGAGGAACCCGAAGGTCCACCAGAGGAGCCGAGCGCGCCGTTTCACTCGCCTGCGAACCTCCAGAGTGGGTTCACGACCGCGACGCCGCTGCCCACGTCCTCGCGTGCTTCGATCGCCCGGGTCACGAACCTTTTCGCGTCGACGATCGCTTCGTTCAGAGGCTTGCCGAGGGCGAGCCCGGAGGCGACGGCCGCCGAGAGCACGCAGCCCGCACCATGGAGACGTCCCGCGGGCAACCGTGGCGCTCGGAGCTCTTGCGTGAGGCGACCGTCGTCGTAGAGGTCGACGGCGTCCCCCGAGTCGAGGTGCCCTCCCTTGAGGAGAACCGCGCGGATGCCGAGCGCGCGAAGAGCCTTCGCCGCTTCTCTCATGTCGGCGAGGGTGCGAATTTCGCCCCCGGTCAGAGCCCGTGCTTCCGAAAGATTGGGGGTGACGAGGCACGCGAGAGGGAAAAGCTCCCGCACGAGCGCTTCCGACGCCCTCTCCTCGAGCAGCCGCGCGCCGCTTCCGGCCACCATGACGGGGTCGACGACGAGAGCCCGGATTCTGCGGTCCCGCACCCAACGCGCGACTTCGAGAATCGCCTCTTCGCTCCAGAGCATCCCCGTTTTCGCCGCCCGCGGAGGAGCGGGAGAGGAGACGGCGCGGAGCTGCGCCCGGACGAACTCGGCTTCCACCGGGACGATGCCCAGCACTTCGGTGGCGTTCTGAGCGGTGAGCGCCGTGACCACCGTGGCTCCGGCGACGCCGAGCGCCGCGAAGGTTTTCAGGTCCGCCTGGATCCCCGCTCCCCCGCTGGAATCCGAACCCCCGATCGTGAGCACCCGCGGGACCACGACCGGGATGATTCCCACTCCGCCGAAGCGGGTCAACCGTACCGTTTTGTCCGTGACGCACCCCGTGCTACAATGCGCCCGACCGGCGGGAGAGGCGGCTGGGGATGAAGGACACGGTGGTGGTCCAGATCCGCTGGGGCGACCCGTGGCGTCCGGGCCTTCGGACGCTGGCCGTGGAGAACGCATCCATCGACGACGTGTTCCGCACCCTCACCGCGGTTTTTTCCCGCTCCGACGGCCGGACGAGGTCCCTAACCCGAGTGGCCGATACGGGGCGCGCTCGCGGTCAAGGGCGCCGGAGGGCCGAGCCGGCCCCGGAGGCCATGGAGAGCGCGGCGAACGGCTCGGGTCGCGTCGTATGGGCTCGGGAGCTCCGCGGAGGCACGGCGGGCGAGCGCGGCACGCTCGTGCAGATCGAGATGGGGGGAAAGACGCTTTCTTCTTCGGTTCGAAGGGCTCCGTGTCTTTCCTCTGGGCTCGCGCGTCGCGGTCGAGGGCGACCCGGGTAGTGGAGCGTTTTTTCTGGCCGAGGTCCTGCGCGCGGCCGGCGGGACGAGGATCGTTCGCCTCGTCGAGCGGATCGCCTGACACGCCCCGCTTGCGCCCCGTGCGGGGTTGTGTCAATCGGAGCTCTTCGAAAGCCTCCTAGTCATTTCTGCCGAGGCCTCCGGGTTTATGAGGATCGCCGTGATCGGAGGCGGGAGCTGGGGTACTGCTCTGGCCAAGCTCCTCGCCGAAAACGACCATTCGGTCGCCCTCTGGGTGCACAGTCCGGAGGTGTGCCGCGGAATCCAGGAAACCCGCGAAAATCGCGTTTACCTTCCGGGCTTCCTCCTGCCGGCGACGCTTCGTGCCACCTCTTCCATGCCCGAGGCGCTCGAGGGGGCGGAGCTCGCGGTGTGCGTGTGCCCCTCCCACGTCGTCCGCGAGGTCATGGCTCAGGCGGCCCCGTACCTGCCCTTTTCCGTCCCCGTGGTGAGCGCGACCAAGGGGATCGAGGAGGGAAGCCTCAAGAGGATGTCGGAGGTGATTGCCGAAGCTCTGGGACGGCCCGACGTGGCGACGATTGCCTGCCTTTCCGGGCCGAGCTTCGCGCGGGAGGTGGCAGCCGGGATGCCTACGGCCGTGACGGTCGCCGCGGTCGACGCACGGCTTGCCCAGCACGTTCAGAGGGTTTTTTCCGCTCCCTACTTCCGAGTCTACACGAACCCGGACCTGATCGGCGTCGAACTGGGCGGAGCCGCGAAGAACGTCATCGCGATCGCGGCGGGCGTCAGCGACGGCCTCGGATTCGGGGGAAATTCGCGAGCCGCCCTGATCACGCGGGGCGTCGCCGAGCTCGCAAGACTCGTCACGAAGCTCGGCGGCGACCCCCGTACGGCGTCGGGGCTTTCGGGCGTGGGGGACCTCGTCCTCACGTGTACCGGGGATCTGAGCCGCAATCGAACGCTCGGCTTGCGGCTCGGCCGCGGGGAAAAACTCTCCGACGTCCTCGGGGAGACGAGGATGGTCGCCGAAGGAGTGCGGAACAGTTTGAGCGTGTGCCTGCTCGCGAGACGGGCGGGTGTGGAGATGCCGATCGCCGAGCAGGTGCGAAAACTCCTCTACGAGGAAAAGCCGGCCCGGCAGGTCGTGGGCGAGCTCATGTCGCGGCAGGCCAAACCCGAGATCTGGGAATGACGGACCGAAGGAGGAAGCAGCGTGGGAACCAAAGGTACCTGCAAGGCCGAGGGGTGCGGAAAAGAAGTTCGCGCGAAGGGGTACTGCGAGCGTCACTACAGGCTCTGGAAGAAAGGGAAAATGCCCAAGCCGCGTTACAAGACCTGCGTGGCGGAGAACTGCCGTCGCCCCCGCCAACGCAGGGGACTGTGCGCGGAGCACTTCGCGCAGCAGTACCCGGGGAAGAAGGCTCTCGAGGCATCGGAGAGCGCCGCTTGAGGGCCGCGTTGACTTGACTCCGGGGGTGTGGTGGTATGCGGCCGCGTGACGGCCTTCCGCCCTTCGGACGATGACGGGCATGGCAGCCAACCCACGGGCTCGGGGCCGGCGGAGGAGCGATGAAGCGAACCTACCAGCCGCACAACAAGAGAAGGAAACGCACGCACGGGTTCCGGGCCAGAATGTCCACGCCCGGCGGCCGAGCCGTCCTCAAGCGGCGGCGGGCGAAGGGGCGCAAGCGCCTGGTCGTCACGATCCCCCCCAAAAGAAAGAAGTAGCCGGCCGGGAGAAGTTTCCCGCCCGGGTTCGGTTACGCAACCGAAGCGAGTTTCTCGCCGTGGAGCGCCGCGGCGTGCGCCGCGCGGGGCGCCATTTCGTGTTGCTCGCGGCACCGGCAGCCTCTCCCGAGGTGAGGCTCGGAGTCACGGTAAGCCGGCGCGTGGGCAACGCCGTGGTAAGAAATCGTTTGAAGCGGCTCGTGAGAGAGTTTTTCCGGCGGCAGGGGCGGTTTCTCCTGCGAGGGGTGGATTGTGTCGTCATCGCCCGCAAGAGTGCAGCCGGCCTGGATTTCTCGGAGGTCGAGAAGGATCTCGGCCGCCTGTTTCGGACCCTGGCCTCGTCCGGTGCGACCCCTCATGAGGAGAGCTGAGTTCGAGGTTCTCGCCCCGCCCGCAGCCGGGGGGAGGCTCGCCCGCTTTCTCGCGGGGGCCGTTCGCTTCTACCAGCGTGCGCTGTCCCCCCTGGTCGGGCCCGCCTGTCGTTTCTACCCGAGCTGCTCCGAGTACGCCGTCGAGGCGCTGCTCCGTCACGGTGCGGCGCGCGGCACGATGCTCTCCGTTCGCCGGATTCTCCGGTGTCATCCTTGGAATCCGGGCGGATGGGATCCGGTGCCATGATGCAACACCGAGCTCTTCTGGCCGTCGCGCTCGCGCTCCTGATTCTCGTCCTCTATCAGGAGTTCGTACTGAAGCCCTACTACGGGAGCCCGAGGGGTGTCTCGCCGACCCCTTCGGAAGGGGTTCGCGCGCCGGAACGCGCCCCTGCCCCTCCTCCGCCCGAGCCGGAAACCGCTGCCGAGGAGGCGGAGCTACCCGCGGCCGAAGCCCGGGAAATCGAAATCGAAACCGAGCTTTTCCGCGCCGTTTTCACGAGCGCGGGGGGGCGCTTGAAAAGGTTCGACCTCAAGCACTACCGGCTCGACCCGACGCCCGGAAGCCCACCCGTTCCCATGGTTCACCCTTCGGGCGGGGAGTACCCCCTGGGACTCGAGCTTCGGGGCCGGGGTCTCGAGCGGCCCCTGCGGGATCTCGGCGTGGCTTACGCCGTCCGGGGAGAGGCCAGGCGACTGCGCGGAGGCGAGGAGGCCACGCTCGCTTTTCTCTGGCGAGCTCCGGATATCGAGATCGAGAAGCGCTTTCGGTTCCGTGGCGACCGCTATCCTTTTTCGCTCGAGATCGACGTGAGGAAGCTCCCGAAAGATGTGACGGAACTCGGGCTGCAATGGGTGGAGGCAGCCGAGCGCAAAGTGAGCGGATACTACAGTTTTCTCGGTGCCGTGGCCGTCGTGGACGGCAAGCTCGTCAAACTCCGGATGGCGGACCTCGAGCGCAAGGTCCAGCCCTACCGGGGCGTGGTGGAATGGGCGGGCTACGCGGACACGTACTTCCTCTCGGCGCTCCTCCCCGGGAGTCCCGAGTCCACCGACCTCTGGCTCTTCCGGAGAAACGGGACGGCGGAAGCGCGCCTCGTGGTTCCCGTGCGTTCGGGGAGTCTCGTTTCGTTCCGTGTCTTCCTCGGCCCCAAGAACTTCGACGTTCTCGAGTCGGTGCATCCGACTCTCCGCCGCGCGATCGACTTCGGTTATTTCGCGTTCGTGGCCATTCCCTTCTTGCACATCCTGAATTTCCTCCACCGGTTCACGGGCAACTACGGCGTGGACATCATCCTGCTCACGGTGGCGATCAAGCTTCTCTTCTGGCCGCTCACGCAGAAGAGTTTCCGCTCGATGAAAGAGCTCCAGAAGCTCCAGCCGCAGATGCAGAAGATCCGCGAGAAATTCCGGGACGACCCCGAGAAGATGCAGCGCGAGATCATGGAGCTCTACCGCCGCCACAAGGTGAATCCGCTGAGCGGCTGCCTCCCGATGCTGCTGCAGCTGCCCGTGTTCATCGGCCTCTACAACACCCTGCTCAGTGCCATCGAGCTCCGCCACGCGCCTTTCGCGCTCTGGATCCGGGACCTCTCGCAACCGGACCGACTCGGACACTTCGCCATCCCCTTCGTCTCCCCTCCCGGCATTCCGGTCCTCACCCTGCTCATGGGGGCCTCGATGTTCGTGCAGCAGTGGATCAGCCCCCCGGCGGGCGATCCCGCGCAGCAGAAACTCATGCTCTTCATGCCGCTCGTATTCACGGTCATTTTCATCAACGTACCTTCGGGACTCGTTCTCTACTGGCTCGTGAACAACGTCTTGACGATCGCTCAGCAGTATTTCCTGCTGCGTTCGTCCAAGTGAGGGGGTGTGCGCATGAAAACCGTCGAGGCGGAAGGACACACGATCGACGAGGCGATCGAAAACGCCCTGCGCGAGCTCGGGGTCGATCGCTCCCGGGCCGAGATCGAGATCCTCGCGAACGCCAGCAAGGGGATCCTCGGACTCGGGGGCAAAAAAGCGAGGGTCCGTGCCACGCTTCGACCGTCCCTGGACGAGGTCGCCGCCCGAGCGTCGGAGGCCGCGCCGGAGGCAGCGCCCGAACTCGCCCCGGGGGACTCCGGGGAAGAGGTGGGAAGGCGTGCTCGGCAGGTCCTGCTCGAGCTCCTCGACAAAATGGGCTTCTCTTCGGAAGTTGCGGTCGAAGCGGGAGAGAACGGCCTCTGCCTCCAGATCCGGGCGGAGTCCTCGGGGCTGCTGATCGGCCGGCACGGCCAGACGCTCGATGCGATCGAGTATTTCGTCCGGCGCATCGTGGCGCGGGATTTCGGGGAGCGCGTGAGCCTGAACGTCGACTGCGAGCGTTACCGGGAGCGCCGCAGGAAATCGATCGAAGAGATGGCCGTGCAAGCGGTCGAGCAGGCACGCAAGAAAGGCAAGCCGGTGAGTCTCGTCCCGATGAACGCGCGCGAACGGCGGATCGTTCACTTGGCACTGCAGGGGATCCCGGACGTGACCACGCGTAGCACAGGCGAGGGCGAGTTCCGCAGGGTCATCGTGGTCCCCGTCAAGGAACGCTCGAAAGGCTCCTGAGGGGCCGGCTCCGCCCGGTTTTCCGGGCCATGTACGTTGCGGACACGATTGCGGCGGTCGCGACACCTGCCGGTCCAGGGGGAATCGGGATCGTCCGGTTGAGCGGGCCCGATGCCCTGGCCATCGGCTTGCGGCTGTTTCGGTTCTCGCGCCCCGTGCCTCGGCCGCAGTCCCACCGGCTCTATCCGGGCACCGTTCTCGACAGAACCGGGCGCGCTCTCGACCGGGGGCTGTTCGTCGTGATGCTCGGGCCCAGGAGCTACACGGGCGAGGACGTCGTGGAATTCCACTGTCACGGCAGCCCCCTGCTGCTCCGGCTCCTCGTCCGAGAGTGTTGCGCTCTCGGCGCCCGACCCGCCGAGCGAGGAGAGTTCACGCGACGGGCTTTTTTCAACCGGAAAATCGATCTGGTTCAGGCGGAAGCCGTGGCGCAGTTGGTCGGTGCGAAGAGCGAAGGGGCCGTCCGGGCGGGAGCCGAACAGCTCGCGGGGGCGCTCTCGGCAGGGCTCGCGGAAGTGCGCGAATCCCTGCTCTCGCTCGAGGCCCATCTCGAGGCCCTCATCGACTTTCCCGAAGAGGACCTGGAACTGGAACCGCAGGCCCTGCTCCGGGAGCTCGAGCGCGTTGCGGCAAAGCTTCGGGACCTCGCCGCCTCTTTCGAGCGCGGCCGCTTGCTCCGCGAGGGACTTCGCGTGGTACTCGTGGGGAAACCCAACGTCGGGAAATCGAGCCTGCTCAACGCCCTTCTCGGAACGGAGCGTGCGATCGTGACGCCCATCCCGGGAACGACGAGGGACGTGATCGAAGAAAGCGTGGAAATCGAGGGAATCCCGGTCGTTCTCTGCGACACCGCCGGCCTCCGATCGGACCCCGACGAAGTGGAAAAACTCGGAATCGACAGGACGCGCGCAAGACTCGAGAGCGCGGACGGAGTGGTGGTCGTCCTCGATCGTTCGAGTCCGCTCGACGTGGAAGACCTCGGGGTGCTCGAAGAAGCCCGGAGCCGCCGGGGAGTCCTTGCGGTGAACAAGTGCGACCTGGCGGGGGCTTGGGAGCCTCGCCTTCTCGCGGAACAGGCCGCCGGGAAAGAAATCGTGGAGCTCTCGGCCAAGACCGGGCAGGGTCTCGATCGGCTGCTCGACGCCCTCGCCCGTTGTTTTATGTTGACGGAGGCTTCCGAACCCGGCCCCACCCTGACGCTCGCGCGCCACCGTGACCTCGTCGAAAAGGCGAGATCGGCGGTGGAGCGCGCCCGGGAAGCACTCGCGTCGGGGATTCCTCCGGATGCTGCCGCTGTGGACATCCAGGCGGCCCTGGAGCACATTGGATGCCTTACCGGCGAGGTGACGACCGAGGAAGTTCTCGACCGGATTTTTTCCGAGTTTTGCGTGGGGAAGTAACCATGGGGCTCGATCGGGTCTTCGACGTCGTCGTCGTGGGGGCCGGGCACGCGGGCTGCGAGGCCGCGCTGGCCGCGGCCAGGATGGGATGCGATACCCTGGTGGTCACGCTGAACCTCGACCACATCGGGCAGATGTCCTGCAACCCGGCGATCGGGGGGATCGGCAAGGGCCATCTCGTCAAGGAAATCGACGCTCTCGGTGGCGAGATGGCCCGGGCCATCGATGCCACGGGGATCCAGTTCCGCAAGCTCAATACGCGCAAAGGTCCGGCCGTCCGCGCATCTCGCGCTCAGGCCGACAAGCTGGCCTACCGGCAGTACATGAAGCGGAGGCTCGAACGGGCCGAGCGGGTCACGATCTATCAAGCGAGCGTCGAAAGGCTTCTCGTGGAAGACGGAGAGGTGCGCGGCGTCGAAACCCAGATGGGAGAAACGCTGCTCGCCAGGCGTGTCGTTCTCACCACGGGAACGTTCTTGCGCGGCCTCGTGCACGTGGGGCTGCGCAACTACGCGGCCGGCCGCGCCGGGGACTTCGCCGTCCAGGGGCTCAGTGGGCAGCTGGCCGAGATCGGCTTTCGCGTAGGGAGGCTCAAGACGGGCACCTGCCCCCGTCTCGACGGGAGAACGATCGACTACGACCGCCTCGCCCCGCAGTACGGTGACGACCCGCCGGAGCCGTTTTCCTTTTGGACGCGAGGTTTTTCGCCCGAACAGGTTCCGTGTTTTATCACGTACACCAACGAGCGGACACACGACACGATCCGTCGAGCGCTCGACAAGTCCCCGATGTACACGGGCCGCATCCAGGCCAGAGGCCCGAGGTACTGCCCATCGATCGAGGACAAAGTAGTCCGGTTCTCCGAGAAGCCGCGCCACCAGATCTTCCTCGAGCCCGAAGGACGGGATACCGTCGAGGTCTACCCCAACGGTCTCTCGACGAGCCTCCCGCTCGAGGTCCAGGTCGAGATGGTGCGTTCGATCGCGGGGCTCGAAGACGCCGTGATCATGAGGCCAGGCTATGCCATCGAATACGACTACGTGGACCCGACGCAGCTCTGGCCGTCTTTGGAAACGAAGCTCGTACGCGGTCTTTACCACGCAGGCCAGATCAACGGGACGACGGGTTACGAGGAGGCTGCGGCACAGGGTATTCTCGCCGGCATCAACGCCGCTCTGAGCCTCCGGGGAGAGCCCCCACTCGTCTTGCGGAGGGACCAGGCCTACATCGGCGTTTTGATCGACGACCTGGTGACCAAAGGTGTGGCCGGCGAGCCCTACCGAATGTTCACCTCCCGGGCCGAGTACCGGCTTCTTCTGCGGGAGGACAACGCACACTTCCGCCTTTCCGAAATTGCCTGTCGCATCGGGGCCCTCGATCGGAGTCTCTACGACGAGGTTCAGGAGGCGGCCCGCGAGACGATGGCAATCCTCGAGTGGCTCCGGTGCACCTGGTCGAGACCGGACGACGCGTGCCTCCGCACAGTCGGGATCGAGCCCCCCCGCACGGCGGTCCCCCTCGAGCAGTTGCTGCGGCGCCCGGAGGTTTCGCTCTCCGTCCTGATCGATTCGTATCCGGGTTGCCCCCGGCCGAAGAGCGAAACGGCTCTGCGCGAAGCTGAAGTAGCCGTAAAGTACGAGGGGTACATTCGTCGGCAGGAAGAGGCCCTCGAACGCTTCCGCCGGATGGAGGACGTCCGAATTCCCGAGAAGTTCGACTTTTCCCGCATCGACGGGCTTTCTCACGAGGTGCGCGAGAAACTCAGCACCGTTCGCCCCTGCTCTCTCGGCCAGGCCGCCCGCATTTCCGGGGTGACCCCGGCTGCGCTGGTCCTGTTGAGCGTTCACCTGCGGCGCCATGGAGTTGCCTGAGGCCGAGCGAGCCGCTCTCCAAAAGGAGCTTGCTCACCAGGCTCGACGCGCACGGATCGAACTGGATCCCGAACGCTTGGCAAAGCTCTCCCAGTTCGTCGATCTCCTCCTTTTCTGGCGGCGCAGGATGGCGCTCGTGGGCTCGAGGACCTGGCAAGACGTAGTCCGCAAGCACTGTGCGGACTCTTTCCATGCCGCCCACCTCGTGGACGAGGCGCGGCGCGTTGCCGACCTGGGAACCGGCGCGGGTTTCCCTGGCCTTGTGCTGGCGATTGTCTGCCCCGGGAGCCCGTTCGTTCTCGTGGAATCTCGAGCGAAGCCAGTTTCGTTTTTGCGGTATTGCATTCGCGAGATCGGCATCGAAAACGTGGAAGTCGTACGGGCTCGTGCGGAGGACTTTGCCGCCGCCCCCGAACAAAGGGGTCGTTACGACCTCGTCTTTTCCCGTGGAGTGTGGCCTCTCGACGAGTTCCTTTCGGTCTCGGAATCGCTCCTCTCAGAGGGAGGAAAGGCCATTGCCATGAAAGGACCGAGGGTGCGCGAGGAAGCCGTGGGGCTTCTCCGCGCGCCCTTCGATCTCGTGTTCGAGGAGTACTCCCTCGAAGCCGGTGAGCGACGGGTCCTGGTCGTTGCCACACTCCGCCGAAGTCGGGGTGCCGTGCGGTGTTTCACGTGAAACGCTCCGGCTTCCAGCCGGGCCTCTGGCCGGTCACGAGGGGGTTTCGTGGCTTCCGAGCTTGCCTTCCCGGACCTCCGTTGCTATCTGCGAGCTGGCCGAGGCGGGGCTGGTGACACGCGTCGTTTGTATCGCGAACCAGAAAGGGGGGGTGGGAAAAACCACGACGGCCGTCAACCTTTCGGCCGCGCTCGGCCTGATGGGGGCCAGAGTCCTTCTCGTGGATCTCGACGCGCAGGCCAGCGCAACCAGCGGGTATGGGTTGGACCCGGCCGGCTTGGCGGTCTCTACGTACGACGTCGTTCTCGGGAAGAGACCGATCGAAGAAGGCGTCCTGGCTTCGGGCGTCGAGGGGGTAGACCTACTGCCTGCGACGCGGGAGCTCGTGGCGGCCGAAGTGGAACTCGTTCCTCTGCTAGCAAGGGAAAGAAAGCTGGCCGAAGCGATCGAACCCGTCCTCGGACGGTACGACTTCGTGTTCGTAGACTGTCCCCCGTCGCTCGGGCTTCTCACCGTCAATGGCCTCGCCGCGGCCCACACGGTCCTCGTGCCGCTCCAGTGCGAATACTACGCGCTCGAGGGTCTCGGGGCCCTGCTCGAAACGGTCACGCTCGTCCAGCGAAGCGTCAACCCCAGGCTGCAGCTCGAGGGGGTAGTTCTCACCATGTTCGACTCGAGGAATACGCTTTCGAATCAAGTGAGCGAGGATGTTCGGCGGCACCTCGGCGACCGGGTTTTTCGCTCCATCATTCCTCGCAACGTGCGTTTGAGCGAGGCACCGAGTCACGGCTTACCCGGGGTGCTCTACGATCGGAGTTGTAGGGGCTCGCGAGCTTACATGGAGCTTGCGGAAGAGTTCTTGGAAAGACTGGGCGTCAGCTTTCGGGTGGGTGATTCGAAGATTTGAGGAAGGAGGATCGGGACTATGGAGCTCGGGCGGAAAAAGGGGCTGGGGAGAGGGCTTGGCGCCATACTCGGAGAAATAAAACATGATTCTGAGATGGTTTTCGTTCACCCGGACCAGGTTCGCACAAATCCGTATCAGCCGCGGACCATGTTTGCGGAAGACGAGATCCGTACGCTGGCAGAGTCAATAAAACAAAACGGTGTTTTACAGCCGCTCGTGGTTTCCCGGAAACCCGACGGATTTCAACTCATTGCAGGCGAGAGGCGACTACGAGCCGCCAAGATGGCCGGCCTCGACCGGGTGCCCGTCGTCGTGCGCGAGGCGGACGAAAGGGACGACCTTTTGCTTGCTCTCGTAGAAAATCTCCAGCGCGAAGATCTCAACCCCCTCGACGCGGCACAAGCGTACAAACGGCTCGCGGACGAGTTCGGCCTCACCCAGGAAGAGATCGCCCGCCGAATCGGCAAGAGTCGGGCTGCGGTGGCCAATGCCATACGCTTGCTTTCCCTGCCGCCCGCCATCCAGGAGGAGATCCGGCGCGGGAGCCTCACGGAGGGACACGCTCGCGCCCTTGCCGGTGTTTCCTCGCGGGAAGCGCAGTTGCAGGTGGCGGAGGAGATTCGGAGGCGTCGGCTGAGCGTAAGAGATACCGAGAAACTCGTCCGGCGTCTGGCGGCCAGGCGAGAGCCCGAACTCAGGGCCATCGAAGAACGCGTGCAACGCGCCCTCGGCACGAAGGTGCGCGTCCACCTTCGGCCCGACGGCCGGGGAAAAATCGAGATCGAATTCTACTCGCAGGCGGAGCTCGAAGGGCTCGTGGAAAGGCTGACCTCCGAGGTTCGGGAAGGCAGAATACCGCTTTGACACCTTCCCAGGTGGGTGCTAAATGCGGTGGCGCCGGGGGGCCATGGCTCTTTTTGGAAGACAGGAAGACCGTGTGGGGCGAGGGGAAGCTCGCGCCGCGACGAGTCCCTCGCTTCCGGCTCCGGAGGAATACGAGGCTCACCTCGCGAGGGGCAGCCGCATCGAGGGCAAGCTGCGTTTCGAGGGAAGCGTCCGTATCGACGGAGAGGTCGAAGGCGAAATCGAATCTCGGGGCACGGTTTGGGTGGGGGAGTCCGCCGTCATCGTCGCTCAAATCACGGCCGGAACCATCGTGGCCTGGGGAAAAATCACCGGCGACCTCCACGCTGCCAAGAAGGTCGAACTCCGCGCCCCGTGCCGGCTTCTCGGTAACATCGTAACGCAGAACCTCGTCGTGGAAGAGGGCGTGCTTTTCGAGGGCCACTGTTCCATGACGCGGGGGGAAGCGCCGGAGTCCGCAGAAGACGAAAGCGCGCTCTATTTCGAGACGGCCGAGCCCCTGGAGTCCCGGCTGGCGCGCGCGGACTGACGGCCCCGGTTGCGCCAAACCGGCCCGCTTTCTACTAAATGGCGCGACGGGGGTGTAGATGCCGACGCTCGATCCCTATTCCGTGCTCGCGCAGGTCGTCACGTTTTTCGTCCTCTGGGCGGTTTTGCGCCGGTGGCTCTTCGAACCCATGTTGTCCGTCCTCGACGAGCGGGAGAAGCGCACGCGCGGTACGATGGAAATGGCACAGGGGTGGGTGGCGGAAGCCAGGGAAGCCGAAGCGACCTACGACCGAAAGCTCCTTACGGCCCGCAGGGAAGCAGCGCGGCACGCGGAGGAAGTCCGCCGAGCTCTGCGCGAAGAAGAGCGAGAGGTCCTCGAAAGCGCCCGGAACGAGGCGGCGGCCCGTATCGCTCGGGCTCGCTCCGAGTTGGTCCGGGAGGTGGAAGGTGCCCGTGCCCGCCTCGAGGAAGAAGCACGCCGCTTGGGTACGGAGATCCGGCGGGCGATTCTGAGTGGGTTGGGGGCACCGTGATCCCGGTTGCGCGCGTGGTTTTCCTGCTTTCGGGTTTGCCCGGGGCCGCCATGGCGGCCACCGGAGAACACGGGCACGCCGGGGGAATCCCGTGGGGGACGCTTTTTTTCATGGCCGTCAATTTCGGCCTCTTCGCTTACCTCCTGGCGAGTCGCCTCGGGCCCGTGATTCGCGACTGGGTTCGCGAGCGCCGCGAGCGCGTCGTCCGCGAGCTCGAGGAGGCTTCCCGGGCGCGTCGAGAGGCGGAAGAGCTGCGGGATCTCTGGCGGCGGAAGCTCGAGAGGGTGGAAGACGAGATCGCGGAGCTCAGGCGCCGGGCGGAGGCCGAGCTCGAGCGCGAGCGCGAGGCGATTCTCGAAGCGGCGCGGAAACTCGCTCGCAGGATCGAGGATGACGCCCGCCGGACGATCGAGTACGAGTTTCGGCGTGCCCAGGAAGAGCTCCGCAAAGAGACCGTGCTCGCCGCGGTTCGTGTCGCCGAAGAGGAACTGAGGCGGGAGTTGACGCGGGATCACCACGGGCGGCTCGTTTCGGAGTTCCTCGAGAGGGTGGCCCGGTGAGCAGGGTCGCACGCCGCTACGCGAAGGCACTCTTCGGCCTGGCCAGAGAGCGCGCCCAGGACGAACGGGTCGAAGGCGAGCTCGAGGCCCTCGCTCGGGCCTTCCAGGATCGGGACGTGGCCCGCCTGGTTTCGAGCCCGTTGGTGTCCCCGGAGGCCCGCAGCGAGGTCGTCGCCGTGCTTCGCGAGCGCGCGAAGCTCTCCGAGCTCGTGTCCCGCTTTCTCGCGGTCCTGGCCGAGGCCGGGCGCCTCGCCGAGCTTCCCTCGGTCGCGGAACACTACCGTGCCTTGCAAGACGAGGCCCTCGGCCGGCTGAGACTCCGCGTCTCGACGGCCATGCCGCTCGAGGGCGACGAGCTCGAGCGTCTCGTGGAGGTTTTCTCGCGCCTGAGCCAGCGGCAGCAGGTGTTGCCGGAAGTCCGGATTGACCCGAGCTTGCTCGGCGGTATCGTGGTGGAGGCTCGCGGCACGGTGTACGACGGAAGTGTCCGTGCGCGACTCCGTCGCCTCGTCGAACAAGTCACGCGGCCCGACTGATACTCCGACACAGGGGGTTCACCGCCGATGCAGATTCGAGCGGCAGAAGTCAGCGAAATCATCAAGCAGAAAATCCAGCAGGTCCAGCGGGACATCGAGGTCCGGGAGACGGGAATCGTGCTCTCCTCGGGCGACGGGATCGCGAGAATCTACGGGCTCGAGAACGTCGCGGCCGGAGAGCTCGTCGAGTTCCCGAACGGTGTCTACGGAATGGTGCTCAACCTGGAAGAGGACAACGTCGGTGTCGCGGTATTCGGTGACGTCGATGCGGTACGGGAGGGTGACGAGGTGCGGAGGACCGGCCGCATCGCGGAGGTGCCCGTCGGAGAGGCCTTGCGCGGTCGCGTGGTGAATGCGCTGGGTCAGCCCATCGACGGCAAAGGACCCATCGCGGCGACGGAAACGCGGCGGATCGAGGTGAAGGCGCCCGGGATCGTGGTGCGGCAGCCCGTGCGGGAGCCGCTGCAGACCGGGATCAAGGCGATCGACGCGATGATCCCGATCGGCCGGGGCCAGCGCGAACTCATCATCGGGGACCGGCAGACCGGAAAGACGGCCGTCGCCATCGACACGATCATCAACCAGAGAGGGGGCGACGTCACCTGCATCTACGTCGCGATCGGCCAGAAGCGGTCCACGGTGGCCCAGGTGGTGGACAAGCTCGCGAGGTACGGGGCCATGGACTATACGATCGTGGTGGCCGCGACGGCGTCCGAGTCGGCCCCGCTTCAGTTCATCGCCCCCTATGCGGGTTGCGCGATGGGCGAGTACTTCCGGGACAGCGGGCGTCATGCCCTCGTGATTTACGACGATCTCTCCAAGCACGCCGTCGCCTACCGGCAGCTCTCCCTGCTCCTTCGACGCCCTCCGGGTCGCGAGGCTTACCCGGGCGATGTCTTCTACCTGCACTCGCGGCTCCTCGAACGCGCGGCCAAGATGAGCGACGAGAAGGGCGGTGGCTCGCTCACGGCGCTCCCGATCATCGAGACGCAAGCCGGTGACGTCTCGGCTTACATCCCCACGAACGTGATCTCGATCACGGACGGCCAGATTTACCTGGAGACCGACCTTTTCTACTCGGGCGTCCGCCCCGCGGTGAACGTGGGGCTCTCGGTTTCCCGGGTAGGCGGAGCGGCACAGATCCGGGCTCTCCGGCAGGTCGCCGGCCGGTTGCGGCTCGAACTGGCGCAGTACCGCGAGATGGCGGCTTTCGCCCAGTTCGGCTCGGACCTCGACGTGGCCACGCAGAAGATGCTCGCCCGCGGAGAACGCCTGGTCGAGATCCTCAAGCAGGGGCAGTACGAACCCCAGCCCGTCGAGAAGCAGATCGTCGTCATCTACGCCGCGACGAACGGCTTCGTCGACGACCTCCCCGTTTCGGCCGTCCGGAGGTTCGAAGTCGAGCTGGCGAGGTTCCTCGAGAATCGGCATCCCGAGATTTACGAGGAGCTTCGGACGAAGAAGGAAATCGGCGACTCCCTGCGGGAGCGCATGGACGCCGCGATCGCCGAGTTCAAGAAGGAGTTTACCGCGACCGTCTAGCGAGATCGCTCTCCGATGGCCTCCCTCAAGGCACTCAGAAAACGCGTCGCCTCCGTACGGAACACGCAGCAGATCACGAAGGCGATGAAGATGGTCTCCGCAGCGAAGCTCCGGCGCGCGCAGGATGCCGCGACCTCCGCACGACCTTACGCTCGCAAGCTCGAGGAGCTCTTGCAGACCGTCGCCTCGCACGCGGGGGCGAGGCGCCACCCGCTGCTCGTCTCCCGCGAGGAGCGGGTGCGCCACCTGATCCTCGTGACCGCCGACCGGGGTCTCTGCGGCGGTTACAACGCCAACCTCGTTCGCAAGGCCGAGGAATTCTTGCGCCAGCACGGGTCGGAGAACGTTCGTCTCGTCACGGTCGGCCGGCGGGGCCACGATTTCTTCAAGCGGAGGCCCGTGTCGATCGTGGCCCACCACGGAAACCTGCCGAAAGGGCCGGACCGCTCCCTGGCCGAGCTTCTCGCGAAACAGCTCGCCGAGGAGTACCGCGAGGGCAAGACGGATGCCGTCTACGTTCTCTATGCCGAGTTTCGGTCGACGCTCTCGCAGGTGCCCACCGTCCGCCGGATCCTCCCCGTCGGGACCCCGGTCGCGGAAGGGCCGCCCGTCGAGTATCTTTACGAGCCCGGTGCGGCGGAGGTTCTCGCGAGGCTGCTCGAACAGTACGTCGTGGTTCTGATCTACCGCGCGTTTCTCGAGGCCGTCGCGAGCGAGCACGCCGCACGCATGACGGCGATGGACAACGCCACCTCCAACGCCTCGGAAATGATCGACCGGCTCACGCTCCAGATGAACCGGGCTCGGCAGGCCGCTATCACGAAGGAACTGATGGAAATCGTCTCGGGGGCGGAAGCCCTCAAGGGGTAAGACTCGCTACGGACATTTCGGGGAGAAGAGGATGTCGATCGGAAAAATCACCCAGGTGATCGGCCCCGTCGTGGACGTGGAATTCTCGGACGGTGCCGTGCCGCCGATCCACAACGCGCTTCTGATCACGAACCCGGCGATCAACGACCAGCCTTGGAACCTCGTGGTCGAAGTGGCGCAGCACCTCGGCGAGAAGACGGTTCGATGCATCGCGATGGACTCCACCGAGGGGCTCGTCCGCGGGGCGGAGGTGAAGGACACCGGCGGACCCATCCGTGTTCCCGTCGGCCCACAGACGCTGGGAAGGATCCTGAACGTCGTGGGGCAGCCCATCGACGAGGCGGGGCCCATCGAGGCGACGAAGTACTACCCCATCCACCGTCCCGCGCCGGCTTTCGTCGACCAGGCGACGGAGGTCCAGGCGTTCGAGACGGGGATCAAGGTCGTCGATTTGCTCGCTCCCTATCCCCGGGGCGGCAAGATCGGGCTCTTCGGGGGAGCCGGCGTCGGCAAGACGGTCATCATCATGGAGCTGATCAACAACGTGGCGAAAAAGCACGGAGGATACTCCGTCTTCGGAGGCGTCGGGGAGCGCACGCGCGAAGGGAACGATCTCTGGCTCGAGATGCGGGAGTCCGGCGTCATCTCGAAGGCGGCCCTCATCTACGGCCAGATGAACGAACCGCCCGGAGCCAGGGCACGCGTGGGGCTCACGGCACTGACGGCGGCGGAATACTTCCGGGACGAAGAAGGCAAGGACGTCCTGCTCTTCATCGACAACATTTTCCGCTTCACGCAGGCCAACTCGGAAGTTTCCGCGCTGCTCGGGCGGATGCCGTCGGCGGTCGGTTACCAGCCCACGCTCGCCACGGACCTCGGCGAACTCGAGGAACGGATCACGACGACGAAAAAGGGCTCCATCACCTCCGTGCAGGCGATTTACGTGCCGGCCGACGACCTGACCGACCCGGCCCCGGCGACCACCTTCACCCACCTCGACGCGACGACGGTGCTTTCGCGCCAGATTGCCGAGCTCGGCATCTACCCGGCCGTCGACCCGCTCGACTCCACGTCCCGGATCCTGGACCCGGCCATCGTGGGCGAGGAGCACTACCGGGTCGCGCGAGCCGTGCAGGAAGTGCTCCAGCGCTACAAGGACCTCCAGGACATCATCGCGATCCTCGGCATGGACGAGCTTTCGGAGGAGGACAAGGTCATCGTGGCGCGAGCCCGCAAGATCCAGCGGTTTCTCTCGCAGCCTTTCCACGTCGCCGAGGCGTTCACGGGCAGGCCCGGCGTGTACGTGCGTCTCGAGGATACGATTCGCGGCTTCCGGGAAATCGTCGAAGGCAAGCACGACGAGATTCCCGAACAGGCCTTCTACATGGTGGGCACGATCGAAGACGTCCTCGAGAACGCCAAACGACTGGCCTCCTGACGCGGCGAAGCCATGGCGGGGACGTTCGAGCTCCGAGTCGTCACACCGCGGGGCGTCGTGCTGGAACGACGCGTGAGGGAGGTCACCGCTCCCTCCGCCGTGGGCCAGATCGGCGTGCTCCCGCTCCACACGACCTATCTCGGAGTTCTCGAGGTGGGCTGCCTCGAGTTCGTCGAGGAGGCAGGCCGGGGTCGGGTCGCGATCCGGGGAGGCTTCGCGGAGGTCCGGGACGATACCATGACCGTGCTGACCGAGGCCGCGGAGCGACCCGAGGACGTCGACCTGGACGCTGCGGAAGCCGAATTCCGGGAGGCGACGCGGCAGCTTGAGAGCCTTTCGCTCTTGGACCAAACTTACCCCGAAATGGAGCGAACGCGACTCTGGGCACGGGCCCGGCTTCTGGCCGCGGGGAAGGCCGTTTGAGGATCGTCGTTTGCCCGGTTCGGGTGGAACTTCGGCACTCCCCGCCGGGGACCGACGGGCCATGACCGGCGCGGAAATTCGGTCCGCCTTTCTCGAGTTTTTCGCCGCGCGAGGGCACGAAATCGTGCCGAGCGCTTCCCTCGTGCCCGAAAAAGACCCGACGCTTCTTTTCACCAACGCGGGCATGGTGCCGTTCAAGAACGTCTTTCTCGGCATCGAGACCCGTGCCGTGCCCCGAGCCGCGAGCGCCCAGCGGTGCCTCAGGCTCAGCGGGAAGCACAACGACCTCGAGCAGGTCGGTCGCGATACCTACCACCACACGCTGTTCGAGATGCTCGGCAACTGGTCGTTCGGAGACTACGGAAAACGGGAAGCGATCCGGTGGGCCTGGGAGCTGCTCACCGCCGAATGGAGGCTCCCGAAGGAAAAGCTCTGGGCGACCGTGTTCCGGGAGGACGACGAGGCGGAGAGGTGCTGGCGCGAGGAGACGGACATCGGGCGGGACCGGATCCTCCGCTTCGGCGAGGCCGACAACTTCTGGGAGATGGGCGAGACCGGTCCCTGTGGGCCGTGCTCCGAGATCCACATCGACCGGGGGCCCGAAGCCTGCGATCTCGCGGGGTCGCCGGGTCACCGGTGCGGCGTGAATGCGGGGTGCAGCCGCTTCGTCGAACTCTGGAATCTCGTCTTCATCCAGTTCAACCGCACCCAGGACGGCACGCTCGAGCAGCTCCGCTCGCGGCACGTCGACACGGGGATGGGTCTCGAACGGATCGCGGCCGTTCTCCAGGGAGTTCCCTCGAACTACGACACCGACCTCTTCCGCGGCCTCATCGCGTTCGTCGAGAAGGAGAGCGGCTCGCGCTACGGCCGGGATTCCCGCCGCGACGTGTCCTTCCGGGTCCTCGCGGACCACAGCCGCGCCGTGTCCTTCCTGGTCGTGGACGGCGTCTACCCCTCCAACGAGGGCAGGGGGTACGTCCTGCGGAGACTCGTGCGGCGCGCCGCCCGGCACGCCTACCGACTCGGCCTCGACCGCCCGTTCCTCTACCGGATGGTCGAACCGGTGGCCGAGATCCTCGGGGGGGCCTATCCCGAAATCGTGCCCAAGGTTTCCCACGTCCAGGAGGTCGTTCGCGCGGAGGAGGAAAGGTTCGCGGAAACCCTGGAGAAAGGGCTTCTTCTGCTCGAAGAGGAAAAACGTCGGCTCCTGGAGAAGGGGGCTCGGGAGCTTCCCGGGGAAATCGCTTTTCGGCTCTACGACACGTACGGCTTCCCGCTCGACATGACCGAGGACATCCTTCGCGAGGAGGGGATCGCCGTGGATCGCGAGGGATTCGAGCGCGCCATGGAGGCGCAGCGGCGGAAGGCACGAGAAGCCCGTCGAGCGCAGCTCGACCTCGCGCTTCCTTCCTCCGCTCTCCGCTCCCGTTTCGTGGGAGACCGTATCTACGAGTTCGAGTCCCCCGTGGTCGCGGTCTTCCGTGCGGGCGAGGAGGTGGCGGAGGTACGGGAAGGCGACGAGGCCATCCTCGTGACCGAAGAGACCCCGTTCTACGGGGAATCGGGCGGTCAGGTCGGCGATCGGGGATGGATCGAGGCCGAGGACGGTTCCAGGTTCGAGGTGCTCGACACGCAGAAGCCCAACCCGGATTTGACCGTTCACGTGGGGGTCGTGCGCCGCGGAGCGTTCCGGCGGGGGCAGAACGTGAGGTTACGAATCGACCGCGAGCGCAGGGAGGGCGCGCGGCTGCACCACTCGGCCACGCACATCCTGCACTCCGTGCTCCGGGAAAGGCTCGGCACCGGGGTCCAGCAGGCCGGGTCGCTCGTGGCCCCCGACCGACTCCGTTTCGATTTCACGCATCCCGCGGGGCTCGACGAGGAAACGATCGCCGAAATCGAGGATCGCGTGAACGCTTACATCCGCGAGAACGCGCCCGTGGTTTCGGAAGAAATGCCCTACGACGAGGCCATTCGGGCGGGGGCGCTCGCCTTTTTCGGGGACAAGTACGGGCCGCGGGTACGCGTCGTCCGCATGGGAGACTTTTCCGTCGAGCTTTGCGGTGGGACGCACGTGAGCCGCACCGGAGACATCGGCGTCTTCAAGGTCGCCTCGCAGAGCGCGGTGGCGGCGGGCGTTCGCAGGCTCGAAGCCCGCACGGGACCGGCGGCGCTCGCCGAGATCCGCACGCACGAAGCGGTCCTGCGGCAGCTCGGAGACCTCCTGAAGGGCTCCGAGGAGGAAGTGGCCGCCAAGGTCGAACGACTGCTCGCCCAGCAGAGGGAACTCGAACGCCAGCTCGCCGAGCTCCGGGGCCGTCTCGCGGGTGCCCAGAGCGCCGACCTCCTGCGCGAGGCGTTCGCGTCGCCGCGCGGGTTCCGGGTCGTGGCGGCCCGGGTCGACGACGCGGATCCCGAGCGGCTGCGAGAAATGGCCGACGCCCTGCGGGCGAGGCTGGGGCGGGGGCTCGTCGTGCTCGCGGGGGAAGCACGAGGGCGGGTCCATCTTCTCGCGGCGGTCACGAAGGATCTCGCGGGCGAGATCCATGCCGGGGAACTCGTGAGACGACTCGCGCCGATCGTGGGGGGCAGGGGCGGAGGTCGCCCGGAGTTCGCGCAGGCGGGGGGGAAGGATGCGAGCAAGATCGCTGCGGTGCTCGAGGCCGTGCGCACGGAGTTCGGACACGGGGGAAGTGCCTAGTTCGGAGCCACGAGCGCAGGAGCTTCGGTTCGGAGACCCGAAGCTCTTCCGAGAACTTCTCGGTTCCGGAGACGCGAACCTCCGTGCGCTCGAGCGGGCTCTGGGCGTCCGGATCCTCACGGGGCCGAATTCGCTGTCCGTATCGGGCGACGCCGTGGAGCGGGAGCTCGCCGTTCGGGTTCTCGCACAGCTCTACGGTCTCCTGGAAAAGGGTTATCCCGTCTACCCGGCCGACGTCGAATACGCGGTCCGGATCCTGAGCCACGACCGGAACGCCGACCTCGCGGAGATTTTCCTCGACACGGTCTACGTTACCTCGAGCAAGCGTGTCGTCACGCCGAAAAGCGTCGCGCAAAAGCAGTACATCGACGCCATCCGCAAGTTCGACGTGGTTTTCGGGATCGGCCCCGCCGGCACCGGGAAAACCTATCTCGCGATGGCCATGGCCGTGAGCGAGCTCGTCAAGAACAACTTCAGCCGGGTCATCCTCACTCGTCCGGCCGTCGAGGCGGGGGAGAAGCTCGGATACCTGCCCGGCGACCTCGTGGAAAAGGTGAATCCGTATTTGCGGCCCCTCTACGACGCGCTGCACGACATCGTGGACTTCGACCGGGTGCAGCGCTGGCTCGAACGCGGCTCGATCGAAGTCGCTCCGCTCGCTTTCATGAGGGGCCGAACGCTGAACGATTCCTTCGTCATCCTGGACGAGGCTCAGAACACGACGCCCGAACAGATGAAAATGTTTCTCACCCGGCTGGGGTACGATTCCAAGGCGGTCATCACGGGTGACGTAACGCAGATCGACCTTCCGCCGGGCGTGCGCTCGGGACTCAAGGACGCGCAAAGAGTGCTCGCGGGCATCGAGGGAATCCGGTTCTGCTTTTTCACCGAAGCCGACGTCGTGCGCCACCCGCTCGTGCAGGACATCCTGGCCGCTTACGAACGTGCCGAGGCCGAGCGAGCGCGGAAGGCGAAAAACGCCGAAGAATGAGCGTCGAAGTGCTTTCGCGGCGCCGGGCTCGCGGGGTTCGCGTGCGGGAGGTGCGTGCGGCTGCCCGGCTCCTGCTCGAACGCACGGGGCACGCGCGATCCGAGCTCAGCGTGGCGCTCGTGGGCGACCGGGAAATGGAGCTCCTACACCGCCGCTACCTCGGGAAGGAAGGCCCGACGGACGTTCTCTCGTTTCCCGGCCCGGGCGGGATCGCTCCGGGTGAAGCACCGCTCCTCGGGGACGTCGTGATCTCGCTCGACACGGCAGCCAGGGAGGCCGCGGAGCTCGGTGTCCCGCTGGCCGAGCGGGTTCGCGCCCTGCTCGTGCACGGCTACCTGCACCTCCTGGGCTACGACCACGAGAAGTCTCCGTCCGAAGCGCGCCGGATGAAGGCCCGGGAGGAGGAGCTTCTCTCGTTTCTCCGGCGTAGGACGGCCAAAAAGTCCCGAAAAGATTGACATTCGGAGGGTCCGTGGTTAAGCACCGGGGCCAGAAAACGTCCGTCCCGGGAGAAGGTGCCGATGCCGATCTACGAATACCAGTGTCCGAAATGCGGTCGGTTCGAAATCATGCAGCGCATCACGGAAGACGCCCTGCGGCGTTGCCCGAAATGCCGGAGCAAGGTGACGAAGCTGATCTCGCAGTCCTCCTTCCAGTTCAAGGGCAGCGGCTGGTACGTGACGGACTACGCCCGGGCCGGCAAGCAGGACGGCAAGAAAGCCGAGGCCGAGAGCTCCCGGAGCGAAACGAAGTCGGAAAAACCGGAAAAGGCGGACGAATCCAAGCCCAAGGGGAAGGAATCGCGGGCGGCCGCGTGAAGCCGCTGTGGCGGGCCGCAGCGCAGAATCCCCTTCGGAGCCGAAGCGCGAGCGCGGCGGGTTTCTGCGATCCGGGCCCCTTTACGTAGGCGGCGCCGACGTGGCGTACACGGCGGAGAAATTTTTCGCGGCCGTGTGCGTCTTTTCCTTTCCCGACCTGCAACCCGTGGACCGTCGCCCTGGCCGAGGGGCGCGTTTCGTTTCCTTACGTGCCGGGGCTTCTGGCCCTCCGGGAGCTCCCGGCAATCGTGCTGGCTTGGGAAAAGCTTCGCATCCGGCCGGACCTGCTTCTCTGCGACGCGCAGGGCACGGCTCACCCGAACCGCTTCGGTCTGGCCTGTCGGCTCGGCGTCGTACTCGGCGTGGCCACGGTGGGGTGCGGCAAGAGTCCCTTGGTGGGCGAGCACGACCCGGTGCCGGCGCATCGAGGGGCCCGTGCCTGGCTCTGGCACGAAGGTGAAAGGGTGGGCCTCGTCGTCCGGACCCGGGCTTCGGTCCGGCCCCTGTACGTTTCTCCGGGGCACGGAATCGGATTCGACGAGTCCTACCGTGTCGTGCTCGATGCGAGTCCGCACACTCGACTGCCCGAGCCCCTGCGTGCGGCTCACCACCTGGCCACGCTCGCTCGAAACGCGGAGGTATGAGAGGCCGCCTTTTCGTCGGCGTCGACACGGGGGGAACTTTCACCGACGTGGTCGCGTCCCGGGCCGGTCGTGTGGAGGCCACGAAAGTGCTCTCCACGCCCCGGGCGCCGGCGCGGGCGGTTCTCGAAGGGCTCGCGCGGCTTCTCGGGGAGGAGAAACCCGAAGTTCTCGGGTACGGTACGACCGTAGCGACCAACTCGATCCTCGAGCGACGCGGCGCACGCGTCCTGCTTTTCACCACCGCGGGATGCGAGGACGTGGTCGAGATCGGGCGCCAAGAGCGTCCGGACCTCTATGCGCTCGAGCCGCGGCGCCCGCCGCCGCTCGTTCCGCGGCGGTGGCGGTGCGGGATCCGCGAGCGGGTGGACGCCGAGGGCAGGGTGCTCGAGTCCCTGTCGGCCGGCTCCGTGGCCGAAGCCAGGCGGGTCGTGCGGCGTGGCGGCCCGGACTCCGTCGCGATCTGTTTCCTGCACTCTTACAGGAACCCTGCACACGAGAAAAAGCTCGCACGGGCGCTGCGGCGGGACGGGGTTTTCTGTTCCGTTTCGCACGAACTTTCTCCGCTACCGAGGGAATTCGAGCGTTTTTCGACCACCGTCGCCAATGCCTACGTGGCACCCAGGATGTCCTCCCACCTCGAGGAGCTCGCCCGCGCTCTCGGCGGAACGGTCTTGCGCGTGATGCAATCGAACGGCGGTGCCGTCGGCGCGGCGGTAGCGAGCCGCGAGGCTGTTCGGACCGTGCTTTCCGGCCCCGCCGCCGGAGTCGTGGGAGCGCTCGCCGTAGGGCGGCGATTCGGCCGGAGCCGGATCCTGACGTTCGACATGGGAGGCACGTCCACGGACGTGAGCCTTGTCGACGGAGAACCCTCGCGTAGAACCGAGACGGAGGTGGGTGGCGTCGTCCTCCTCGTCCCGGCACTGGACGTGCATACCGTGGGTGCGGGTGGCGGGTCGATCGCCTTCTGTGACTCGGGGGGCATGCTGCGGGTCGGCCCGAAGAGCGCGGGCGCCGACCCGGGCCCTGCCTGCTACGGGAAGGGAGACTTGCCGACGGTGACGGACGCGAACCTTCTCCTCGGTCGGCTGGGCCACGGACTCCTCGCGGGGGGCTTGGAGCTCCATCCGGACCGTGCGCACCGGGCGGTGGCCAGGCTTGCGAGGGCTCTCGGTGTTTCGTGGGAAGAAGCCGCCGAAGGCATCGTCGAGGTCGCGAACGTCACCATGGCGCGGGCGCTGCGCCGGGTGTCCGTGGAAAGGGGGTACGACCCGCGGGAGTACACGCTCGTCGCGTTCGGCGGTGCGGCCGGTCTCCACGCCTGCGCTCTCGCCGAGCTGCTTTCCGTCGAGCAAGTACTGGTGCCTCCCGAGCCCGGAGTGCTCTCGGCCTGGGGGGCGCTCGTGGCCGACGTGGTCAGGGAATGGACCCGAACGGTGCGGAAAGTCGAGCCGAGCTGGGCGGAACTCGGGCGCGTCCGGGAGAAGCTTTCGGCGGAGGCTTTCGCCGCCCTCCGGCACGAAGGGAAAGGCGTGGTTTTCCGCTCCGTGATCCACGCCAGATATCTCGGGCAGTCCTACGAGATCGAGGTCCCTTTCCGCCGTTCCTACGTCACGCTGTTCCACCGGGCACACGAGAAGCTCTACGGGTACGCGGATCCCGCGAGGCCGGTCGAGGTCGTGGCTCTCTCGCTCGTGGCGATCGTTCCGGGGCGGCGTTGCGGCTTCCCACCGGTCCGGGGAGTGCCCCTGCGACGATCGTGGACTCGACTCCGAGCCCGGGGGCGGTGGTGGAAAGCTCCCGTTCTCTCCCGCGACGATCTCGAGGGGAGGATTTCTGGACCGGCCGTCCTGGCGGAGGAAGGCTCGACCCTGTTTTTGCCCCCCGGGTGGAGGGCACGGGTCCTCGATGGGGGCGCGTTGGAGCTCGTCCGTGAGCGTTGACCCCCTCACGCTTTCGGTCTTTTCGCACCGCCTGGCCGGCGTGGCGGAAGAAATGGGAGCTTGCCTCGCCAGAAGCGCCTTCTCGCCGAACATCAAGGAAAGAAGGGACTTTTCCTGCGCGGTCTTCGACCGGAACGGGGAAATGATCGCCCACGCGGCCCACATCCCCGTCCATCTCGGTTCGGCGCCGCTTTCGGTCCGTGCGGCCATCGAAGCGGTCGACCCCGGGCCCGGAGACGTCGTGGTTCTGAACGATCCCTACGCGGGAGGCACCCACCTACCCGACGTCACGCTGGTCGCGCCCGTCGTGCGTGGCGATGGAAAACGCATCGGGTACGTGGCGAACCGCGCGCATCACGCCGACGTCGGGGGCATGGCTCCGGGGTCCATGCCGCTCGCCACGGAAATCTACCAGGAGGGGCTTCGGATTCCTCCCGTTCGCATCGTGAAATCGGGAAGGCCGGACGAGGAACTCCTGCGGCTCTTTCTCGCGAACGTCCGAAACGCCCGAGAGCGCCGGGGGGACCTGCTCGCCCAGATCGCCTCGCTGCGGCTCGGGGCTGCGCGGTTCCTGGAGATCGAGAGTGCCTACGGGGGCCCGAGGACGGAAGCCCTCGTCCGCGGTTTGCTCGCCTCCTCGGAGAGGATGATGCAGTCCGTTCTGAGAGCCATCCCCCAGGGCAACTACGAGGCAGAAGACGTTCTCGACGACGACGGCTTCGGAAGGTCGGAGATTCGAATCCGGCTACGCCTTCGGGTCCGCTCGGGGCACGCGGTCTTCGACTTTCGCGAGTCCCAGGACCAGGTACGGGGAGGACTGAACGCGAACCGGGCCGTCACGATCGCGTGTGTTTTCTACGTCCTTCGGTGCCTCGCCTCGGAGCCCATCCCTGCCAACGCGGGGATCCTGCGCCCCGTCCGCGTTCTCACCCGCCCGGGCTCCGTGGTCGATGCCCTCTTTCCCTCGGCCGTGGCGGGGGGAAACGTCGAGACTTCCCAGCGGATTGTCGACGTCATCCTTCGCGCGTTGGCTCGTGCTTTGCCGGAGCGGATTCCGGCGGCGAGCTGCGGGTCGATGAACAACGTCGCTCTCGGCGGACGGGACCCCCGGGACGGGAGCGAATATTCCTACTACGAGACCGTCGCGGGCGGAGCCGGAGGAGGGCCCGCGGGGCCCGGGGTTTCTGCCATTCACACGCACATGACCAACACCCGGAACACCCCGATCGAGGCACTCGAGGCCTACTACCCACTTCGTGTGCGGCGCTACGCTATACGCCGGAACTCCGGCGGGCGGGGCAAGCACCCCGGTGGAGACGGGATCGTGCGCGAAATCGAGTTCCTCGCCCCCGCCCGCGTCTCCCTTCTCGGAGAGCGCCGGCGGCACGGTCCCTACGGTCTACGGGGTGGTGGAGCCGGGCGTCCCGGCCTCGACCGCCTCGTTTTCGCCGACGGCCGGACGAAGAAACTCCCGCCGAAAGGCACGTTCGACGTTCCCCCCGGAGCGCGGCTTCTGGTCGCGACTCCCGGTGGGGGAGGATGGGGCGCGCTCAGGCGGTCGGGCCGGCGCCGGCGCTCGAAAGCCTCCGTTCGAGCTCGTTCAGGCGTTTCCGGAGCCGGTTGACGTCCTCCCTGGAAGGAAGGTCGAGCCGTTCGAGAAGAGGCCGAATCGCCCGTCCGAGTCGCTGCTCGAGCCGCCTCGCGAGCCCGCGCAGCCGTGCTACCGGCTCGCTTGCTCGGTGGCGAATTTCCCGCCCGATCCGGTCCGTGTAGCCGGAAAGCGAGCGCCGCAATTCGCCTGCGGACTCCCGGAGGTTCGCCGGGAGCCGCTCCGTGAGGGTCCGGGCGAAGTCCCCGATCGCGCCCGTCCCCCGGACCGTCGTTTTGCCTTTTTTCGTTCGTGCCATGGTCCTGCACCTCCTGGCCGCTCTTTTAACACGCCGCGTCATCGAGTCAATGCGGCGCGTCAAGAATCGGTTCGCCGTTGTGTTTTCCGGGGCGGCGTGAGATTCTTGCCGCTCGGATTCCCGGAATGCACGCCGTGCCAAAGGAGCGCAAAGAGGGGAACTTTTCCCAGCGCCGACGCGCCGCGTCGATCGCCGAGCTCGAACGCGGGGTCTTCGACGTCCTGGTCGTCGGCGGCGGGATCACCGGTGCCGGGGTGGCCCGGGAGGCGGCACTGCGGGGTTTGCGCGTGGCTCTCGTCGAACGTCGCGACTTCGCTTTCGGTACGAGCAGCCGGTCTTCGAAGCTGATCCACGGTGGTCTCAGGTACCTCGAGCAGGGGGACGTCGGACTCGTCAGGGAAGCCGCGACCGAGCGGCAGACCATTCGCAGGCTGGCGCCGTACCTCGTGCGGCCCGTGGAAATGCTGGTGCCGGTAGCGTCCCGTAGAGGGCAGGCGAAACTGCGGGTGGGGCTCTGGGCGTACGACAAGATCGCGCGAGTGCCGGAAGAGGAACGCCACCGGATTCTCGACAAGGAGGAAGCCCTCGCTGTCGAGCCTCTCCTGCGCCCGGAAAACGTCCACGGGGCCGGGCTCTACTACGAGTACCTGACCGACGACGCCCGGCTCGTGCTTGCCGTCCTGAAGCGCGCGGCCGAGCTCGGCGCCGTGGCCCTGAACTACGCGTCGGTCGTCGGCCTGCTCTCGGACTCGCGGGGCGTGCAAGGAGCGGAAGTGCGCGACGAGTTGGGCGACGGTACTTTCCGCGTTCGCGCGCGTGTCGTCGTGAACGCCGCGGGGCCCTGGGTCGACGCGGTACGGCTCCTCGGAGACGGAGGGCGCCCGCGGCTTCACCTGACGAAGGGCGTCCACCTGGTGGTCCCCCGCGAAAAGGTCCCGGTAGGCAGGATCGTCGTCATGTCCGCGCGGGACCGTCGTTCCGTTTTTGCCGTGCCTCGGGAGCGGGTGGTCTACGTCGGGACGACGGATACCGACTACGAAGGTTCCTTCGACGACCCGCCGGTGAGTCTCGAGGACGCGGAATACCTTCTCGACGCGGTCGTGCGGACCCTGCGGTGCGGAAGTCTCGAACCCTCGGACGTGTGTGCGGCGTGGGCCGGTCTTCGGCCCCTGCTCCACGAGGAAGGGAAAAAGCCCAGTGAGATTTCTCGCAGGGACGAAATTTGGGTCGAAAAGAACGGCCTCGTGTCCGTGGCCGGGGGAAAGCTCACGACCTTCCGGAAAATGGCGCAGCGCGTTCTCGAGAAGGTGGAGGAGCGCCTGCGGGCCCAGGGCGTTTCGGTTCCTCCCGATCGCGGAGCGAGCGACGTCGATCCGCTCTCGGGGGGCGAAACGGGCCAGGACCTGAGCGCGTACGCGCACGGGCTCCGCGCGCGTTGGCCCGCGGTTGCGCCGGAGGCGATCGAGCGCCTGGTCGCCATCTACGGCTCTCTCGCCGAGCGCATTCTCGGGCGCATGACCGCCGAACCCGAGCTCGCCGAACCTCTGACACCCGGTTCGCCGGTGACGCGTGCGGAGGTAGAGTACGCCGTGACGGAAGAGATGGCCGCGACGCTTCGGGACTTTCTCGAGCGGCGTACTCGGATGCTTCTTTTCGACCTCCGCAACGGTCTTCCGGAAGCTCCCGAAGCGGCCCGACTTCTCGGCGAACTGCTCGGTTGGAGCGAGCACCGGGTACGGGAAGAAGCGGCTGCGTATGCGGAGTCGGTTCGGGCTCTGAGGACCTTCGTTTCGGGCCGGGTAGCGGGCCGGCGGACCGCTCATGCTTGAAAAGGATCGGGTTCGCCGCGACCTCGTCGACCTGCTCGGGCCGGAGCGCGTGAGCTGGGATCCCGAGGTCCTCCGCGCCCACGAGTGCGACTGGTGGTCGCTGGCCCGGCTGCGGCGGCTGCGAGGACGGCTCGTGCCGCCGCTCTGCGTGGTGTTTCCCGAGACCGTCGAGCACGTGTGCTCCGTTCTTCGCTATGCCAGCGGGGCGAAGGTGCCCGTCGTGCCTTTCGGGGGCGGCTCGGGGGTGTGCGGTGGCGTTCTGCCGGACGCGGGGTCCGTGGTGCTCGACCTTCGGCGGGGCATGGGGCGCTTTCTCGATCTCGACGAGATCTCTCTCGTGGCGAGGGTGCAGGCCGGTTTGCTCGGGTCGGAGCTCGAAGCGGAACTGAACGAAAGAGGGTACACCTGCGGGCATTTTCCTCAGTCCATCGCGCTCTCGACGGTGGGAGGGTGGGTGGCCACGCGCGCTTCGGGGCAGTTCTCCACGCGCTACGGGTCCATCGAGGATCGCTTGGTCGCTCTCGAAGTCGTGCTTCCTTCCGGTCAGGTTCTCGCCACGCGCAGGGCTCCGCGTTCCTCGACGGGGCCGGACCTGCGGAACCTTTTTCTCGGCAGCGAAGGCACGCTGGGAGTCGTGACCGAGGTCACGCTCGGGGTTTTTCCGCTCCCTGCCTGCCGCGCGGGCACATCTTTTCTTTTTTCCGACATGCAGAGCGGTCTCGAGGCCATCCGGGAGATACTCCGGGCTGGTTGGCGGCCTCCGGTCCTTCGACTTTACGATCGGGACGAAACGGCGCGGCACTTCCCGGAGTCGGGCCAGGGCTGCCTTCTTCTGGTGCTTTCGGAGGGGCCGGGGGAGCTCGTGCAGGCGGAGGTCTCGGCGAGTCGCGAGGCGGCTTCGAGGCGCGGGGCCGTCGAGAAGGGGTTCGGTCCGGTGGAGAGGTGGCTCGCCGAGCGAAACAACGTCCCCGGGTTCGAAACGTTCCTCGAGAAAGGCTTCGTGCTCGATACGATCGAAGTCGCCGCCCTCTGGGACCGTGTTTCCGACCTCTACCACAGGGTCACGGCGTCTCTCAGAGCGGTTCCGGGCGTGGTCGTTGCGAGCGGACACAGTTCCCACTCCTACACGACGGGAACCTGCCTCTATTTCACCTTCGCCGCGCGGCCGGAATCGCCCGAGGGCGCCGAAGCCCTCTACGAGCGTTGCTGGAGTGCCGCAATGCGGGCGGCGCTCGATTGCGGTGGCACCATCTCGCACCACCACGGGATCGGACGCGTGCGTCGTGCCTGGCTGCGGGAGGAGCTCGGTGTGGGTACGACCGTCCTTTCGCGGCTCAAGGACGCTCTGGACCCGGCCGGCATCTTGAATCCAGGGGTCTTGCTCCCGGAGTAAGGGTCGTGGACTCGGTCCTTCTGGCTATCGACGCGGGGTCGACAGGGGTCCGGGCGCTGGTCGTGGACAGGGAGGGCACGATTCGGGGTCGCGCCTACCGCGAGGTCTCGAGTGACCACCCGAAGCCCGGATGGGTGGAACTCGATCCCGTGCTTCTCTGGGCGGCCACGCGGGAAGTGGTGGAGAGGGCACTGGATGAAGCCAAGGTCCGGAGGAGAGAAATCGGCGCGCTGGGTGTCGCCAACCAGAGGGCCACGGCACTGCTGTGGGACCGACGAACCGGGGAGCCGCTTTACCGGGCGATCGGCTGGCAAGACTTGAGGACCGCCGGGCGGGTGGAGGAGCTTTTGCGGGAAGGCATTTACACGAACACGCTGGCGAGCGCGACCAAGGTGGAGTGGCTCCTCCGGCACGTGCCTGGGGCCGACGAAAGAGCCCGGCGAGGGGAAGTCTGCTTCGGCACGCTGGATAGCTGGCTTGCGTGGAACCTTTCCGGGCGGGGGGCGCACGTCACCGACGCATCCAACGCGTCGTGCACCGGGCTTTACGACTACTTGTCCGGGGGCTGGGACCCGAACGTGCTCGAGGCTCTGGCGATCCCGCAAGAAATCCTCCCCGAGATCCGGGCGTCGAGCGAGATCGTGGCTTCCTGCCCGTCGTTCGACGCTCCCCTGGCAGCTCTCGCAGGGGACCAGCAGGCAGCCATGTTCGGTCTTTTGCGCCACCGGCCCGGCGACCTCAAGGTGACCTTCGGCACCTCGGCCATGTGCGACATCCACACGGGCTCGCTGCCGGCCTTTCCGTCCCGTGGCTCCTACCCGCTCGTTCTCTGGCAACTCGGCGGGGACAGGAGTTTTTGCCTCGAGGGCACGGTGCTCACGGCGGGCGCTGCCGTACAGTGGCTCAGGGACGCGCTCGGACTTCTCGCCTCTCCGGAGGAGTCGTCGCGGCTTGCGTCCTCGGTGCCCGATACGGGAGGTGTCTGGTTCGTGCCGGCTTTTCAGGGCCTCGGGACCCCCCACATGGATGCCCGGGCCAGAGCGGTTCTCGGCGGGCTTTCCAGGGCTACGACGCGGGCTCAGATCGTTCGGGCTCTCCTCGAAGGCGTCGCATTCCGCTGCCGCGAGGTCCTGCATTCCCTCGTCGAGGCCGCGGGAACCCGACTCCCTGCGGTGCTTCGTGTCGACGGAGGTGCCGCCGCGAACGATTTCCTCCTGCAGACCGTGGCCGACCTGGTCGGGATCGCGGTCGAGCGTCCGAAGTGCCTAGAAGGGACCGCCTTGGGCGCGTCCTACCTGGCCGGCCTGGCCGTGGGGATCTGGAAGAGCGCCGAGGAGCTCCGCCACGTCTGGAATCTCGGAGCCCGCTTCGAGCCGCGTTCGAGACCCGAGGAGGTGCAAGAGCGGGTGGCCGCATGGACGCGCCGACTCGATGCTGTGCGTGCCGCCGAGGCGAGTTGAACGTCGCGCGCTCATGCTCGTGCCGGCGCGAGAGGGCGTCTGCTCTGCGCGCGCGTCGAGTTCTTGACGCTCGCGTTTTCTATTTGACAAACGAATTCGCGCCACGCGAAACTTTGGGGGTTCCGTTGGAAGCCCGAATTCCGTCGTCGACGGTGGCGTTCGGGGATGTACGGAGGGAACGTCCCGTGGTTCGAACGTGCTTACTCGTTCTCGTTGCTGGCGTTTTTTTCCCAGCGCCGGTGAGCTCCCAGCTCAACTTACAGTTTTTTCCCGGGACACCGACCGAGGTCGCCCGCCGGCCCAAGGCCGTGGCCGTGGCGGACTTCAACGGGGACGGGATCGACGACGTAGCAGTAGCCAGCTCGGGCAGTAACCGCGTTACCGTCCTGATTTCGAAGGGCGACGGGGAGTTCGTGCAGGCGACGGCGGTGACAATCGGCAAGGGCATGCGGGGCATAGCTGCGGGAGACTTCAACCAGGATGGGAACATGGACGTAATCGTCGCGACGGGGTCTCGTAATGTGTTCCTTTTATTGGGGAAGGGTGACGGGACTCTTCCCACATCCAGGACGGTTCGTCGTTGCTGTCGGGGCTTTGGGGTCGCCACGCTGGATCTGGACGGTGTCAACGGGGACGACGCCGTGTTCAGTAACCCGGGTAGCGACGACGTGAGTGTTCTTTTGAACCGGGGCGATGCTACGTTCGGTGGCGAGAAACGGTTTCGGGTCGGAAACCGGCCCGAGAAAGTCATTACGGCCGACCTAGATGGGGACGGGATTCTGGATGTCGCTACTTTGAGTACCCGAGGAGGGGGTAGCGAAGTAACGACGTTGCTCGGAGACTCGACGGGGATCCTCCGTCCCGTGGCGAACTTTGTCGCGGGGCGGCGCTCCAAGACGCTGACAGCCGGAGACTTCGACGGCGACGGAAGGGTGGACATCGCCGCGGCGGACCCCCGCCGTAACGAGATATCGCTTCTATTCAACGCTGGCGCGGGTCTTCTTGGAGCACCGATCGTCACGAGAGTTGCATGCTCCGCCGCGGATACGGGCTTTACGAACTGCGCTCTTCGGGACGTGGTCGCAGCCGACTTCGACCTCGACGGGATAGTGGACATCGCCGCGGGCCTTTCTTTTCCCGAGTCGAGTTCGGTGGGCGAGTTCGGATTCACGAAAGTCGACTTCCTGAGAGGGGTGGGGGACGGGTCTTTTGCGAGTCCGTTCAGGGTACAGGACTTCGCCCGTGGTACCCCGATTCTGGGGGTAGGAAATTTCAACAACGACCGTTTCCCCGACGTGGTGGTAGCGACGACGCTCGACCGCCGCGTACGCGTGCTCTTGAATGCCACATTCGGTCTCCCGACCCCTCCTCCGGGGCCCACCACGGTGACCGGCACGCCTCGCACTCCGACACCTACGCCCACCCCCACGCTCCGACCCGGTGGCCAGAAGGGCGATCCTTGCGATGTTTCGCGAGGGGACTCGGATTGCAACTTCCCCCTCTTCTGTGCGTCCGTCGGAAGCGGAACGGAGGGAATTTGCTGTGATACGCCTTGCGAGGGGGCCAACGAGCGCTGCGACCTGCCCGGGTCCGAGGGCACCTGCCTGCCCACCGGACTCCCCATCGGGGAGCCCTGTACCGCCGACGCGCAGTGCACGTCGACGTTTTGCACGGACGGTTTCTGCTGCAACGAGAGGTGCCTCGAAGAGAACCGTGTGTGCAATCGGGTGGGCGAGGAAGGAATTTGCGGGCTCGGCCAGCGGGCGACGCCGACCCCGGGCGACAATCGTCCCAATGGGGATCCCTGCGATTCGCCCTCCCAGTGCCAGTCGGGGTTCTGTCCGCCCGAAGACGGTATCTGCTGCGACCGCGCGTGCGACGGCCCGAACGAGGTGTGCGTCCAGGGAACCTGCACGACCACGGGACCCAAGCGGAACGGCGAGCCGTGCACGACCGCGGCGGAGTGCCAGTCGGGCTTCTGCCCGCCGGAGGACGGCGTTTGCTGTAATCGCGCCTGTCTGGGCCCGAACGAAAGTTGTTCGATTCCCGGTGCCGAGGGCACGTGCCTCAAGGAAAACGGGGAGCCGTGTTCTTCGCCGGCGGAGTGTCGCTCCGGCTTCTGTCCGGCCGAGGATGGAGTCTGCTGCGACACGGCCTGCACGGGAGCCGACGAGAGCTGTCGCATACCGGGCAGCGAAGGTACGTGTACCGTCGCGAAGGGTCCCGGCGAACCCTGCCTCGCGCCGGGCGAGTGCGCGAGCGGCTTCTGCCCGCCCGAGGATCTCGTTTGCTGCGAAGAAGCATGCGAAGGACCGGGGGAGCGCTGCGATGCCCTCGGTCGCTGCGTGAGCGAAGCGGTTCCGACCGCGACTCGCATTCCGACCAGGACTCCCACTCCGGCGAGCGGACGGACCGACGTCGTCGTGGCTCGGGGCAAGGGATGCTCCGCGGCGGGGGGCCGATCGCCGGGAGCGGGATGGGTCTGGATGCTGCTCCTGCCTCTCGCGTTGCGCGGCGCCCGTCGGGTCTCGCCGGGCCGAGCTACGAGCTCGCGTCGTCCGGGCCGTTCAAGGTCGGGGCGCTTCGGCCTCCCCGGCCGCCTTGTGTAGATAGGCCTCGATGAAGGCGTCGAGCTCTCCGTCGAGCACGGCGTCCGCGTTACCGACCTCGACACCCGTGCGGTGGTCCTTCACCATGCGATAAGGGTGGAGGACGTAGGAGCGGATCTGGCTCCCGAAGGCGATCTCTCGCTTGGTCTGGTGCAGCGCCTCGAGTTTTTCCCGCTGCTTCTGCCGTTCGAGTTCGTAGAGCCGAGCCCTGAGGATCTTCATGGCCGTCGCGCGGTTCTTGTGTTGCGACCGTTCGTTCTGACAGGCGACCACGATGCCGGTCGGGATGTGCGTGATGCGGACGGCCGAGTCGGTTTTGTTCACGTGTTGCCCGCCCGCGCCGCTCGCGCGGAAGGTGTCGATCCGGAGGTCGGCTTCGTTGATTTCGACCTCGACGTCTTCCTCGATCTCCGGGTAGACGAAGACGGACGCGAACGAGGTATGGCGGCGGGCGTTCGCGTCGAAGGGCGAGATGCGGACCAGGCGGTGGACGCCCGCTTCGCCCCGCAAGTAGCCGTAGGCGTAGGGGCCCTCGACCGTGAACGTGGCGCTCTTGATTCCCGCTCCTTCCCCGGGTTGGTACTCGAGGATCTCGGTGCGAAAGCCCCGCCTCTCGGCCCAGCGGAGATACATGCGCAGGAGCATCTCCGCCCAGTCTTGCGCTTCCAGCCCTCCCGCCCCGGGGTGGATGGCGACGATCGCATTCCCCGCGTCGTGCTCGCCACCGAGAAGGCGCTCTAGCTCGAGTCTTTCGAGCGCGCCCTCGACCTCCGCGAGCTTCCTTGCCGCCTCGCTCGATGCCTCCTCGTCTCCCTCCTCGGCGAGCTCCAGGTAGACGGCCGCTTCCTCGAGGTTCTCCTTTTGTTTCCGCCAGCTCTCGAGCGCCGCAGAAAGCGAAGCCCGCTCCCGGAGTACGCCCTGGGCCCGATCCGGGTCGGCCCAGAAGTCCGCCTCGGACGCCAGCCGGTCGAGTTCGCGAAGCCGGACCTCCTTCCCCGCGACGTCAAAGATGCCTCCCGAAGGCTTCGAGCTTGGAGGCAAGCTCGGCGATTCTGTTCCTGAGCTCGGCGAGTTCCATGGTCGACATCAGCTCGGGAGATCCACCTTCTCGAGGGTTACGTCCGCTATTTTCCGGAACTCGTCCAGGGTGTGCAACTTGTACTCCCGCTCGTAGTAGACGTGCCGAATCCCGGTGTTGATCAGAACCTTGAAGCAATGGATGCACGGGGAGTGCGTGACGTAGATGCTCGCGCCCTGGATGGAGGCGCCGTTCTTGGCGGCCTGGGCGATGGCGTTGATTTCGGCGTGGATCGTACGGAAGCAGTTCTCCTCCTCTTCGCCGTATGGGTTGATGGAACGGTAGACGAGGCAGCCCACTTCCGTGCAGTGGGGAAAGCCCGCCGGCGCACCGTTGTACCCCGTGGCGAGGATGTTCTTGTCGCGCACGATCACGGCTCCTACCTTGGCCCGGTTGCAGGTCGAGCGCTCCGCGACCTGACGGGTGATCATCAGGAAATACTGGTCCCACGAAAGTCGGCTCATAGCGCGACCGCCAGGCGCACCGAAGGGGCTTTCTCGATGCGCACGGGAGTCACGTCCCCCTCGGGCCGAACGGGTGCTTCCCGCACCGCGATGGGTGTCGGCATGAAGGTGACGACCAGCACCCCGGCCGTGGCCCAGGCGGCCCATTTCCTGCGGCGGTCGAGGGGACGGTGAAGGTCGAGCGTCGGAGGGTGGTCGACCCCGAGCACGGAAACCAGCACGGCCCAGACGAACCATCCCATCCAGTCTCCGAAAAAGCCGAGTCCCAGCAGAAAGAGAAGACAAAGCCGGGCGACGATCCGGTGGGCGGGCCCGAGCAGGGCGTACGCGACGTGCCCCCCGTCGAGCTGTCCGATCGGGATCAGGTTGAGAAACGTCACGAAAAGACCCACCCACCCCGCGAACGCGACGGGATGCAGCAGGATGGTCACGTCGTCCGGGAGCACGCCGAGGGAAATGCGTGCCAGGAAGGAGAAAAGGAGGGACTCTCCCAGGAGAAACCCCTCGCCGTCGAAGAGCTGCGAGGGACGGACTTCCGAGAGCTTGAGCCCCACGAGAACGGCCGGAATCGCCAGCGCAAGCCCCGCCCAGGGTCCCGATGCGCCGACGTCGAACAGGGCCTGCCGCGTCCGCGGAGGAGATTGCATGCGAATGAAGGCGCCGAACGTCCCGATGAAAGTCGGCGGGCCGGGCAGGAAATAGGGGAGCGAGGCGCGGACGCCGTGAAGTTTCGACGTGAAGTAGTGCCCGAGCTCGTGCACGAGCAAAATCGACATGAGGGTGACGGCGAAGGGGAACCCTGCCACGATCCGAGAGGGGTCGAGAAAAGGATTCTCGTTCATCTGCAGCGCCCCGGCCGTGGAGGTCGTGAGAAACGTCGCTGCGAACAGGACGACGTGAAGCCAGGGAGCGTTCCGTCGAGCCGGACGTATGCGTATCTCCCTCGCGGTCTCGGGCCTCCAAGGGCTCGGTTCGACGTCGTACGGGAAAGGCCGCATGCGCGTTTTCCCTGCTAGACAGCCTGCACCCGGACGGGCGCCCCTCGGCCGAGCCCGAGCTCCCGGGCGGCGTTCCCGTTGCGAACGGCGATCTCGAGGTGGCCCCAGCTGTTGACGAGAGCCACCGGGGCACCCGGGCGGACGTCGGAGTACGTTGCCTTCATGGGAATCGAACGACCGGAAGAGATGCTAACGGAAAGCTTCTTACCGGAAAAGAACTCGAGGTCGCGCGCCGTGACGTTCGTGAAGAGGTTGCCGAAGCGATCGACGTAGAGAATTTCCCCCGAAAGAGTCCGGCCGCGGCGCCGAGGGGTCGGAATCCGCAGCCGCCGGGGGAGCTTCGTGGGCTTGCCGAGCTCGCGCCCCTCGACGCCGCGCGCGAGATGGGCGGCCACGGGTGCGAAGATATCCCGGCCGTGAAAGGTGCGGCTCGGCCGTGGCAGGAAGTACCGGGGGTCGGACAGCACGAAGCATTCGCGGACCCCGAGAAGCCTGGCTGCCGGCTCGAGAATCCCGTTGTCGGGCCCGACAAGCCAGGCCTTACGGGTTCGCACCGCGAGCCCCCTGCGCCGGGAGCCCACGCCGGGGTCCACGACGGCCACGTGGACCGTCCCCTGCGGGAAGTACCCTACGGCGGACCGCAGGACGAGGGCACCGGCCAGCACGTCCTGCGGGGGGATCTCGTGGGTGAGGTCCACGAGCTTGGCTTCGGGGCAGATCCCGAGGATCACGCCTTTCATGATGCCCACGAAAGCGTCCCGTGTGCCGAAATCCGTAAGGAGGGTGACCAGCGTCACGGAAAAAGCCGGAGCGTTCAAAAAGGCCGATAGGCGAGAGCCCGGACCAGCTGCTCGGGGTCTTCCGCCCACTCCGAACTCCAGCGCCTCCGTACTTCCTCGGCGGGCGACACGCCTTTTCGGACCAGGTCGAAAAGTGGCTCGAGGTAGACCACCTCCTCCTGCGCTCCGCGGTCCACGAGCCCCAGGCGGGCCGCCTCGAGGAGCTCTCCGCAGAGGTCGCGCACGGTGAGGCCGCGAACTTTCGCCCGCATGGCCGATCGGTGGACCTCGTGCCAGAGCTCGAGCCTCTCCTCCCATGTCCACGCTTTTACCAGCTCCCAGGCGGCCTCGAGCGAACCGCGGGAGTAAAGCACTCCTTTGCAGATCGCCGGAGCTGCCAGCGCGAGCTCCGGCATCTGGCAGTCGAAGCATCGGACCTCGACGTACCGCTTGAGGCGAACCTCCGGGAAAAGGGTCGTGAGGTGCGCGTGCCAGTCGGCGAGCGTGGCGCGGTGTCCTTCGTAGCCACGTTCCAGGTATTGGCGGAACGTGTAGGCGGTCATGTCGATCCAGCGCTCCCGCACGATGAAGTACATCGGAACGTCCAGGGCGTACCGCACGTAGTCGTCGAAGGATGCCGTGTCGGAAAACACGAAGGGGAGAAAGCCCGAACGCTGCGGATCCGTGTCCGTCCAGACGTGGGAGCGGTAGGAGAGGTACTCCCCGAGTTTGCCGTCGCAAAAGGGGGAGTTGGCGAACATGGCCGTAAGAAGCGGACAAATGGCCGTCGCCACCCTCATCTTCGCCATGGCATCCGCCTCGTCTTCGTAGTCCACGTTCACCTGGATCGACGCCGTCTGTTTCATCATTCGGTGGCCGAGAGAGCCCACTTTCGTCATGTAAGGGGCCATGATCCGATAGCGCTCTTTCGGGACCCAGGGGATTTCGTCGATCGGGCTGAACGGTTGCATCCCGAGGCCGAGAAAGAAAATGCCGAGCGGCTCTCCCACTTCGACGATTTCGCGGACGTGTCCCCGGAGTTCTCGGGCCGCTTCCCGCACCGTTCGCCAGGGTTCTCCGCTCAGCTCGAGCTGCGCTCCGGGTTCCAGGGTGATCGAGGCGCGGCCGCGGCGAAGCGCGACGACGTGAGCGTTTTCCACGACGGGCTCCCACCCGTGGCTCCGGGAAAGCCGAACCAGAAGTTCTTCCACGCCCGCAGGGCCGAAAAAGGGAACCGCGCGGCCGTCCCGGCGAACGCAGATTTTTTCGTACTCGGTCCCCACCCGCCAGTCTTCGGGGGGTCTCCCGCCACGGACGAAGTAATCGACGAGCTGCCGTGGGGTCTCGACCGGGACCTCGAGTTCGGCGTCGCGAAGGTATTGCGACATCGTTCGGGCGACGATAGACCCCGAGTGTCGGTTCTCGCAAGACGGCGGCCTCCCGGGGTAGAAGGGCCGTGTTTGTCCCGTGACGCGGTTTTGTGCTACTTCGGCGCGGCGGTGTCGTGTGGACTTACCGGGGAAGGAGGAGAGCGGATGCTTGCCGTAGGCTCGAAGTTCTCGTGCGGCCGGTTCGGGCTCGTGGTCGCTCTTTGCCTTGCGCTCGCCCTTCCGGCTTCGGGGCAGGAGGTGTTTCGCGTCTCCGTGGACAGTGCCGGCCGGGAGGCCGACGGCGACAGCTTCTTTCCCGTTCTGAACGGGGACGGTAGATTCGTGGCTTTCAAATCCGACGCTTCGAATCTCGCGGACCCGCCGCCCGAAGCTCACCACTTTCACGTCTACGTCCACGACCTGGAAACCGGCGAGACTCGAAGGGTGAGCCTCAGCCAGTTCGGTTTTCTCGCCAACGACAACAGCTTCCCTCCCGCGATCGACGATTCGGGACTCGTGGTGGCGTTCGGCTCGCTCGCCTCGAATCTCGTTCTCGGAGACCGCAACGGTTCTGCGGACGTCTTCGTGCGCGATCTGGCCAGCGGGTCGATCGAGCGCGTGAGTACGAGGCCCGACGGAAGCGAGGCGCCCGGGGGGACGCGGGACGTTCCTCCGTCGCTCAGCGCCGACGGCCGCTTCGTGGCCTTCGAGACGACGGCTTCGCTGCTCCCGAACGACCCGAACACACGGCTCGCGGACGTCTACGTCTACGACCGCGAGACCGGCACCCTCGAGCTGGCGAGCGTGCGCACGGTCTCGAGCGATCCGGATCGTGCCGTCCACGCACCGGCTCTGAGCGGCGACGGGTGCCGGGTCGCCTTCGTCACGGCGAGCCCGCGGCTTCTTCCGGACGGGCTCGATACCGACGAGAAGCTGGACGTGTACGTGCGGGACCTGTGTTCGAAGACGACGCAGCGCGTGTCGGTCCCCAGGGACGGCACGGCGTCGCGTGGCGACTCGCAAGCGTCTCTTTTCCCTCCCGCCCTGTCCTTCGACGGTAGGTTCGTGGCCTTCGAGTCCGATGCGCCCAATCTCGTCGAGGGAGACACGAACGGCGTGACCGACGTCTTCGTGCGGGACCTTCTCGAGGGCCGGACGGAGCGGGTGAGCGTGACCACGACGGGCGAGGAGGCTCTCGGACCGAGTTCTCGCCCGAGCATCAGCGGCGACGGGAGGTTCGTCGTATTCGCTTCGCTCGCCTCGAACCTGGTGCCCGACGGCGGGGTTCCGTCGAGCCAGATCTTCGTGCGCGATCGGAGCTCCGCGGAGACCTGCCGGCTCACGCCTCCCCTACCGGCGGGAATCGGGGGCAGCACAGCTCCCGCCATCAGCAGGGACGGGCGCTGGGTCGCCTTCGAGTCGACGCGGTCGGACCTCGTCGAAGGGGACACGAACGGGGCCCGCGACATCTTCGTGATGGAGCTCCGGCGCGAGGCTCTCGAGTGCCCGCCCACCCCGACGCCTACGGAAACGGTGACACCGGAGCCGACCGACACCCCGGTTCCGACGCTCACCCCCACCGTCACGCCGACCGCGCCGTCGGCCACACCGACTCCGCCGAGCCCCTCGGCGACCCCCTCCCCTACGGCCGCGCCCTCGGTGACTGCCTCGCCCACCGGGGTGCCGTCGACACCGACGCCTCTTGCCTCGCCGACTCCGACGGGAGGGGAGAACGGGTCGCCCACCGCCACTCCGACCGCGAAGAAAGGGAACGGAGGCGGCTGCGGCTGCGAGGTCGACCCGCCGCCGCGCGATCCGTCGTGGCTCCTGGCAAGGGCGGCTCTCGTCCTTGCTGCGCCCGCAGTTCTCCTCGGGTTCGGGAGAAAACGGAGGTGGCGGCGCCGAGCGGATTGAACGCCGTTCCGAAGATGCCCGTGGACGATTTCCGAGGCAAAACCTGCGTCGTGACGGGAGCCGCGAGCGGGATCGGGAGGGAGACGGCTCTTGCGTTCGCTCGGGAAGCCGCGAATCTCGCGCTTTGCGACCTGAACGAGGAAGGGCTCGAGGAGGTCTGCGAACTCGCCCGAAGAGAGGGTGTCGACGCGTGGGGGGCACGGGTCGACGTGTCGAAACGCGACGAGATGGAACGTTTTGCCGCGTCCGTCCACGCGCGTGTTCCCGCCGTCGACGTGCTCGTGAACAATGCCGGCGTCGGTCTCGGGGCGAGCTTTCTCGACACGAGTCTCGAGGACTGGGAGTGGATCCTGGGGGTGAACCTCCGGGGGGTCGTCTACGGCTGCCATTTTTTCCTCCCCCCGATGGTAGCGCGCGGGCAGGGGGGACACGTGGTCAACGTGGCATCGGCGGCCGCGTTCGTGGCCACGGAACCGTTGTGTGCCTACGCCACGACGAAGTACGCCGTGTTCGGTCTTTCCGAAGCTTTGCGGCAAGAACTCCGGCGGGCGCGCATTGGCGTCACGGTCGTCTGCCCGGGTATCGTCAATACGCCCATCACCCGGTCTTCTGCGTTGCGGGGTCTCTACGCTCGTCCGGGTGTGCGCGAGCGCATGGTCGAGTTCTACCGGCGGCGTAACTACGGTCCCGAGCGCGTCGCACGGGCGATCGTGCGGGCCGTCCGGAAAAACCGCGCCGTGGCGCCGGTGAGTCCCGAGGCGTGGATTCTCTACTACGCGAAGCGCTTTTTGCCGAGCTTGCTCGAAGCGGTGAGCAGCCGCCAGAACGAGCGAGCCCGCCGCGAGTTCGAGAAGCTCGCGGCTACATGAGGTAGTAGAGAACGTCGGCGGCGAGAAAAGCGGCGGCGAGGACGCCGATCACGATCCAGAGGACGATTTTCTTTTGACGGTTGGTCACTGTGGCCGTTTTAGCCGAATCGTAGGTGTCCTTCGAGTACGGGCCGCGGTCGTCCCGTGCCGCCGTCTGTCGGGTGTCCGGATCGCGAGGCGTTGAGGCTTTCGTGGTTCGCACGAAACGGAAAAGGAGGGGCGAAAAGAACGTCCGGTCGGCGCCCGGGGTTTCGGTGCTGGCCGTGAGGATCGACGCCCCGGACGTGCCCGGAGGGTACCGGCCGCTGCGGTCTTCCCCGCTCGAGCCGCTTCTTTCCGCCATAGCGGACCTGGCCGTGGCGCGGCTCGCCGTGCTCGAAGAACTCGCCGGCTGCATCCTGTGTATTTTCGGTGCTCCCGGCCGGAAGGAGGGCGCAGCTTCGGAAGCCGTGAGGACGGCCCTCGACATCCAGCAAGCGTGGCTGTCGCTCCGAAACGTTTTCCGCGCGCGCTGGCAAAAAGACACGGCTTTCCCGACCTTGCGAATGGGTATCGGGACGGGACCTACGGTGCTGCTTTCCGGGACCGACGCACCTCGGAAGCGGCGGCGGCTTCCCGAGGCGGTCCGGCCTGCCCTGGAGCTCTGCGGGCGGGCCCGTACAGGGGAGACTCTCGTGGACGCGGAAACCTATCGGGAGTCCGTGCGGACGCTCGGAAAAGCCGTGACGTGGGAGGCACGCGGCACGCTCGAAGGGGCGGAAGACCTGGGGCTGGTCTACGCCTGCCGGGCCAAGAAGGCCCGCCTGCGGTTGGCCCGAAGGACCCCCTGAAACTCCCCGTCGCCTTCGCTTTCCAAGCCGGCGGATTCCGGGCGC